>NZ_JAFEHE010000005.1:0-364977 GCF_016887925.1 Pseudomonas sp. MIL9 | reverse complement strand
GCAGTGAAACGATGCATCGCCGATGGTAGTGTGGGGTTTCCCCATGTGAGAGTAGGTCATCGTCAAGATTAAATTCCGAAACCCCTATCTGCGTATGCAGGTAGGGGTTTTGTTTTTGTCCGCAGGAAAATCTGACTCTCCGGGTTTCTATGCAACTGCTCGGGGCGTGGCTATCATGCGGGCCTCATTGTGAGGCGAGACTTGCATGCTGACGTTGTTAAAGCTTCTTAAAGATGGCCGATTCCATTCGGGTGAAGCGCTAGGTGCTGCCTTGGGCATCAGTCGCAGTGCTGTCTGGAAGCAGCTCCAGCACCTGGAGGCTGAGCTGGGTTTGTCCATTCACAAGGTCCGAGGGCGAGGTTATCAGCTTGCCGCGCCATTGACGTTGCTTGATCCGCAGGAAATTGGCCGGCTGGCGTCTTCCTGTAATTGGCCGGTTTTGGCTTTTGACTCGATTGACTCCACCAATGCCGAGGCACTACGCGCCATAGATCAAGGCCAGGCGTCTCCCTTTATCGTACTCGCCGAGCGTCAGACAGTGGGTCGTGGAAGGCGCGGAAGGCGATGGGCGAGTCCATTTGCAGAGAATATTTATTACAGCCTGGTGCTGCGTATTGAAGGTGGGATGCGTCAGCTGGAAGGTTTGAGCCTTGTTGTGGGGCTCGCTGTCATGCATACGCTGCGAGAGCTTGGCATTTCGGCGGCTGGATTGAAGTGGCCCAACGATGTTCTTGTGGGTCAGAAGAAGATTGCCGGAATTCTGCTTGAGCTAGTGGGAGATCCCGCTGATGTTTGCCATGTGGTGCTGGGTGTGGGGATCAATGTAAACATGCAGATAACTGAGGAGGTCGATCAGCAGTGGACTTCCATGCGGCTTGAGTCCGGCAAGGTGTTCGATCGCAATCGCCTGGTCGCCGAGCTTGGATTGATGCTTCAAAAGTATCTGTCGCGTCACCAGGCGAGCGGATTTTCAGCTATTCAGGCTGAGTGGGAGCAAAATCATCTGTGGCAGGGGCGGGCGGTGTCGTTGATAGCTGGTGTAACCCATATAGACGGTGAAGTGCTGGGGATCGATAGCCAAGGCGCCTTGCGCTTGAAGGTGGATGGCGTGGAAAAAGTTTTCAGTGGTGGCGAGCTGAGTCTGAGGTTGCGCGATGATTCTTGAGCTCGATTGCGGAAATAGTTTCATCAAGTGGCGCGTGCTTGAGGCGAATGCGCAGTCAGTGGTGGGTGAGGGCGTTGTCGATTCGGATCTGGCGCTGCTTGACGACTTGAAGGCACTGAAAGGCCTTGCTCTGAAGTTTTGTCGGCTGGTGAGTGTCAGGACTGCGGATGAAACCAATGAGTTGACCGCTTTGTTGAAGGCGTCCTTCAATGTCTCGGCGGTCTGCGCGGTTCCCGCGCGGGAAATGTCCGGCGTGCGCAATGGTTATGAGGAATTCGAGCGGCTCGGGCTGGATCGCTGGCTTGCGATGCTGGGCGGTTTTCATCTGGCTGCAGGCGCGTGCCTTGTCCTTGATTTCGGTACTGCTGTAACAGCTGACTTCGTTGCCAGGGATGGAGGGCACTTGGGTGGATTCATCTGTCCCGGTATGCCATTGATGCGTAATCAGCTTCGCACACATACCCGCAAGATTCGTTACGGTGATCGCGCGGCGGAGCGCGCGCTGGAGAGTCTCATTCCGGGTCGTACGACGGTCGAAGCTGTCGAGCGAGGGTGTCTGTTGATGCTTCAGGGGTTTGTGCTTGCTCAGCTGGAACTGGCGCGCAGCTACTGGGGTAAAGAATTCGTAGTGTTCCTGACGGGGGGGGATGCTGCCTTGGTTTCAGGCGTCGTGCCGGAGGCGAGGGTGGTTCCGGATCTGGTATTCGTTGGCTTGGCTATGGCGTGTCCTTTGTCCTGAGGTCCTTATGCGTTGGTTGTTTCTGCTTCTGCTGGTTCTCAACGTCTTCTATTACATCTGGCATCAGCAAGAGGCTCCTCTGCGTGCGAAGGATGTGACGCCTTTAAGCTTGTATCGGGGGGGGCAGCAGGATATTCGCCTGCTGAGTGAAACGCCTGATTCGACCAAGGAAAAAGGAAAGGCTGCTCAAGTAGATCCAGGTTGCCTGTATTTAGGCGGATTTACGCGGCAGGATGTCGCTCAGGGGCTTGAGCGCCGATTGAGCGGCATGGAGGTGAAATATCAGTTGTTGCCGAAGGGGAGTGCTGAGTCAGCCGGTTACTGGGTACGTGTGGCCCCCGAGAGCAGGCGTTGGCTGGATGATTTGCAGTTGCTAAACCTTTCTAGAGAATTCAATGAGTTAAAACATAAAATAATGCCTTGCGAGGGGGTTGCGCCCATCGAATAGTTTGCATAGAATGGCGCCCGCTCCACAGCGAAGACCTAAAGCGGTTAGCGATGTGAAGCAAGGTCAACGCAGCTAACCTCAGGTTTTTAATGAGAAAAATGCTTGACAGAAGGCTGGCATGATGTAGAATGCCGGCTCGCTTAGGAGGGGTTCCCGAGCGGCCAAAGGGATCAGACTGTAAATCTGACGTCTACGACTTCGAAGGTTCGAATCCTTCCCCCTCCACCATTTTTAGCGAGAGCTGCAAGCCTCGCGGGTATAGTTTAGTGGTAGAACCTCAGCCTTCCAAGCTGATGATGCGGGTTCGATTCCCGCTACCCGCTCCAAGTTTGCAGGTTTTGCACGGTGTTTCGCTCTTGTAGCTCAGTTGGTAGAGCACACCCTTGGTAAGGGTGAGGTCAGCGGTTCAAATCCGCTCAAGAGCTCCATATAACAAGGCAGATATGAAAATATCTGCCTTTGTTTTAATGGCTAGAGGTTGTTTGTCATTGTTTGCAGGCGGTTTTGACCTCCTGGTGCAGGCGAGCGATTTTGGTCATTGAGTAAGTTGTTGTAAAGTCTTTTTCGGGCCGGCATAATGGTCGGCCTGATTTTGTTTTAGGTCAGTAGCTCAATTGGCAGAGCGACGGTCTCCAAAACCGTAGGTTGGGGGTTCGATTCCCTCCTGACCTGCCAGATTCACCAGGTGTGTCTGGCTTTCTTTTCACAGGATCTTCATAGATGACTCCTAAAGCTGAAGCTCAAGGTTCTCGCTTCGATCTGCTCAAGTGGCTAGTGGTAGTCGCTTTGGTGGTTGTTGGCGTTGTTGGCAATCAGTATTTCTCTGCTTCGCCGATCCTGTACCGTGTGCTCGCTTTGCTTGTGATTGCTGCTGTAGCTGCCTTTGTAGGCTTGCAGACGGTCAAGGGCAAGTCTTTCTTTGTTCTTGTCAAGGAAGCGCGCACCGAGATTCGTAAAGTCGTTTGGCCAACTCGCCAAGAAACCACGCAGACCACGTTGATTGTTGTGGCTGTTGTTCTGGTTATGGCGTTGCTGTTGTGGGGGCTTGATTCCCTGCTCGGCTGGCTTGTTTCCTTGATTGTCGGCTAAGGGTGTCCCGTGGCTAAGCGTTGGTATGTTGTGCATGCTTACTCCGGTTACGAGAAGCATGTCATGCGCTCGTTGATTGAGCGCGTAAAGCTGGCTGGCATGGAAGATGGCTTCGGCGAGATTCTGGTTCCCACTGAAGAAGTGGTTGAAATGCGTAATGGCCAGAAGCGTAAAAGCGAGCGCAAATTCTTCCCGGGTTACGTGCTGGTTCAGATGGACATGAATGAGGGTACTTGGCACTTGGTCAAGGATACTCCTCGAGTTATGGGTTTCATTGGCGGTACCGCTGATAAGCCGGCTCCAATCACTGATAAGGAAGCAGAAGCAATTCTGCGCCGCGTCGCTGATGGTAGCGACAAGCCGAAGCCGAAGACTCTGTTCGAGCCAGGTGAGTCGGTGCGCGTCAATGATGGTCCTTTTGCCGATTTTACCGGCACTGTTGAAGAAGTTAACTACGAAAAGAGTCGCATCCAGGTGGCTGTACTCATTTTCGGTCGCTCTACTCCGGTAGAGTTGGAGTTCAGTCAGGTCGAAAAGGTCTAACTGAGCAAGCATCCCAACCCCGCAGCCCTAGGCTGTGGGGTTTTGTCGTCACTGGGATAAACGCGCAAGTAACCGGGGAGCCTTTCGAGGCGTTTGAACCCGTAATTGGAGTGCCTCATGGCCAAGAAGATTACCGCTTACATCAAGCTGCAAGTGAAGGCCGCTCAGGCTAACCCAAGCCCACCTGTTGGTCCTGCTCTGGGTCAGCACGGCGTGAACATCATGGAATTCTGCAAGGCTTTCAACGCCCGTACTCAGGGTCTTGAGCCAGGTCTGCCGACTCCAGTGATCATCACTGTCTATAGCGACCGTAGCTTCACGTTCGAAACCAAATCCACCCCTGCTTCGGTTCTGCTGAAGAAGGCGGCCGGTCTGACCAGCGGTTCCGCTCGTCCGAACACCGTTAAGGTTGGCACCGTTACCCGTGCTCAGCTGGAAGAAATCGCGAAAACCAAAAACGCGGATCTGACTGCAGCTGATATGGAAGCAGCCGTGCGTACTATCGCCGGTTCTGCTCGTAGCATGGGCCTTAACGTGGAGGGTGTGTAATGGCTAAGCTGACCAAGCGTCAAAAGGCTATCGCCGGCAAAATCGAAGCAGGCAAGGCCTACAACTTTGTAGACGCCGCTGCACTGCTGGCCGAGCTGTCGACTGTCAAGTTCAGCGAGTCGTTCGACGTTGCTGTAAACCTGGGCGTTGACCCACGTAAATCCGACCAGGTCGTTCGTAGCGCTACTGTGCTGCCACACGGCACTGGCAAGACCGTTCGCGTTGCCGTGTTCACCCAGGGTCCAGCTGCTGAAGCTGCTCTGGCTGCCGGCGCTGACCGCGTAGGTATGGATGATCTGGCTGCCGAAATGAAAGGCGGCGACCTGAACTATGACGTAGTGATCGCATCCCCGGATGCCATGCGCGTAGTAGGTCAACTGGGTCAGATCCTCGGTCCACGTGGTCTGATGCCTAACCCTAAAGTCGGCACCGTAACTCCAGATGTAGCTACCGCGGTTAAAAACGCCAAGGCTGGTCAGGTTCGTTATCGCACCGACAAAAACGGCATCATCCACACTTCCGTTGGCAAGATCGGCTTCGACGCCGTCAAGCTGAAGGAAAACGTTGAAGCCCTGATCGCTGATCTGAAGCGTATCAAGCCGGCTTCCTCGAAAGGCATTTACGTTAAGCGCGTAACCCTGAGCACCACCATGGGCCCAGGTCTGGTCATCGACCAGAGCTCGCTGGACGCGTAAGACAAAAATTGGCGCAAGTATTTGCGCCAGTTGAAAAATTGGGGTCCCTGCCTGGCGGGGGCTATCCAAGACCGTAGGCGACGAAAGTCTTAAACCACAAGCCTACGCAGATGGTGCTCCCGGTTCCTTACCGAATCAGACACCAAAACGACATCCGGTTTCGACCAGATGAAACGGTAACAAGCAGGAGTTAAACCCGTGGCAATTAAACTCGAAGACAAGAAGGCCATCGTCGCTGAAGTCAACGAGGCTGCCAAAGTCGCTCTGTCCGCTGTCGTGGCTGATGCCCGTGGCGTAACAGTAGGCGCGATGACCGGACTCCGTAAAGAGGCTCGTGAAGCTGGCGTTTACGTACGTGTTGTACGTAACACCCTGCTCAAGCGCGCTGTTGCTGACACTGAATTCAGTGTCCTTAACGACGTGTTCACCGGCCCTACCCTGATTGCATTCTCCAAAGAACATCCAGGCGCTGCTGCCCGGATTTTCAAAGAGTTCGCAAAGGGTCAGGACAAGTTCGAGATCAAGGC
Organism: Pseudomonas sp. MIL9; assembly: GCF_016887925.1. NCBI lineage: Bacteria > Pseudomonadati > Pseudomonadota > Gammaproteobacteria > Pseudomonadales > Pseudomonadaceae > Pseudomonas > Pseudomonas sp. MIL9. The sequence goes on along the minus strand of NZ_JAFEHE010000005.1, from coordinate 359,222 downwards.
AGCTGCGTTCGAGGGCAAGTTCCTCGCAGCTAACCAAATCGACGTACTGGCAACTCTGCCGACCCGTGACGAAGCAATTTCTCAGCTGATGAGCGTGATTCAAGGCGCAACCAGCAAATTGGCTCGTACTCTGGCGGCAATTCGCGACCAGAAAGAAGCTGCTGCAGCCTAAGGCTCGTCAACTTCTCGCGTTTTTTGTTTTTTTCGATGGTCGCGTAGGCCGTCCCCAATATCAGGAATTAGATTCATGTCTATCTCTCAGAACGATATCCTTGAAGCAGTTGGCAACATGTCCGTAATGGAAGTTGTTGAGCTGATCAAAGCTTTCGAAGAAAAATTCGGTGTTACCGCTGCTGCTGCATCGGCTGGTCCAGCTGCTGCCGCTGCCGTTGTTGAAGAACAAACTGAATTCAACGTCATGCTGACCGAAGCTGGCGAGAAGAAAGTTAACGTGATCAAGGCTGTACGTGAACTGACCGGTCTGGGCCTGAAAGAAGCCAAGGCTGTAGTTGACGGTGCTCCTGCAATGGTTCTGGAAGGCGTTGCCAAAGACGCAGCTGACAAAGCCAAAGCAGCTCTGGAAGAAGCAGGCGCTAAAGTCGAGCTGAAGTAAGCATCGACTTTGCGTTTCCAGCCCGAGCGTTAAGCGACAGGCTGATGGCTGGTGGCTCTTGCCACCGGCCTTTTTCCGTTATTGGCAGCCGGCTCGGTCGGCGCTGATAACGAGCTGTAACCACCCGATGCGGTGGCGCAAACCATGGGGTTTGCACGATTTTCTGGCTGCTCCCGTCGGGAGGGGCCAAACAAGCAGGTGACCAAGCTGGGGAACGCTGATGGCTTACTCATATACTGAGAAAAAACGTATCCGCAAGGACTTTAGCAAGTTGCCGGACGTCATGGATGTGCCGTACCTCCTGGCCATCCAGCTGGATTCGTATCGTGAATTCTTGCAAGCGGGAGCGACTAAAGATCAGTTCCGCGACGTGGGCCTGCATGCGGCCTTCAAATCCGTTTTCCCGATCATCAGCTACTCCGGCAATGCTGCGCTGGAGTACGTCGGTTATCGCCTGGGCGAACCGGCATTTGATGTCAAAGAATGCGTATTGCGCGGTGTAACTTACGCCGTACCTTTGCGGGTAAAAGTGCGCCTGATCATTTTCGACAAAGAGTCGTCGAATAAAGCGATCAAGGACATCAAAGAGCAAGAAGTCTACATGGGTGAAATCCCCCTGATGACTGAGAACGGTACCTTCGTAATCAACGGTACCGAGCGTGTAATCGTTTCCCAGCTGCACCGTTCCCCGGGCGTGTTCTTCGACCACGACCGTGGCAAGACGCACAGCTCCGGTAAACTGCTGTACTCCGCGCGCATCATTCCTTACCGCGGTTCGTGGCTGGACTTCGAGTTCGACCCGAAAGACTGCGTATTCGTGCGTATCGACCGTCGTCGCAAGCTGCCTGCATCGGTACTGCTGCGCGCGCTCGGCTATACCACCGAAGAAGTGCTGGACGCGTTCTACACCACCAACGTATTCCACGTGAAAGGCGAGAGCCTGAGCCTGGAGCTGGTGCCTCAGCGCCTGCGCGGTGAAATCGCAGTTCTGGATATCCAGGATGACAAAGGCAAGGTTATTGTCGAGCAAGGTCGTCGTATCACCGCTCGTCACATCAACCAGCTGGAAAAAGCAGGGATCAAAGAGCTGGAAGTGCCTCTGGACTACGTCCTGGGTCGCACCACCGCCAAGGTCATCGTGCATCCGGCAACCGGCGAAATCCTGGCAGAGTGCAACACCGAGCTGAACACCGAGATCCTGGCGAAAATCGCCAAGGCCGGCGTTGTTCGCATCGAAACTCTGTACACCAACGATATCGACTGCGGTCCGTTCGTCTCCGACACGCTGAAGATCGACTCCACCAGCAACCAACTGGAAGCGCTGGTCGAGATCTATCGCATGATGCGTCCTGGCGAGCCGCCAACCAAAGACGCTGCCGAAACCCTGTTCAACAACCTGTTCTTCAGCCCTGAGCGCTATGACCTGTCTGCGGTCGGCCGGATGAAGTTCAACCGTCGTATCGGTCGTACCGAAATCGAAGGTTCGGGCGTGTTGTGCAAGGAAGACATCGTCGCGGTACTGAAGACTCTGGTCGACATCCGTAACGGTAAAGGCATCGTCGATGACATCGACCACCTGGGTAACCGTCGTGTTCGCTGCGTAGGCGAAATGGCCGAGAACCAGTTCCGCGTTGGCCTGGTGCGTGTTGAGCGTGCGGTCAAAGAGCGTCTGTCGATGGCTGAAAGCGAAGGCCTGATGCCGCAAGACCTGATCAACGCCAAGCCGGTAGCGGCGGCGGTGAAAGAGTTCTTCGGTTCCAGCCAGCTGTCCCAGTTCATGGACCAGAACAACCCGCTGTCCGAGATCACCCACAAGCGCCGTGTTTCTGCACTCGGCCCTGGCGGTCTGACTCGTGAGCGTGCCGGCTTCGAAGTTCGTGACGTACACCCGACGCACTACGGTCGTGTTTGCCCGATCGAAACGCCGGAAGGTCCGAACATCGGTCTGATCAACTCCCTGGCTGCCTATGCGCGCACCAACCAGTACGGCTTCCTCGAGAGCCCGTACCGCGTGGTGAAAGACGCTCTGGTCACCGACGAGATCGTGTTCCTGTCCGCCATCGAAGAAGCTGATCACGTGATCGCTCAGGCTTCGGCCACGATGAACGACAAGAAAGTCCTGATCGACGAGCTGGTAGCTGTTCGTCACCTGAACGAGTTCACCGTCAAGGCGCCTGAAGACGTCACCTTGATGGACGTATCGCCGAAGCAGGTAGTTTCGGTTGCAGCGTCGCTGATCCCGTTCCTCGAGCACGACGACGCCAACCGTGCGTTGATGGGTTCGAACATGCAGCGTCAAGCCGTACCAACCCTGCGTGCTGACAAGCCGCTGGTCGGTACCGGTATGGAGCGTAACGTAGCTCGTGACTCCGGCGTTTGCGTCGTGGCTCGTCGTGGCGGCGTGATCGACTCCGTCGATGCCAGCCGTATCGTGGTTCGTGTTGCCGATGACGAAGTTGAAACCGGTGAAGCCGGTGTCGACATCTACAACCTGACCAAATACACCCGCTCCAACCAGAACACCTGCATCAACCAGCGTCCGCTGGTGCGTAAAGGTGATCGGGTTCAGCGTAGCGACATCATGGCCGATGGTCCGTCCACCGATATGGGTGAACTGGCACTGGGTCAGAACATGCGCATCGCGTTCATGGCATGGAACGGCTTCAACTTCGAAGACTCCATCTGCCTGTCCGAGCGTGTTGTTCAGGAAGACCGTTTCACCACGATCCACATCCAGGAACTGACCTGTGTGGCCCGTGACACCAAGCTTGGCCCAGAGGAAATCACTGCGGACATCCCGAACGTGGGTGAGGCTGCACTGAACAAGCTGGACGAAGCCGGTATCGTTTACGTAGGTGCTGAAGTAGGCGCTGGCGACATCCTGGTTGGTAAGGTCACTCCGAAAGGCGAGACCCAGTTGACTCCGGAAGAGAAGCTGCTGCGCGCGATCTTCGGTGAAAAAGCCAGCGACGTTAAAGACACCTCCCTGCGTGTACCTACCGGTACCAAGGGTACTGTCATCGACGTACAGGTCTTCACCCGCGACGGCGTTGAGCGTGATGCTCGTGCCCTGTCGATCGAGAAGTCCCAGCTGGACGAGATCCGCAAGGACCTCAACGAAGAGTTCCGTATCGTCGAAGGCGCTACTTTCGAACGTCTGCGCTCCGCTCTGGTCGGCCACAAAGCCGAAGGCGGCGCCGGCCTGAAGAAAGGCCAGGACATCACCGACGAAGTACTCGACGGTCTTGAGCACGGCCAGTGGTTCAAACTGCGCATGGCTGAAGATGCTCTGAACGAGCAGCTCGAAAAGGCCCAGGCCTACATCGTTGATCGTCGTCGTCTGCTGGATGACAAGTTCGAAGACAAGAAGCGCAAACTGCAGCAAGGTGATGACCTGGCTCCAGGCGTGCTGAAAATCGTCAAGGTTTACCTGGCAATCCGTCGTCGCATCCAACCGGGCGACAAGATGGCCGGTCGTCACGGTAACAAGGGTGTGGTCTCCGTGATCATGCCGGTTGAAGACATGCCGCACGATGCCAATGGCACCCCGGTCGACGTCGTCCTCAACCCGTTGGGCGTACCTTCGCGTATGAACGTTGGTCAGATCCTTGAAACCCACCTGGGCCTCGCGGCCAAAGGTCTGGGCGAGAAGATCAACCGCATGATTGAAGAGCAGCGTAAAGTTGCCGAGCTGCGTAAATTCCTGCACGAGATCTACAACGAGATCGGCGGTCGTCAGGAAAGCCTCGATGACTTCTCGGACCAGGAAATTCTGGATCTGGCTCAAAACCTGCGCGGCGGCGTACCGATGGCCACTCCGGTGTTCGACGGTGCCAAGGAAAGCGAGATCAAGGCCATGCTGAAACTGGCAGACCTGCCAGAAAGCGGCCAGATGCAGCTGACCGATGGCCGTACCGGCAACAAGTTCGAGCGCCCGGTTACCGTTGGCTACATGTACATGCTGAAGCTGAACCACTTGGTAGACGACAAGATGCACGCTCGTTCTACCGGTTCGTACAGCCTGGTTACCCAGCAACCGCTGGGTGGTAAGGCGCAGTTCGGTGGTCAGCGTTTCGGGGAGATGGAGGTCTGGGCACTGGAAGCATACGGTGCCGCATACACTCTGCAAGAAATGCTCACAGTGAAGTCGGACGATGTGAACGGCCGGACCAAGATGTACAAAAACATCGTGGACGGCGATCACCGTATGGAGCCGGGCATGCCCGAGTCCTTCAACGTGTTGATCAAGGAAATTCGTTCCCTCGGCATCGATATCGATCTGGAAACCGAATAACACGTGACGCGAATCGAGAGCGGGGCTGGATTGCCCGCTCTCTGCTCCGCCAGGAGGAAAGGCCTTGAAAGACCTACTGAATTTGCTGAAAAACCAGGGTCAAGTCGAAGAGTTCGACGCCATCCGTATCGGATTGGCATCGCCTGAGATGATCCGTTCGTGGTCGTTCGGTGAAGTTAAAAAGCCGGAAACCATCAACTACCGTACGTTCAAACCTGAGCGTGACGGTCTGTTCTGCGCCAAAATCTTTGGCCCGGTAAAGGATTACGAGTGCCTGTGCGGTAAGTACAAGCGCTTGAAACACCGTGGTGTGATCTGCGAGAAGTGCGGCGTTGAAGTCGCGCTGGCAAAAGTTCGTCGTGAGCGCATGGCGCACATCGAACTGGCTTCGCCGGTTGCCCACATCTGGTTCCTGAAGTCGCTGCCGTCCCGTATCGGCTTGCTGATGGACATGACCCTGCGTGATATCGAGCGCGTTCTCTACTTCGAGAGCTACGTCGTTATCGATCCAGGCATGACCACCCTTGAAAAAGGTCAGCTGCTCAACGACGAGCAGTACTTCGAAGCGCTGGAAGAGTTCGGCGACGATTTCGATGCCCGCATGGGTGCCGAAGCTGTCCGTGAACTGCTGCACGCTATCGACCTGGAGCACGAGATTGGTCGCCTGCGTGAAGAAATTCCGCAAACCAACTCCGAAACCAAGATCAAGAAGCTGTCCAAGCGTCTGAAGTTGATGGAAGCCTTCCAGGGTTCCGGCAACCTGCCAGAGTGGATGGTGCTGACCGTTCTGCCGGTTCTGCCGCCAGATCTGCGTCCACTGGTCCCGCTGGATGGCGGTCGTTTCGCGACTTCCGACCTCAACGATCTGTATCGTCGAGTGATCAACCGTAACAACCGTTTGAAGCGCCTGCTGGATCTGTCCGCTCCGGACATCATCGTGCGCAACGAAAAACGTATGTTGCAGGAAGCCGTCGACGCATTGCTCGACAACGGTCGTCGTGGCCGCGCCATTACTGGTTCCAACAAGCGTCCTCTGAAATCCCTGGCTGACATGATCAAGGGTAAGCAAGGTCGTTTCCGTCAGAACTTGCTCGGTAAGCGTGTTGACTACTCGGGTCGTTCGGTAATTACCGTAGGTCCGACCCTGCGTCTGCACCAGTGCGGTCTGCCGAAGAAGATGGCTCTCGAGCTGTTCAAGCCGTTCATTTTCGGCAAGCTGGAAATGCGTGGTCTCGCGACCACCATCAAAGCCGCCAAGAAGATGGTCGAGCGCGAGCTGCCAGAGGTTTGGGACGTTCTCGCTGAAGTGATTCGCGAACACCCAGTGCTTCTCAACCGTGCGCCGACCCTTCACCGTCTGGGTATCCAGGCGTTTGAACCGGTACTGATCGAAGGCAAGGCTATCCAGCTGCACCCTCTGGTCTGCGCCGCGTACAACGCCGACTTCGACGGCGACCAAATGGCCGTGCACGTACCGCTGACACTGGAAGCCCAGTTGGAAGCGCGTGCGTTGATGATGTCGACCAACAACATTCTGTCGCCAGCCAACGGTGAGCCAATCATCGTTCCGTCGCAGGACGTTGTATTGGGTCTGTACTACATGACTCGTGAAGCGATCAACGCCAAGGGCGAAGGTCGTGTGTTCGCGGATCTGCAGGAAGTTGACCGTGTGTTCCGTGCCGGCGAAGCCGCTCTGCACGCCAAGGTCAAAGTGCGGATCAACGAAACCGTCAACGACCGTGACGGCGGCAGCGTGACCAACACCCGTATCGTCGACACCACTGTCGGCCGTGCGCTGTTGTTCCAGGTTGTGCCAAAAGGTCTGTCGTACGACGTCGTCAACCTGCCGATGAAGAAAAAGGCGATCTCCAAGCTGATCAACCAGTGCTACCGCGTGGTTGGTCTGAAAGAGACCGTGATCTTCGCTGACCAGTTGATGTACACCGGTTTTGCCTACTCGACCATTTCCGGCGTTTCCATCGGTGTTAACGACTTCGTTATCCCGGATGAAAAAGCCCGCATCATCGGTGCAGCCACCGACGAAGTGAAAGAGATCGAAAGTCAGTACGCCTCCGGCCTGGTAACCCAGGGCGAGAAGTACAACAAAGTGATCGACCTCTGGTCCAAGGCGAACGACGAAGTTTCCAAGGCGATGATGGCCAACCTCTCGAAAGAGAAAGTCATCGACCGTCATGGCGTCGAAGTCGACCAGGAATCCTTCAACTCGATGTACATGATGGCCGACTCGGGCGCACGGGGTTCTGCTGCGCAGATCCGTCAGCTCGCCGGTATGCGTGGCCTGATGGCCAAGCCGGACGGCTCCATCATCGAAACGCCGATTACTGCGAACTTCCGTGAAGGTTTGAGCGTACTCCAGTACTTCATCTCCACTCACGGTGCTCGTAAGGGTCTTGCGGATACCGCGTTGAAAACAGCTAACTCCGGTTACCTGACTCGTCGTCTGGTAGACGTAGCGCAAGATCTGGTTGTAACCGAGATCGATTGCGGCACCGAACATGGCCTGGTAATGACTCCGCACATTGAAGGCGGTGACGTTGTAGAGCCATTGGGTGAGCGCGTATTGGGTCGTGTTATCGCCCGTGACGTATTCAAGCCAGGTACCGAGGACGTCATCGTTCCTGCCGGCACCCTGGTAGACGAGAAGTGGGTCGAGTTCATCGAGCTGAACAGCATCGACGAAGTGATCGTGCGTTCGCCGATCAGTTGCGAAACCCGTTATGGCATTTGCGCCAAGTGCTACGGCCGTGACCTGGCTCGTGGTCACCAGGTGAACATCGGTGAAGCGGTTGGCGTTATCGCTGCCCAGTCCATCGGTGAGCCGGGAACCCAGCTGACGATGCGTACGTTCCACATCGGTGGTGCGGCAAGCCGGACCTCCGCAGCCGACAGCGTTCAGGTGAAGAATGGCGGTACCGTCCGTCTGCACAACCTGAAACACGTTGAGCGAGTGGATGGCCACCTGGTTGCTGTGTCCCGTTCTGGCGAGCTGGCTATCGCTGATGACTTCGGTCGTGAGCGTGAGCGTTACAAGCTGCCATACGGTGCCGTGATTTCGGTTAAAGAAGGTGACAAGGTCGACGCTGGCGCAATCGTGGCCAAGTGGGATCCGCACACTCACCCGATCGTTACCGAAATGAAAGGTACCGTGACCTACGTGGGCATGGAAGAAGGCATCACGATCAAGCGTCAGACTGACGAATTGACCGGTATGACCAACATTGAAGTACTCGACGCCAAAGATCGTCCAGCTGCCGGTAAAGACATCCGTCCAGCCGTGAAGATGGTCGATGACAACGGCAAGGATCTGTTGCTGCCAGGCACTGACGTTATCGCTCAGTACTTCCTGCCAGCCAACGCCCTGGTCGGTGTAGCGGACGGTGCGAAGATTGCGATCGGTGATGTTATCGCTCGTATTCCGCAAGAAACTTCGAAGACCCGTGACATCACCGGTGGTCTGCCGCGTGTTGCCGACTTGTTCGAAGCTCGTCGTCCGAAAGAAGCGTCGATTCTGGCTGAAGTCAGCGGCACCATCGCGTTCGGTAAAGAGACCAAAGGCAAGCGCCGTCTGGTTATCACCCCGAACGACGGTAGCGATCCGTATGAAGAGCTGATTCCGAAGTGGCGTCACCTGAACGTCTTCGAAGGCGAACAAGTGAACCGCGGCGAAGTTATCTCCGACGGTCCGAGCGATCCACACGATATCCTGCGTCTGCTGGGTGTAAGTGCGCTCGCCAAGTACATCGTTAACGAGATCCAGGACGTTTACCGTCTGCAAGGCGTGAAGATCAACGACAAGCACATCGAGACCATCCTGCGTCAGATGCTGCGTAAAGTTGAGATCGCTGAATCCGGCGATTCCAGTTTCATCAAGGGCGACCAGATGGAGCTGACTCACGTACTGGTAGAGAACGAGCGCCTGAGCGCGGAAGACAAGTTTGTCTCCAAGTTCACTCGCGTTCTGCTGGGTATCACCAAGGCGTCGTTGTCCACCGAATCGTTCATCTCGGCGGCTTCCTTCCAGGAAACCACTCGCGTACTGACCGAAGCGGCGGTAACCGGCAAGCGCGATTACCTGCGCGGCCTGAAAGAAAACGTGGTCGTGGGTCGTCTGATCCCGGCTGGTACCGGTCTGGCTTATCACAGCGAGCGCAAGCGTCGCCGTGATGCAGACAAACCGTTGCGCGTAAGCGCCAGTGAAGTGGAAGCTGCACTGACCGAAGCGCTGAACTCGAGCGGTAACTGAGTTCTGCGGTAAATGAGCGTAAGGCCCTGGTCACTCCGTTCATCGAATCGAGACAAATTGTCGAGGTTGGATGAGCGGGGAGGTCGGGGCCTTGCCTTGACTGGGGACAAGATCCTCTTTAGACTCTTGTACCCCTAAATTTGGCGGGAACTCGTTCCTGCCATTTTGCTTTTCTTGCAAGACAATAGCGTCGCAAGACAACAGTGGAGCTAGTAGATGGCAACTATCAACCAGCTGGTACGTCAGCCGCGTAAGCGTATCGTCGAGAAATCCGACGTGCCTGCGCTGCAGAACTGCCCGCAACGTCGTGGCGTGTGCACCCGTGTGTACACCACTACGCCGAAAAAACCTAACTCGGCACTGCGTAAAGTATGCCGTGTGCGTCTGACCAACGGTTTCGAGGTTTCCTCGTACATCGGCGGTGAAGGCCACAACCTGCAAGAGCACAGCGTGGTACTGATCCGCGGCGGTCGTGTAAAAGACTTGCCAGGTGTTCGTTACCACACCGTACGCGGTTCTTTGGATACTTCCGGCGTTAAAGGTCGTAACCAGGGTCGTTCGAAGTACGGTACCAAGCGTCCGAAGTAGTAGTCGCTTGCTGCAAAAAACTGATTTCTATTTTTCTGAGTCGATAAGAGTAAGGTCGGAGGCGTCCCGTCAAGGGCACCGATTCCGAGCGAACCTGAAGACCGTTTGAGGGCTTATCCATGCCAAGAAGACGCGTAGCAGCCAAGCGCGAAGTGCTTGACGATCCAAAATACGGAAGCCAAATCCTGGCCAAGTTCATGAACCACGTGATGGAAAGCGGTAAGAAAGCCGTTGCCGAGCGTATCGTTTATGGCGCGCTGGAAAAGGTTAAAGAACGCAAGAACAGCGACCCCCTGGAAATCTTCGAGAAAGCTCTCGACGCCATCGCTCCGCTGGTCGAAGTAAAGTCGCGCCGTGTAGGCGGTGCCACTTACCAGGTTCCGGTTGAAGTTCGTCCGTCCCGTCGTAACGCTCTGGCAATGCGCTGGTTGGTAGACTTCGCCCGTAAGCGCGGCGAGAAGTCTATGGCTCTGCGTTTGGCTGGCGAACTGCTGGACGCTGCCGAAGGTAAAGGTGCTGCAGTTAAGAAGCGTGAAGACGTGCACCGTATGGCTGAAGCTAACAAAGCTTTCTCGCACTACCGCTTCTAATTTTAGCGTCACTAATTTTGCGAGGGCTTTATGGCTCGTACTACACCGATTAATCGCTACCGTAACATTGGTATCGTTGCTCACGTGGATGCTGGTAAAACCACCACCACCGAGCGCGTCCTTTTTTACACTGGCAAAAGTCACAAGATGGGCGAGGTGCATGACGGCGCCGCGACCACAGACTGGATGGTGCAGGAGCAGGAGCGTGGTATTACCATTACTTCTGCTGCTATTACCGCCTTCTGGCAGGGTTCTGCTAAGCAGCACAAAGACCAATACCGCTTCAACGTCATTGACACCCCGGGTCACGTAGACTTCACCATTGAAGTTGAACGTTCCCTGCGTGTACTCGACGGCGCGGTCGTTGTGTTCTGTGGTACTTCCGGCGTTGAGCCTCAGTCCGAAACCGTATGGCGTCAAGCCAACAAGTACGGTGTTCCACGTATCGTTTACGTGAACAAGATGGACCGTGCCGGTGCGAACTTCCTGCGCGTGATCGCTCAGATCAAGCAGCGTCTGGGTCACACTCCGGTGCCGATCCAGTTGGCTATCGGTTCCGAAGACAACTTCCAGGGTCAGATCGATCTGATGACCATGGAAGCGGTTTACTGGAACGATGCTGACAAGGGCATGACTCCACGTCGCGAAGCTATCCCTGCTGAACTGCAGGAGCTGGCTGAAGAGTGGCGCAGCAACATGGTTGAGGCTGCGGCCGAAGCCAGCGAAGAGCTGATGAACAAGTACCTCGAAGGCGAAGAGCTCTCCATCGAGGAAATCAAGGCCGCTCTGCGTCAGCGTACCATCGCTGGTGAGATCGTTCTGGCTGTTTGCGGTTCTTCCTTCAAGAACAAGGGCGTTCCCCTGGTTCTCGACGCCGTTATCGACTACCTGCCTGCGCCAACTGACATTCCTGCCATCAAGGGTACTGACCCGGATGACGAGGAAAAGCAGATGGAGCGTCATGCAGACGACAACGAGCCGTTCTCGGCTCTGGCGTTCAAAATCGCTACCGACCCATTCGTGGGTACCTTGACCTTTGTCCGTGTTTACTCGGGCGTGTTGGCCTCCGGCGACGGCGTGATCAACTCGGTTAAAGGCAAGAAAGAGCGTGTGGGTCGTATGGTGCAAATGCACGCAAACGCTCGCGAAGAAATCAAGGAAGTACGCGCTGGTGACATCGCGGCCTTGATCGGCATGAAGGACGTCACCACCGGTGAGACTTTGTGCAACGCTGACAAGCCAATCATTCTGGTTCGTATGGACTTCCCGGAGCCGGTTATTTCGGTTGCCGTTGAGCCTAAAACCAAGGATGACCAGGAAAAAATGGGTATCGCTCTGGGCAAGCTTGCTCAGGAAGACCCGTCTTTCCGCGTCAAAACTGATGAAGAGACTGGTCAGACGATCATCTCTGGCATGGGCGAGCTGCACCTGGACATCCTGGTTGACCGGATGCGCCGTGAGTTCAATGTCGAAGCCAACATCGGTAAGCCTCAGGTTTCCTATCGTGAGCGCATCACGAAGAGCTGCGAAATCGAAGGCAAGTTCGTTCGTCAGTCCGGCGGTCGTGGCCAGTTCGGTCATTGCTGGATCCGTTTTGCACCTGCTGACGAAGGTCAGGAAGGTCTGCAATTCCTGAACGAAGTAGTGGGTGGTGTGGTTCCTAAGGAATACATCCCGGCTATCCAGAAGGGTATCGAAGAGCAGATGAAGAACGGTGTTGTTGCCGGCTATCCGCTGATCGGCCTGAAGGCTACCGTGTTTGATGGTTCTTACCACGACGTCGACTCGAACGAGATGGCGTTTAAGGTGGCTGCTTCCATGGCGACCAAGCAACTGGCCCAGAAGGGTGGTGGTGAGTTGCTCGAGCCGATCATGGCGGTAGAGGTTGTTACGCCTGAAGACTATATGGGTGACGTGATGGGCGACCTTAACCGTCGTCGCGGCATGATTCTGGGTATGGAAGATACGGTTTCCGGTAAGGTTATCCGTGCTGAAGTTCCGTTGGGCGAGATGTTCGGTTATGCGACTGACGTTCGTTCGATGTCCCAGGGTCGCGCAAGCTACTCTATGGAATTCAAAAAATACAATACGGCTCCGTCGCACATCGTCGAAACCGTTACCAAAAAACAAGGCTGATTCAGTCCTTTAGGCAAGGAGTTAATTGTCGTGGCTAAAGAAAAATTTGATCGTTCCCTACCGCACGTAAACGTTGGCACCATCGGCCACGTTGACCACGGTAAAACCACTCTGACCGCTGCTCTGACTCGCGTCTGCTCCGAAGTTTTCGGTTCGGCTCGTGTTGACTTCGACAAGATCGACAGCGCACCAGAAGAAAAAGCTCGTGGTATCACCATCAACACCGCGCACGTAGAGTACAACTCGAGCATTCGTCACTACGCTCACGTTGACTGCCCAGGTCACGCTGACTATGTGAAGAACATGATCACTGGTGCTGCCCAGATGGACGGCGCGATCCTGGTTTGCTCGGCCGCTGATGGTCCGATGCCGCAAACTCGTGAGCACATCCTGCTGTCCCGTCAGGTAGGCGTTCCGTACATCGTGGTTTTCCTGAACAAGGCTGACCTGGTAGACGACGCTGAGCTGCTGGAACTGGTTGAGATGGAAGTTCGCGACCTGCTGTCCACCTACGACTTCCCTGGCGACGACACTCCGATCATCATCGGTTCGGCTCGTATGGCTCTGGAAGGTCTGGACGACAACGAGATGGGCACCACTGCCGTTAAGCGCCTCGTAGAGACTCTGGACAGCTACATCCCAGAACCAGAGCGTGCTATCGACAAGCCATTCCTGATGCCAATCGAAGACGTATTCTCGATCTCGGGTCGTGGTACTGTTGTGACTGGTCGTATCGAGCGCGGTATCGTTCGCGTTCAAGATGCACTGGAAATCGTTGGTCTGCGTGACACCACCACCACCACCTGCACCGGTGTTGAGATGTTCCGCAAGCTGCTCGACGAAGGTCGTGCTGGCGAGAACTGCGGCGTTCTGCTGCGTGGTACCAAGCGTGACGACGTTGAGCGTGGTCAGGTTCTGGTTAAGCCAGGTTCGGTTAAGCCGCACACCAAGTTCACCGCAGAAGTTTACGTTCTGAGCAAAGAAGAAGGCGGTCGTCACACTCCGTTCTTCAAAGGCTACCGTCCACAGTTCTACTTCCGTACTACTGACGTGACTGGTAACTGCGAGCTGCCAGAAGGCGTTGAAATGGTAATGCCAGGCGATAACATTCAAATGACTGTTACCCTGATCAAAACCATCGCAATGGAAGACGGTCTGCGCTTCGCTATCCGTGAAGGCGGCCGTACCGTTGGTGCTGGCGTTGTAGCTAAAATCATCGAGTAAGCTCCTTTTGAGTTAGCTTTGATGCTTTGAAAAGGCCCCCGCTCAGCGGGGGCTTTTTTTATTGGGTTGACACCTATCGGGGGCGTCTATAGAATTGCGCCTCCTTTTAACGGGCGTATTGCGCCCGGTGGGAATAGCAGCCGGAGTCTGAAATCCAATGCAAAATCAGCAAATCCGTATCAGGTTGAAGGCTTTCGACCATCGCCTGATCGACCAATCCACCCAGGAAATCGTGGAAACCGCGAAACGTACTGGTGCTCAAGTGCGTGGTCCAATTCCACTGCCTACCCGTAAAGAGCGGTTCACCGTTCTGGTCTCCCCGCACGTCAACAAAGACGCGCGTGACCAGTACGAGATCCGTACTCATAAGCGCGTTCTGGACATCGTCCAGCCAACGGATAAAACCGTTGATGCACTTATGAAGCTTGATCTTGCGGCCGGTGTGGAAGTGCAGATCAGCCTCGGCTAAGACTCGGTCTTAGTCGTGTAACGCTCTGAAATGGGCGGCCATAGCGGGTGAAAGCCCCGTACACTCATGAGGTTTACAACATGACTATTGGTGTAGTCGGTCGTAAATGCGGTATGACCCGTATTTTCACCGAAGAAGGTGTCTCCATTCCGGTCACGGTCATTGAGATCGAGCCGAATCGCGTCACCCAGTTCAAAACTGAAGAGACCGATGGCTATCGTGCAGTGCAAGTCACTGTCGGCGAGCGTCGTGCTTCGCGTGTAACAGCAGCTCAGGCTGGCCACTTCGCTAAAGCGAACGTTGCCGCTGGTCGTACCGTAATGGAATTCCGTCTTGAAGAAGGCGAGTACCAGGCCGGCGATCTGATCAACGCTGAAATCTTCGCCGCTGGTCAACTGGTTGATGTAACCGGTCAGTCCAAGGGTAAAGGCTTCCAGGGTACGATCAAGCGTTGGAACTTCCGCGGGCAAGATAACACCCACGGTAACTCCGTATCCCACCGCGTTCCAGGCTCTATCGGCCAGTGCCAGACTCCTGGTCGTGTATTCAAGGGCAAAAAAATGTCCGGTCATATGGGCGCTGAGCGCGTGACCGTGCAGTCCCTCGAAGTAGTGCGCGTGGACGCTGAACGCAATCTGTTGTTGGTCAAGGGCGCTGTTCCTGGCGCTACTGGCGGCAACTTGGTTGTACGTCCAGCAGCCAAGGCTCGCGGTTAAGGGGAAGCTGACATGCAATTAAATGTAAATGACGCTCAAGCGATCGAAGTTTCCGAACTGACATTTGGCGGCGAATTCAACGAGACGCTGGTTCACCAAGCAGTCGTGGCCTACATGGCTGGCGGCCGTCAAGGTAGCAAGCAGCAAAAGACCCGTTCCGACGTTTCTGGTGGCGGTAAGCGCCCATGGCGTCAGAAAGGTACTGGCCGTGCTCGTGCCGGTACTATCCGTAGCCCAATCTGGCGTGGCGGCGGTACCACTTTCGCAGCTCGTCCTCAGGATCACTCCCAGAAGCTGAACAAGAAGATGTATCGCGCAGCAATGCGTTCCATCCTTGCTGAGCTGGTGCGTACTGATCGTCTGGTCGTGGTTCAGGATTTCGCTGTTGAAACGCCGAAAACCAAAGACCTGCTGGGCAAGCTGAACAACATGAGCCTGACCGATGTTTTGATCGTGTCGGACGCTGTTGATCAGAACCTGTACCTGGCTGCTCGTAACCTGCCGCACGTAGATGTACGTGACGTGCAAGGTTCCGATCCAGTTAGTCTGATCGCATACGACAAGGTGTTGATCACCGTGTCGGCCGTGAAGAAATTCGAGGAGCTGCTGGGATGAACCAGGAACGCGTATTTAAAGTTCTGCTTGGCCCGCACGTTTCCGAGAAGGCTACGGTTCTGGCAGACAAGAAAGGCCAGTTCGTTTTCAAGGTTGCTACTGATGCAACCAAGCTGGAAATCAAGAAGGCCGTCGAAAGCCTGTTCAGCGTGAAAGTAGAGCGTGTTACTACCCTGAATGTTCTGGGTAAGAGCAAGCGCACTGCTCGCGGTCTGGGCAAGCGTAATGACTGGAAGAAGGCGGTTATCTCCCTTCAGCCAGGCCAAGATCTCGATTTCAGCAGCAGTGCTGAGTAAGGAAGGGGTGCATCATGGCAATCGTTAAATGCAAACCGACTTCCCCTGGCCGCCGTTTTGTGGTCAAGGTGGTCAACCAGGAGCTGCATAAAGGCGCTCCTCACGCACCGCTGCTCGAGAAGAAGTCGAAGTCTGGTGGTCGTAACAACAATGGCCGTATTACCACTCGTCACATCGGTGGTGGTCATAAGCAGCATTATCGTCTGGTCGACTTCCGTCGCAACGACAAAGATGGCATCGCTGCCACTGTCGAGCGTATCGAATACGATCCAAACCGTACTGCTCACATCGCTCTGCTGCTGTACGCAGATGGCGAGCGTCGCTACATCATCGCCCCTAAAGGCGTGAGCGCTGGCGACCAGCTGATCGCAGGTGCTCTGGCACCGATCAAGCCGGGCAACGCTCTGCAACTGCGTAACATTCCAGTTGGTAGCACCGTACACGGCATCGAATTGAAGCCAGGTAAAGGCGCACAGATCGCTCGCTCCGCTGGTGCTTCGGCTCAGCTGATCGCTCGTGAAGGTGTCTACGTGACCCTGCGTCTGCGTTCTGGTGAGATGCGTAAAGTGCTGGCTGAATGCCGCGCGACCCTGGGTGAAGTCTCGAACTCCGAGCACAGCCTGCGTTCGCTGGGTAAAGCTGGTGCCAAACGCTGGCGTGGCGTTCGCCCAACCGTTCGTGGTGTTGCCATGAACCCGGTTGACCACCCACATGGTGGTGGTGAAGGTCGTACCTCTGGTGGTCGTCATCCGGTATCGCCATGGGGCTTCCCGACTAAGGGCGCGAAGACTCGTGGTAATAAGCGTACCGACAAAATGATCGTCCGTCGTCGCAAGTAAATAGAGGGATACGACAGTGCCACGTTCTCTGAAAAAAGGTCCTTTTATCGATCTTCACCTACTGAAGAAGATCGAAGTGGCGGCGGAAAAGAACGATCGCAAACCAGTTAAAACCTGGTCGCGTCGTTCGATGATCCTGCCACAAATGGTCGGTCTGACCATCGCAGTACACAACGGTCGTCAACACGTCCCAGTTCTCGTTAACGAAGACATGGTCGGCCACAAACTGGGCGAGTTCGCCGGTACCCGCACTTATCGTGGGCA
Organism: Pseudomonas sp. MIL9; assembly: GCF_016887925.1. Lineage (NCBI taxonomy): Bacteria > Pseudomonadati > Pseudomonadota > Gammaproteobacteria > Pseudomonadales > Pseudomonadaceae > Pseudomonas > Pseudomonas sp. MIL9. The sequence continues at coordinate 342,314 of NZ_JAFEHE010000005.1, read as the reverse complement.
CGTGGCAGACAAGAAAGCCAAGCGTTAAGGGGTTAGGAAATGGAAGTAGCCGCTAAGTTGTCGGGCGCTCGAATCTCCGCCCAGAAAGCCCGCTTGGTCGCCGACCAGATCCGCGGGAAGAAGGTGGGCGAAGCGCTCAACCTGTTGGCTTTCAGCAGTAAGAAAGCCGCCGAGATCATGAAGAAAGTGCTGGAGTCGGCCGTAGCCAACGCCGAGCATAACGAAGGCGCAGACGTTGATGACCTGAAAGTCAGCACCGTTTTCGTTAACGAAGGGCGTTCGCTGAAGCGCATCATGCCACGTGCCAAAGGCCGTGCTGATCGCATCGTCAAGCGGTCTTGCCATATCACTGTCAAGGTTGCTGACAAGTAACGGAGTCGAAGAGATGGGTCAGAAAGTACATCCCATTGGCATTCGCCTGGGAATCGTCAAGGAGCACACCTCCGTCTGGTACGCAGACGGTCGGACTTATGCGGACTACTTGTTCGCTGATCTGAAGGTGCGTGAGTATCTCCAAGACAAACTAAAAAGCGCGTCCGTAAGCCGTATCGATATCCATCGTCCGGCCCAAACTGCACGTATCACCATTCACACCGCTCGCCCAGGTATCGTTATCGGGAAGAAAGGTGAAGATGTTGAGAAACTGCGTCAGGACCTGACCAAGCAAATGGGTGTGCCTGTGCACATCAATATCGAAGAGATCCGCAAGCCGGAGCTCGACGGTATGCTGGTTGCGCAGAGCGTAGCTCAGCAGCTGGAGCGTCGCGTTATGTTCCGTCGCGCTATGAAGCGCGCTGTACAGAACGCAATGCGCATTGGTGCCAAGGGCATCAAAATCCAAGTGAGCGGTCGTCTCGGCGGTGCTGAAATCGCACGTACTGAATGGTATCGCGAAGGTCGTGTGCCACTGCACACCCTGCGTGCCGACATCGACTATGCCAACTACGAAGCTCACACCACCTACGGTGTGATCGGTGTAAAGGTTTGGATCTTCAAAGGCGAAGTAATTGGTGGTCGCCAAGAAGAACTGAAACCACAAGCACCAGCGCCTCGTAAAAAAGCTGCTAAGTAAGGGGTACGCCAAATGTTGCAACCAAAGCGTACGAAGTTCCGCAAGCAAATGACTGGTCACAACCGTGGCCTGGCATTGCGCGGTAGCAAAGTCAGCTTCGGCGAGTTCGCGCTGAAGTCTGTTGCTCGTGGTCGTCTCACCGCTCGTCAGATCGAGTCAGCGCGTCGTGCTCTGACCCGTCACGTAAAACGTGGCGGCAAGATCTGGATCCGTGTATTCCCGGACAAGCCTATTTCCAAAAAACCACTCGAAGTTCGGATGGGTAAAGGTAAGGGTAACGTCGAATACTGGGTTGCCCAGATTCAGCCAGGCAAAGTCCTGTATGAAATCGAGGGTGTTTCTGAAGAGCTGGCGCGTGAGGCTTTCGCCCTGGCTGCTGCAAAGCTGCCGCTCGCCACCTCCTTTGTTAAACGGACGGTGATGTGATGAAAGCGAATGAACTTCGTGAAAAATCCGCACAGCAGCTGAACGAGCAACTGCTCGGCTTGCTGCGCGACCAGTTCAATCTGCGTATGCAGAAAGCAACTGGCCAGTTGGGGCAGTCTCATCTGCTCTCGCAAGTTAAGCGTGACATCGCTCGCGTGAAGACTGTGCTCAACCAGCAGGCAGGTAAGTAATCATGGCTGAAGCCGAAAAAACTGTCCGTACGCTGACTGGCCGTGTTGTCAGCGACAAGATGGACAAAACCATCACCGTTCTGATCGAGCGTCGCGTAAAGCACCCGATCTACGGTAAATACGTTAAGCGTTCGACTAAGCTGCACGCGCACGACGAAACCAATCAGTGCCACATCGGCGACAAAGTCACTATTCGTGAAACTCGTCCTTTGGCCAAGACCAAGTCTTGGGCGCTGGTTGATGTTCTCGAACGCGCTGTGGAAGTCTAAGGACTAGGGGTCGGAGAAATTATATGATTCAGACTCAATCCATGCTCGATGTGGCCGATAACAGCGGCGCTCGCCGCGTTATGTGCATCAAGGTGCTGGGTGGCTCCCATCGTCGTTACGCTGGTATCGGTGACATCATCAAAGTTACCGTGAAGGAAGCAATTCCTCGCGGTAAGGTGAAAAAAGGCCAAGTGATGACTGCTGTTGTAGTCCGCACTCGTCACGGCGTACGTCGTGCTGATGGCTCCATTATCCGCTTTGATGGCAACGCTGCTGTTCTTCTGAACAACAAGCAAGAGCCAATCGGCACCCGTATCTTTGGGCCAGTGACCCGTGAACTTCGTACTGAGAAGTTCATGAAGATCGTCTCGCTCGCCCCAGAAGTGCTGTAAGGAGATCCGACATGCAAAAGATTCGTCGTGACGACGAGATCATCGTGATCGCCGGCAAAGACAAAGGTAAGCGCGGTAAGGTGCTGAAGGTTCTTGCTGACAACCGTCTGGTTGTTGGTGGTCTGAACCTGGTCAAGCGTCATACCAAGCCTAACCCGATGTCGGGCGTACAGGGCGGTATCGTCGAGAAAGAAGCGCCACTGCACGCTTCCAACGTCGCCATCTTCAACGGCGAAACCAACAAGGCTGACCGCGTTGGTTTCAAAGTAGAAGACGGTAAGAAAATTCGTGTCTTCAAGTCGACCCAAAAAGCGGTTGATGCTTGAACACTGCTAGGTAGAAGACCATGGCACGACTAAAAGAGATTTACCGGAAGGAAATCGCTCCGAAACTTAAGGAAGAACTTAAGCTTTCGAACGTGATGGAAGTTCCGCGCGTTACCAAAATCACCCTGAACATGGGTCTGGGCGAAGCGATCGGCGACAAAAAAGTCATCGAGCACGCTGTTGCTGACCTGGAAAAGATCACCGGCCAGAAAGTCGTTGTGACCTACGCTCGCAAATCCATCGCTGGCTTTAAAGTCCGTGAAGGTTGGCCGATCGGCGTCAAAGTGACCCTGCGCCGTGAGCGTATGTACGAGTTCCTGGATCGTCTGCTGTCGATCTCCCTGCCTCGGGTTCGCGACTTCCGCGGCCTGAATGCCAAGTCCTTCGATGGTCGTGGCAACTACAGCATGGGCGTGAAAGAGCAGATCATCTTCCCGGAAATCGACTACGACAAGATCGATGCTCTCCGCGGTCTGGACATCACCCTGACCACCACTGCCAAGAACGATGATGAAGGCCGCGCTCTGCTGCGTGCGTTCAAATTCCCGTTCCGCAACTGATTGGAGTAGGACCATGGCCAAGATGAGCATGAAAAACCGCGAGCTGAAGCGTCAGCTCACGGTTGCCAAGTACGCCAAGAAGCGTGCAGCACTGAAAGCTATCATCGTTGATCTGAACGCAAGTCCAGAAGCGCGTTGGGAAGCTACAGTGGCCCTGCAGAAGCAGCCACGTGACGCAAGCGCTTCGCGCATGCGTAACCGCTGCCGCCTGACCGGTCGTCCGCACGGCGTTTACCGCAAGTTCGGCCTCGGCCGTAACAAACTGCGTGAAGCGGCAATGCGTGGTGACGTACCAGGTCTGGTTAAAGCTAGCTGGTAAGTACTGTCAAAGTCTCGGTGGTCGGAATCGCAAGATCCTGACCACTGGTGGCCTTGAATCTGAATCAAGCCCCTTTTGGGGCTTGATTCATTTCTGGGGTGTGTCTAGAATACCCGGCTCGCCTGAGCCCGTGTTTTCTACGCTCGGAGATTCTCGGCGACACGTAATAGCCGCAAGGCTAATTTTTTTGTATTAGGAGCGTCTAGCCCATGAGTATGCAGGACCCGTTAGCGGACATGCTAACTCGTATCCGTAATGCCCAGATGGCTGAAAAGTCCGTCGTAAGCATGCCATCTTCCACGTTGAAGGTAGCTGTTGCCAAAGTCCTGAAGGACGAAGGTTACATTGCGGGTTATCAGATCAGCAGCGAAACAAAGCCACTGCTGTCCATCGAGCTGAAATACTTCGAAGGCCGTCCGGTTATCGAAGAAGTGAAGCGCGTTAGCCGTCCAGGCCTGCGTCAGTACAAGTCCGTCGATGATCTGCCAAAAGTTCGTGGCGGTCTCGGTGTGTCTATCGTCTCCACCAACAAGGGTGTGATGACTGATCGTGCTGCGCGCGCTGCCGGTGTCGGCGGCGAAGTTCTTTGCACTGTGTTCTAAGGGGGGATAAGCATGTCTCGCGTCGCTAAGAACCCCGTTAAGCTGCCAGCCGGTGTCGAAGTAAAATTCGCAGGTCAACAGCTTTCGGTGAAGGGTGCCAAGGGCACTCTCGAACTGAACATCCATTCGTCCGTTGAGATTGTTGAAGAAGCTGGTGAGCTGCGTTTCGCTGCTCGCAATGGCGATCAACAAACTCGCGCAATGGCTGGTACCACTCGTGCGTTGGTAAACAACATGGTCCAAGGCGTAAGCCAAGGCTTCGAGCGCAAGCTCCAGCTGGTCGGTGTTGGTTACAAAGCGCAAGCAAAAGGCACAGTGCTGAACCTGGCTCTTGGCTTCTCGCATCCAGTGGATTACGAACTGCCGGAAGGCATCACCGCTGAGACTCCTAGCCAGACCGATATCCTGATCAAGGGCATCGACAAGCAGCTGGTAGGTCAAGTGGCCGCCGAGATCCGCGACTTCCGTCCACCAGAGCCATACAAAGGCAAAGGTGTGCGCTACGCGGACGAAGTCGTCCGTCGTAAAGAAGCCAAGAAGAAGTAGGGCATAGCAAATGACCGACAAAAAAGTTACTCGACTGCGTCGCGCTCGCAAAGCACGCCTGAAAATGCACGAACTCGAAGTCGTGCGTCTCTGCGTGTTCCGCTCTTCGCAGCACATTTACGCCCAGGTCATTTCGGCCGACGGCAACAAAGTCCTGGCAAGCGCCTCGACTTTGGATAAAGAACTGCGTGATGGCGCCACTGGCAACATCGACGCGGCCACTAAGGTTGGCCAGCTGGTCGCTACGCGTGCTAAGGCCGCTGGCGTCTCGCAGGTGGCTTTCGACCGCTCTGGCTTCAAGTACCATGGCCGCGTTAAAGCGTTGGCTGATGCTGCTCGTGAAGCTGGGCTGGAGTTCTAAGTTATGTCAAATAACGACCAAAAGCGCGACGAAGGCTACATTGAGAAGCTGGTTCAAGTTAACCGCGTAGCCAAAACCGTTAAAGGCGGCCGTATCTTCACTTTCACCGCGTTGACCGTGGTTGGTGATGGTAAAGGGCGCGTTGGCTTCGGCCGTGGCAAGTCGCGTGAAGTGCCTGCTGCGATCCAGAAGGCAATGGAAGCTGCTCGCCGCAACATGATCCAGGTTGATCTGAACGGCACCACTCTGCAGTACGCAATGAAGTCCGCTCACGGCGCTTCGAAGGTGTACATGCAGCCTGCTTCTGAAGGTACCGGTATCATCGCTGGCGGCGCTATGCGTGCCGTTCTCGAAGTTGCTGGCGTTCAGAACGTTCTGGCCAAGTGCTACGGCTCGACTAACCCGGTAAACGTGGTTCACGCCACTTTCAAAGGTTTGAAGGCTATGCAGTCTCCTGAATCCATTGCCGCCAAGCGTGGCAAAAGCGTCAAGGAGATCTTCTGATCATGGCTACCGTTAAAGTTACGCTGATCAAAAGCATGACCGGCCGCATCCCTAACCACAAACTGTGCGTTAAGGGTCTGGGTCTGCGTCGCATCGGTCACACTGTAGAAGTCCAGGATACTCCCGAGAATCGCGGGATGATCAACAAGGCTTACTACATGCTGCGTGTCGAGGGTTAATCGATGAAGCTCAATGATCTGAGTCCAGCGCCGGGTTCCCGTCGCGAAAAGCATCGTCCGGGCCGTGGTATCGGTAGTGGTTTGGGTAAGACTGGTGGCCGTGGTCACAAAGGTCAGACTTCCCGCTCCGGTGGCACCATTGCTCCAGGCTTTGAAGGCGGTCAACAGCCGCTGCATCGTCGCCTGCCGAAGTTCGGTTTCGTTTCCCTGAAAGCCATGGATCGCGCAGAAGTGCGTCTGTCCGAGCTGGCTAAAGTGGAAGGCGACATCGTCACCGTGCAGTCCCTGAAAGATGCCAACGTGATCAACGTCAACGTACAGCGTGTGAAAATCATGCTGTCCGGTGAAGTGACTCGCGCTGTCACTATCGGCAAGGGAATCGGCGCCACCAAAGGTGCGCGTGCGGCTATCGAAGCAGCTGGCGGCAAGTTCGAGGAATAAATGGCTAAGCAAGGTGCTCTCTCTGCGCTCGGCAAAGGCGGTATGTCTGAACTCTGGGCTCGTCTGCGTTTTCTGTTCCTGGCGATTATCGTCTACCGAATAGGCGCACACATCCCGGTTCCAGGTATCAACCCGGACCGACTCGCGGACCTGTTTCGACAGAATGAGGGGACCATTCTTAGCTTGTTCAACATGTTTTCCGGCGGCGCGCTGGAACGGATGAGCATCTTTGCATTGGGGATCATGCCGTACATTTCGGCATCGATCATCATGCAGCTGATGACCGCCGTCAGCCCGCAGCTGGAGCAGTTGAAGAAGGAAGGTGAAGCTGGCCGTCGCAAGATCAGCCAGTACACCCGCTACGGCACTGTCGTCCTCGCTCTCGTTCAGGCCATTGGCATGTCCATTGGTCTGGCGGGGCAGGGCGTAGCGTTCACTGGTGACTTTGGCTTCCATTTCGTCGCGGTATCCACTTTTGTGGCTGGTGCGATGTTCATGATGTGGCTGGGTGAGCAGATTACTGAGCGTGGTGTTGGCAACGGTATCTCGATGTTGATTTTTTCGGGTATCGTCGCCGGTCTTCCGAGAGCGATCGGGCAGTCTTTCGAGTCTGCACGTCAGGGTGATATCAACATCTTCGCCCTGGTTGCCATCGGTTTGCTGGCAGTAGCGATTATCGGTTTCGTGGTGTTCATTGAGCGTGGCCAGCGTCGTATTGCTGTTCACTACGCCAAGCGTCAGCAGGGTCGCAAGGTCTTCGCTGCGCAGACCAGCCACTTGCCGCTGAAGGTGAACATGGCCGGTGTTATTCCGGCTATTTTCGCGAGCAGCATATTGCTGTTCCCGGCTTCGTTGGGTGCCTGGTTCGGTCAGTCTGAAGGTATGGGCTGGTTGCAGGACATCTCGCAGTCGATCGCTCCTGGTCAGCCGTTGAATATTCTGCTGTTTAGTGCAGGGATTATTTTCTTCTGCTTCTTCTATACGGCGTTGATGTTCAATCCGAAAGACGTAGCGGAAAACCTGAAGAAGTCCGGTGCCTTTATTCCGGGCATCCGTCCAGGTGAGCAGTCTGCGCGCTACATTGATGGCGTTCTGACTCGCTTGACCATGTTCGGTGCTCTTTACATGACGGCCGTCTGCCTGTTGCCCCAGTTCCTGGTGGTTGCAGCCAACGTTCCGTTCTACCTTGGCGGGACCTCGTTGCTGATCGTGGTCGTGGTTGTGATGGACTTCATGTCCCAAGTACAATCGCACCTCGTTTCGCACCAGTACGAATCCCTGATGAAGAAAGCCAACCTGAAGGGTTACGGCAGCGGCATGTTGCGCTGAGTACCCATAAGGTTCGAGGAGTTGGTGATGAAAGTTCGTGCATCGGTGAAAAAGCTGTGCCGTAACTGCAAGATTATTCGCCGCGAAGGTGTTGTTCGAGTAATTTGCAGCGCGGAACCGCGTCACAAACAGCGCCAAGGCTGAGTGTGATTGTGCTTCAAGCCCGGCAGCTAGTGCGCTGCCGGGTTGATTATTTGTTATTACAGCGATATTATCTCGCGCCCTATTTCTTGGCTTCCGGGGCGTAGGTAGCTGTCAATTGGAGTCCCACTGAATGGCCCGTATTGCAGGCGTTAACATTCCAGATAACAAGCATACTGTTATCTCGCTGACCTACATCTATGGTGTTGGTCGCACTACTGCACAGAAAATTTGTGCAGATACTGGGGTAAACCCAGCAGCAAAGATCAAGGATCTGAGCGACGAGCAAATTGAACAGCTGCGTGGCGAAGTGGCGAAGTTCACCACTGAAGGTGACCTGCGTCGCGAAATCAACATGAAAATCAAGCGCTTGATGGACCTCGGTTGCTATCGCGGTCTGCGTCATCGTCGTGGTCTGCCAGTACGCGGTCAGCGTACCAAGACCAACGCGCGTACCCGTAAAGGTCCGCGTAAGCCGATCCGCAAGTAATCGCCCCAGCGAATCGACAGGAAATTAATCATGGCAAAACCTGCTGCTCGTCCTCGTAAAAAAGTTAAAAAGACAGTGGTTGATGGCATCGCCCACATCCATGCATCTTTTAACAACACCATCGTGACCATTACCGACCGTCAAGGTAACGCTCTTTCCTGGGCTACCTCCGGTGGTTCGGGTTTCCGCGGTTCCCGCAAGTCCACCCCGTTTGCTGCTCAAGTAGCTGCTGAACGTGCTGGTCAAGCTGCGCTGGAATACGGCCTGAAAAACCTCGACGTAAACGTCAAAGGTCCAGGTCCAGGTCGTGAATCCGCAGTCCGCGCTTTGAACGGCTGTGGCTACAAGATCGCCAGCATCACCGACGTGACGCCAATCCCGCACAACGGGTGCCGTCCGCCGAAGAAGCGCCGCGTGTAATCCAGGAGATTGTAAAGAATGGCTCGTTACATTGGTCCAAAATGCAAACTCGCTCGTCGCGAAGGCACCGATCTCTTCCTGAAGAGCGGCGTGCGCGCGATCGAATCGAAGTGCAACATTGAAGCAGCACCTGGTATCCACGGCCAACGCCGCGGTCGCCAGTCCGATTACGGCACCCAACTGCGTGAAAAGCAGAAGGTCCGTCGTATCTACGGCGTTCTCGAGCGTCAATTCAGCGGCTACTACAAAGAAGCTGCTGGCAAGAAAGGCGCAACTGGCGAAAACCTGTTGCAACTGCTCGAATGCCGTCTGGACAACGTTGTATACCGTATGGGCTTTGGTTCGACTCGTGCCGAATCTCGCCAGCTGGTATCGCACAAGTCGATCAGCGTAAACGGTCAGACCGTTAACGTACCGTCCTACCAGGTTCGTGCTGGTGACGTGGTTGCTGTTCGCGAGAAAGCAAAAAATCAACTTCGCATTGTCCAAGCTCTCGATCTGTGTGCCCAACGTGGCCGCGTAGAATGGGTAGAAGTAGACACTGAGAAGAAGTCGGGCGTTTTCAAGAACGTTCCAGCTCGCAGTGATCTGTCCGCCGACATCAACGAAAGCCTGATTGTCGAGCTCTACTCCAAGTAAGGGCTAGAAAATAGGTGCATCCATGCAGATTTCGGTAAATGAGTTCCTGACACCCCGCCACATTGATGTGCAGGTTGTCAGTCCAACCCGCGCCAAGATCACTCTCGAGCCTCTCGAGCGTGGCTTTGGCCACACCCTGGGCAACGCGCTGCGCCGCATCCTGTTGTCCTCAATGCCCGGCTGTGCAGTAGTCGAGGCCGAGATTGACGGTGTGCTCCACGAGTACAGCGCCATCGAAGGTGTACAGGAAGACGTAATTGAAATCCTGTTGAACCTTAAAGGTCTGGCTATCAAGCTGCACGGCCGTGACGAAGTTACGCTGACCTTGTCGAAGAAGGGTTCGGGGGTGGTTACCGCTGCCGATATTCAGCTGGATCATGATGTCGAGATCGTTAACCCCGATCACGTAATCGCTAACCTGGCGTCTAACGGCGCCCTGAACATGAAGCTCGTCGTAGCTCGTGGTCGTGGTTATGAACCGGCAGACTCGCGTCAGAGCGATGAAGACGAAAGCCGCAGCATCGGTCGCTTGCAGCTTGACTCTTCGTTCAGCCCGGTTCGCCGTATCGCATACGTGGTGGAAAACGCCCGTGTCGAACAGCGTACTAACCTGGACAAGCTGGTTATTGATCTGGAAACCAACGGTACTCTGGATCCTGAAGAGGCTATCCGCCGCGCTGCAACCATCCTGCAACAGCAGTTGGCTGCGTTCGTCGACCTCAAAGGTGACAGCGAACCAGTGGTAATCGAGCAAGAAGACGAGATCGATCCGATCCTGCTTCGCCCGGTTGACGATCTGGAACTGACTGTACGTTCGGCCAACTGCCTTAAGGCGGAAAACATCTACTACATCGGTGACCTGATTCAGCGTACCGAAGTAGAGCTGTTGAAGACTCCGAACCTGGGCAAGAAATCCTTGACTGAAATCAAGGACGTTCTGGCCTCCCGCGGTCTGTCCCTCGGCATGCGCCTCGACAACTGGCCGCCTGCAAGTCTTAAGAAGGACGACAAGGCGACTGCCTGATCGTCGTAATCACCGAACGTAGTGTTTGGTAAGGAATGAACCATGCGTCATCGTAAAAGTGGTCGTCACCTCAGCCGCACCAGCTCGCACCGCAAGGCCATGTTCCAGAACATGGCGGTGTCGCTGTTCGAGCACGAGCTGATCAAAACTACTCTGCCAAAAGCCAAAGAACTGCGTCGCGTTGCTGAGCCGCTGATCACTCTGGCCAAGACAGACAGCCTGGCTAACCGTCGTCTGGCTTTCGACCGTACTCGTTCGAAAGCTATCGTTGGTAAGCTCTTCAACGACCTGGGCAAGCGTTACGCTACCCGTGAGGGTGGCTACCTGCGCATCCTCAAGTGCGGTTTCCGCGCTGGCGACAACGCGCCTATGGCGTACGTCGAGTTGGTTGATCGTGCTGTCGGCGGTGAAGCTGTATCCGCTGAGTAAGACGTCAGTCTGAAACAAGGAACCGGGCCCAGTGCCCGGTTTTTTGTGCCTGTAAGAAATGCGCTCTACGTACAAGCTTCAAGCCTTCCTGGTCGGCACTATAAGTGTGGGTTGATCATTAGTAATTTTCTATCGATCTCCGCAAGTTAATGAATTTGTGGCGGTCACGATGATGATCAATACTTCCCGCCAAGCCGATTCCCCGGCAGTTCAAGACTGACAAAGGAAGAGTTCGCATGAGCCAAAATAAAACACTGACCACCGCCAGTGGCGCTCCTGTCGCCGATAATCAGAATTCCCGTTCCGCCGGCCCTCGGGGCCCGCTGCTGCTCGACGATTTCCACCTGATCGAGAAACTCGCCCATTTCAACCGGGAAAACATCCCTGAACGACGTGTACACGCCAAAGGTTCAGGTGCGTACGGTACGTTTACCGTGACTCGCGACATTACTCAGCTCACCAGCGCCAAGCTGTTTGAAACAGTGGGTAAACAAACGCCGACCTTTTTGCGGTTTTCCACCGTTGGCGGTGAGCGCGGTTCGGCGGATACCGAGCGCGATCCACGCGGCTTCGCGTTGAAGTTCTACACCGAGGAAGGAAATTGGGACATTGTTGGCAACAACACGCCAGTGTTCTTCATCCGCGATCCGCTCAAATTTCCGGACTTTATCCATACGCAAAAGCGGCTGCCGCAAAGCAATCTCAAAAGCGCGCAGGCGATGTGGGACTTCTGGTCCCACTCTCCTGAAGCGCTGCACCAGGTCACGATCCTGTTTTCCGATCGTGGCATTCCTGATGGCTATCGTCACATGCACGGCTTCGGCAGTCACACGTACAGCTTGATCAATGCCAATGGCGAACGCCATTGGGTCAAGTGGCACTACAAGACCCGACAAGGGATCAAGAACCTGGCGCCGGCAGAAGCTGCGCGCCTCGCGGGTACTGATCCGGATTACGCCCAGCGTGATCTGTTCAGCGCCATCGAGCGTGGCGACTTCCCGAAATGGCGTGTGTGCATCCAGATCATGACCGAAGCACAAGCTGCCGCGCATTATGAGAACCCGTTCGACGTGACCAAGACCTGGTCGCAGAAAGAGTTTCCGTTGATTGAGGTCGGCGAGTTGGAGCTCAATCGCAACCCGCTCAACTATTTCGCGGAAGTCGAACAAGCAGCGTTTGGCCCAAGCAATATGGTACCGGGAGTTGGGCTGTCGCCAGACCGGATGCTACAGGGACGCGTTTTCGCTTATGCCGATGCTCACCGCTACCGTGTTGGCACCAATCACCAACAATTGCCGGTTAACGCTCCGCGTAGCCCGGTTAACAGCTATCAGCGCGATGGATCGATGGCGTTTGGCACCAATGGCGGTGCAGCACCCAACTACGAACCGAACAGTTATGTCGAATCGCCTAAACAAGCACCTCGTTACGCTGAGCCGGCGCTCGCGTTAAGCGGTTCGGCCGATCGCTACGATCACCGCAAGGATACCGATTACTACAGTCATGCCGGCGCGCTGTTTCGCCTGATGAGCGATGAGCAGAAAGCGTTGTTGGTCGGTAACATTGCCGGTGCGATGGGGGGTGTATCCAGTGATGTGGTTGACCGCCAATTGCAGCATTTCTACAAGGCTGATCCGGCGTATGGAGAAGCAATCGCGAAACTGCTCGACGTACAGCTTAACGAAGTCTAAATGAGAAGCAGAACCGCCCTTGATTGGGCGGTTTTTGCGTTAATTAAGCTGCTTTTCTCAGAATATCTTCGCTTTTATTGCTTGAATCGAGTGACCTGCCAGGCAGCTTGGTTCAAACTACAGACTTTCAAGCAGGGAGATGTAGGGCGATGCAAGGCCACCCAGACGTTATCGATTACCTCAACACGTTGCTGACCGGCGAATTGGCCGCGCGTGATCAATATTTCGTCCATTCGCGGATGTATGAGGACTGGGGATTCACCAAGCTCTACGAACGAATCAATCACGAAATGGAAGAAGAAGCCGGTCACGCCGATGCGTTGATGCGGCGGATACTGATGCTGGAAGGCACGCCACGTATGCGTCCGGACGATCTCGATGTGGGCACTACAGTGCCTGAGATGCTCGAGGCGGATCTGCGCCTTGAGTACAAGGTTCGCGCAGCACTGTGCAAAGGTATCGAGCTCTGCGAGCAGCACAAGGACTACGTCAGTCGCGAAATCTTGCGTATTCAGCTCAATGACACCGAAGAAGATCACACCTACTGGCTGGAAAAGCAGTTGGGTCTGATCAAGTTGATCGGTCTCGAGAACTACCTGCAATCGCACACCTGATTGCGGCGGATATCAAAAAGCCCCTGTCACTGATGAAGTGACAGGGGCTTTTTACTGGCCTGGACTCAGGCCCGATCGCGTTCCAGTAGCGGTTTCAGGTAGAAGCCGGTATGAGACTGTTTCATCTGCGCCACTTCCTCCGGTGTACCGACGGCAATGATTTGCCCGCCCTTGGAGCCGCCTTCCGGCCCCAGGTCCACCAACCAGTCAGCGGTCTTGATCACGTCCAGGTTGTGCTCGATCACTACGACCGTGTTGCCGTGGTCGCGCAGTCTGTGCAACACGTCGAGCAGTTGCTGGATATCTGCAAAGTGCAGGCCCGTGGTCGGCTCGTCGAGGATGTACAGGGTCTTGCCTGTGTCCCGCTTGGATAGCTCGCGGGACAGTTTCACCCGCTGTGCTTCGCCACCGGACAGCGTGGTCGCGGATTGCCCCAGTTTGATGTACGACAGGCCGACATCCATCAGCGTCTGCAGCTTGCGCGCCAGTGCCGGTACGGCGTCGAAGAACTCCCGCGCTTCCTCGATGGTCATCTCGAGGGTTTCGTGGATGCTCTTGCCCTTGTACTTGATCTCCAGGGTTTCGCGGTTGTAGCGCTTGCTCTTGCACACGTCACAAGGAACGTAGATGTCCGGCAGGAAGTGCATTTCCACCTTGATCAGGCCATCGCCCTGGCAGGCCTCGCAGCGTCCGCCCTTCACGTTGAAGGAGAAGCGCCCCGGCCCGTAACCACGGGAGCGGGACTCCGGCACGCCGGCGAACAGTTCGCGAATCGGCGTGAACAACCCGGTGTAGGTCGCCGGGTTGGAACGCGGCGTACGACCAATCGGGCTCTGGTCGATATCGACGACCTTGTCCAGGTGCTCCAGACCCTTGATGCTGTCGTGAGCGGCGGCTTCCAGCGTGGTTGCACCGTTGAGTGCCGTGGCGCTCAGGGGAAACAGCGTGTTGTTGATCAGGGTCGATTTGCCTGAGCCGGATACACCGGTCACACAGGTCAGCAGCCCGATCGGGATCTCGAGGTCGACGTTGCGCAAATTGTTGCCGCGAGCGCCCTTGAGCGATAGCGACAGCTTCTTGTTGCGCGGCGTGCGTTTGGCCGGTACTTCGATCTTCACCCGACCCGACAGGTACTTGCCCGTCAGCGAGTCAGGGTGAGCCATCACCTCGGCCGGCGTGCCTTCGGCGACGATATGTCCGCCATGAACCCCGGCGCCCGGGCCGATATCCACCACGTAGTCAGCCAGGCGAATCGCATCTTCGTCGTGCTCGACCACGATCACCGTGTTGCCGATATCCCGCAGATGCTTGAGCGTGCCAAGCAACCGGTCGTTGTCGCGTTGGTGCAAGCCAATCGACGGCTCGTCGAGGATGTACAGGACACCAACCAGGCCGGCGCCGATCTGACTGGCCAGGCGAATACGCTGGGCCTCACCACCGGACAGGGTGTCGGCGCTGCGATCCAGCGACAGGTAATCCAGACCGACGTTGACCAGGAACTGCAGGCGCTCGCGGATTTCCTTGAGGATCTTGTCGGCGATTTCCCCACGACGTCCGGTGAGCTTGAGCTCGCCGAAGTAATCGCAGGCATCGCCGATGGGCAGGTTGGTCACCGCCGGCAAGGTTTTCTCGCCGACCCATACATGCCGCGCCTCACGCCGCAGACGGGTGCCGCGGCAGTCCGGGCAGGCCTGGGTGCTTAAGAACTTGGCCAGCTCTTCGCGCACCGAAGCCGATTCGGTTTCGCGGTAGCGGCGTTCCAGGTTCGGCACGATGCCTTCGAACGGGTGCGAACGCTTGACGATGTCGCCACGGTCGTTCAGGTACTTGAAGTCGACGTTTTGCGAGCCACTGCCGTGCAGGATGAATTTCTGCTGATCGCCGGGCAATTCGTTGAACGGCACTTCGAGGCTGAACTTGTAGTGCGAGGCCAGCGAGCCGAGCATCTGGAAGTAATAGACGTTGCGTCGATCCCAGCCGCGAATTGCGCCTTCGGCCAGGGTCAGCTCGCCATTGACCAGTCGCTTGATGTCGAAAAACTGCTTCACACCCAGGCCATCACATGTCGGGCAGGCGCCGGCCGGGTTGTTGAAAGAGAACAGCTTGGGTTCGAGTTCGCTGATGGCGTGACCGCAAATCGGGCAGGCGAAGCGTGCGGAGAAAATCATCTCTTCACCCGGTTCGTCGTCCATCGGTGCCACCAGGGCGATGCCGTCTGCCAGCTTCAGCGCAGTCTCGAAGGATTCGGCCAGACGTTGCTGCAGGTCGGCGCGGACCTTGAAGCGGTCGACCACCACATCGATGGAATGCTTCTTTTGTTTGTCGAGCTTGGGCGCTTCATCCAGCTCATACAGCTTGCCGTTGATCCTGGCGCGCACGAAGCCCTGGGCACGCAGCTCTTCGAACACCGAAAGGTGCTCGCCCTTGCGCTCGCGAATGACCGGGGCCAGCAGCATGAGCTTGCTGCCCTCCGGTTGCGCCAGAACCAGGTCGACCATCTGGCTGACGGTCTGAGCCTCAAGCGGGATGTCGTGATCCGGGCAGCGCGGAATACCTACGCGGGCATAAAGCAGGCGCAGGTAGTCGTAGATTTCGGTGATGGTGCCGACCGTCGAGCGCGGGTTGTGCGAGGTCGACTTCTGTTCGATGGAAATGGCCGGCGACAGGCCTTCGATGGTGTCGACATCGGGCTTTTCCATCATCGACAGGAACTGGCGGGCGTAGGCCGACAATGATTCGACGTAGCGGCGCTGGCCTTCGGCGTAGAGCGTATCGAAAGCCAGGGATGACTTGCCGGAGCCGGACAGGCCGGTGATGACGATCAGCTTGTCCCTTGGCAGGGTCAGGTCGATATTCTTCAGGTTGTGGGTTCGAGCCCCACGAATCAGGATCTTGTCCAAAGTGGCCTCGCTTGGCGGGCGTCGAAAACGTAAGAGTATACGGCCAAATACTGGATGGATGCACACTATCAAATGACGGGAGTATTGGCTTACATGAAGAGTCTGTCAGCTGAGCGCGTCAAAGCGTCGCGATATACCCCGCCAATCGATGGGACTGGTAGAATCGCCGCCGGTTCACATGAGGTTTTTCCATGCACGATCCCCACAGCGAACGCATGAGTGGCAGCGAGACCCGCGCGGCGAGTGGTCTGGCCCTGGTGTTCGCCTTCCGTATGCTTGGCATGTTCATGGTGTTGCCGGTATTGGCGACCTATGGGATGGACCTGGCGGGAGCGACCCCGGCCCTTATCGGGCTGGCGATTGGCGCTTACGGCCTGACCCAGGCGATTTTCCAGATTCCTTTCGGTTTCATTTCCGACCGCATCGGTCGCCGCCCGGTCATTTATCTCGGTTTGATTATCTTTGCGCTGGGCAGTCTGCTGGCCGCCAACGCCGATTCGATCTGGGGCGTGATCGCCGGACGTATCCTCCAGGGGGCCGGGGCGATTTCCGCCGCAGTCATGGCATTGTTGTCAGACCTGACCCGCGAGCAGCATCGGACCAAGGCCATGGCCATGATCGGCATGACGATTGGCCTGTCGTTTGCCGTCGCCATGGTGGTCGGACCGTTGCTGACGCGCGCTTTCGGCCTGAGCGGATTGTTCCTTGCCACCGGTGGCATGGCGCTGTTCGGCATTGTGATCGTGATGTTCATGGTGCCGCGTGCCACCGGGCCGTTGCAGCATCGTGAGTCCGGTGTCGCACGCCAGGCGCTGATTCCGACGCTCAAGCACCCGGACCTGCTGCGCCTGGACCTGGGCATCTTTGTGTTGCACGCGATGTTGATGTCGAGTTTCGTTGCGTTGCCCTTGGCCCTGGTCGAAAAAGCCGGGCTGCCTAAAGAGCAGCACTGGTGGGTGTACCTGACCGCGCTGCTGATTTCCTTCTTCGCCATGATTCCGTTCATTATCTACGGCGAGAAAAAACGCAAAATGAAACGAGTTTTGCTCGGTGCCGTCGTGACGCTGATGCTCACTGAGCTATTCTTCTGGCAGTTCGGCGACAGCTTGCGGGCTCTGGTGATCGGGACGGTGGTGTTCTTCACTGCGTTCAATCTGCTGGAAGCTTCGTTGCCGTCGCTGATCAGCAAGGTTTCACCGGCCGGCGGCAAGGGCACGGCCATGGGGGTGTATTCCACCAGCCAGTTCCTGGGTTCGGCACTGGGCGGCATTCTCGGCGGCTGGTTGTTCCAGCATGGCGGTTTGTCGGTTGTGTTCCTGGGATGCGCCGGTCTGGCTGCCCTCTGGCTGGCCTTTGCTGTTACCATGCGCGAACCACCCTACGTCACGAGCCTGCGCTTGCCGTTGTCGCCCGAGGCGATCCGCGAAGCGGGTCTGGTTGAGCGCCTGAAGGCGGTCGTAGGGGTAACAGATGCAGTGATCGTCGCTGATGAAGCGGCCATTTACATCAAATTGGACACCGAACTATTGGATCGCACCACCCTTGAGCGCCTGGTGAACAGCCCGGCCGAGGCAGCGTGCGTAGCCTAGGAGAACGTAATGGCCCGTGGGGTTAACAAAGTCATATTGGTCGGCACTTGCGGCCAGGATCCTGAAGTTCGCTACCTGCCAAACGGTAACGCCGTGACCAACCTGAGTCTGGCGACCAGCGAGCAGTGGACTGACAAGCAAACCGGTCAGAAAGTCGAAAAGACCGAATGGCACCGTGTGTCGATGTTCGGCAAAGTTGCAGAGATCGCTGGCGAGTACCTGCGTAAAGGTTCGCAGGTGTACATCGAAGGCAAGCTGCAGACCCGCGAGTGGGAAAAAGACGGCATCAAGCGTTACACCACCGAAATCGTCGTCGACATGCAAGGCACCATGCAACTGCTGGGCGGCCGTCCACAGGGCGACCAGCAAGGCCAGGGCGGCGGTAACAACTACCAGCAATCCGCTCCGCGCCAGCAGGCACCACGTCCTGCCCCGCAACAGCAGCCACAGCGCCCGGCACCGCAACAAGCCGCGCCGCAACCGGCTCCGGATTTCGACAGCTTTGATGACGATATTCCGTTCTGATAAGCCGCTTCACCCGCTCTGAACACAAAGGCCCGGCGCTCACAGCGTCGGGCCTTTTTTTGTGGGCAATGGATTGATCAATTCGCTACCGGGCGCGGCAAGCTCCGGTCCTAGCCCTGGCTCGCAGACAGGAACTCGTCGGTGGCTATCACCTTGGCGTAGGCAAAACCCAAGGCTGACATGAAGGCCGCATGAACGTGGGCAGCCGGGACTGTCACGCCGTTGAATTCCAGGTCACGGGTCGCACAGGCGTCGTGGATCACTGTCACGGTGTAACCAAAATCCGCTGCGGCACGGGTGATGCCATCGATGCACATGTGGCTCATGCTGCCGACCACCACCAGTTCCTTGATGCCCTGTTCGTCGAGGATCGACTGCAGTTCGGTTTCGCGGAACGAGTTGACGAAGTGCTTGAGTACCACCGGCTCATCGGTACGGTTGAGGACTTTGGGGTGCAGCTTCGCGCCTTCGGAGCCAGGGGTGAAAAACGGTGCTTCTTCGGACGTGAATTCGTGGCGAATGTGCACCACCGAATCGCCAGCATCACGGAAGGCGTTGAGCAGACGTACAGCGTTGTCCGCCGCGGCATCGGCGCCGACCAGTGGCCACTTGCCTTGGGGGAAGTAGTCGTTTTGGATATCGACTAGGATGAGTGCTTGCTTGGCCATGACTGTTTCCTTGAAGTACGGGTTGAATGTGGCATCAAGTATTGGCCCAGGCACGCCATCCGGGGATTGGCCGCACCGACAATAGAAGGGGGAAAACTGACAATGGATGCACAAAGGGCGATCGCCGAACTGGGCGTGTTGATCTATCCCGGCGCGCAAATGGCGGCGGTGCATGGGTTGACGGACCTGTTCGGGGTGGCCAACCGGATCGCCGCCGAGCATCAGGCGGTGCAGTTGCCGCTGCTTCGGGTCAGTCATTGGCAGGTGGATGGCGAGCAGGCGCCAGCGCGGGTGTACGACAGCCATCCTGGCGTGGACGGCGCCTTGGTGGCGGTATTGATTCCGCCGTCGATTGCCGGGTTCCGCGAAGGCCAGGCATCGCAGGCGTTGATTCGCTGGATGCGCCAGCAACATGCCAGCGGCGCAACCCTCGGTGGTGTCTGCGTGGGCTCGATTCTGCTGGCCGAAAGCGGTCTGCTCGACGGCCGGAGTGCCACCACCCACTGGACCTCGGCCAAGGCATTCGCCGAACGTTACCCGGCAATCAAGCTCAAGGCTGATACCCCCATCGTCGATGACGGCGACCTGATCACCACCGCCGGGCTGATGGCTTGGTCGGAGCTGGGTCTGCGCCTGGTGGATCGCTTGCTGGGGCCGAGCATCGCCACCGGCACCGCACGCTTTCTGGTGGTTGAACACAGTGACAGCGCCAGCGAGTGCGGCAGCAACTTCGCGCCGATTCTCAGCCATGGCGATGCATCGATCCTCAAGGTTCAACACTGGCTGCAAAGCACCGGGGCCACCGACGTGTCGTTGACGTCCATGGCCGAGCGGGCAGGGCTGGAGGAGCGCACCTTCCTGCGCCGGTTCCGTGCCGCCACCGGGCTCAAGCCCACCGAGTACTGCCAGCACCTGCGGGTCGGCAAGGCGCGGGAAATGCTCGAATTCACCAACAGCACCATCGACCACATTGCCTGGACCGTGGGGTATCAGGACCCGGGCGCCTTTCGTTCGACCTTCAAGAAGATCACCGGGCTGGCGCCAAGTGATTACCGGACCCGGTTTGGCGTGATGCCGAGTGTTGTTACCCGCTAAAAGCCGTGGGAAGAGGAAGGTTTGAGTCGTGCAAAATGCCGGAATGTTAAAGGTCGTCGTGCAGAATAAAACAGGCCTGATGCCACCACCTTTCGCGTAACCGGCTGATTTGAAATACGTTTCTTTTCAGCCGCGATTGGCCTGATCTCTGCACCCCAACAGCTACATTCATCTGGCGCCGATTGAAGGGGGACGCATGACCCCAACAAGCCGCAAGAAACTGGTGGTCGCCCACTCGGTGCGCTCCGACGCGCCGTTGCATGAAATCGAAACCAATCGCGCGCTGGCCCGCTGGCTGGCGCACATCCTCGGGCTCAAGTACGGCGGCAGTTACGACCCGACGCAGCATCTCGGTCGTGAACTTTACCTGTTGCCGACGCAAACCCTGGTCGGTGCTGCCGCTGCCCGGCAACTGGGCGTCAAGGGGCCTGAGGATTTGTGGGGCGGTTACGTCGAGCATGACTTCATCTGCACCAAGGCCATCAGTCACGGTTTGTGCAACCATCTGGCCCGTGCTCCCCATGGCTGGTCGCCGTTGTTTTCCCAACGGGTGCGCCCTGTGGTGCTGGATGGTCTCAGCGTGTTTTCCTTCGACGATGCGCGGCCGGCGGCGGAGCACCTGCTATACACCGGCCCGATCCGCCTCAAGCCGATTCATGCGTGCGCCGGGCGGGGTCAGGAAGTCATCAAGTGCCTCGACCAGTTCGATGAAATGCTTGCCCGACCCGAGGCCAAAACCCTGTTCACCGAAGGCGTGGTGCTGGAGCAGGACCTGGACCAGGTGATTACCCACAGCGTTGGTCAGAGTTTCATCGGCGACAAGGTACTGAGTTATTGTGGTGATCAATATTTGACCAAAGACGCCCACGGCGAAGAGGTCTATGGTGGTTCCAACCTGTTGGTGGTGCAGGGTGGATACGACGATTTACTGAAGCTGGACCTGCCCGATGACGTGCGGCTGGCCATCCAGCAGGCACAAGTGTTCGACAGCGCCGCGGATGAAGCCTACCCCGGTTTCTATGCGTCGCGTCGCAATTACGACATTGCCCAGGGCATGGCCAGCGACGGCAAGCCACGCAGCGGCGTGCTCGAACAATCCTGGCGCATGGGCGGGGCCAGCAGTGCCGAAGTGGCGGCCTTGCAGAGCTTCGTCAACGATCCGGATATGCGCGCGATTCGTGTGTCTTCGGTGGAAACCTACATTGAACAACCTTTGCCGGCGCACGCCATCGAGGTGTATCGCGGACCGGCGCAAGACAGTGATTTTCTCCTCAAGTACGTAACGGTCAAATCCTATGACGGCTAGAAGCGAAAGCATTCAAATCGACATCGACGACGAACAGATGAGCGGGACTTTTCTCAGCCCCAAATCCAAGGTCCCCGGCGTGTTGTTCGTGCACGGCTGGGGCGGTAGTCAGGAGCGCGACCTGGAACGGGCCAAAGGCATTGCCGGCCTGGGTTGCGTGTGCCTGACCTTCGACCTGCGCGGGCATACCGGCGGCACCGGCATCCCGTTGTCCCGGGTGACCCGTGAAGACAACCTGCGCGACCTGCTGGCGGCCTACGATCGCCTGCTCGCGCACCCGGCGCTCGATACCTCGGCGATTGCCGTGGTCGGCACCAGCTATGGCGGTTACCTGGCTGCGATCCTGACTTCGTTGCGCCCCGTGCGCTGGCTGGCGCTGCGGGTGCCGGCGCTGTACCGCGACGATCAATGGCACACGCCCAAGCGCGATCTGGACAAACTCGATCTGCGCGATTATCGCAGCACCCTGGTGCGCGCCGATGGCAACCGGGCGCTGCATGCCTGTTCGCAATTTACCGGGGATGTGCTGCTGGTGCAGTCCGAGAGCGACGACTACGTGCCCCACGCAACCATCATGAGTTATCGCGCGGCCTGTCAGCAGACCCATTCGCTGACGCACCGCATCATCGACGGTGCCGACCATGCGTTGAGTGATCCCGTTTCACAGCAAGCCTACACCTCGATCCTCGTGGACTGGATCACGGAAATGGTGGTGGGCGAGCGGCTGAGCATCATTCAGTCCCGGTGATAGTGGGTGTTTCGAAGGACGCCATCGCGGGCAAGCCCGCTCCCACAATGGATCCTGGTTGAACACATTATTTGTGAACACCAGGGACCCTGTGGGAGCGGGCTTGCCCGCGAAGGCGGCCTTTCAGGCAGCATCAGTCACTTGGGCTTCCTCGAGATCCGCAATGCCTTGGCCTTGGCCTCCACCACCAGATACATCACCAGTGTGATCAACAACGGCAGCAGGAAGTAGATCGCCCGGTAGGCCAGCAGCCCCGCCACCAGGCTGCCCCGCGACACCTCATGTTGCAGCAGTGCCACGAACACCGCCTCCAGCACACCGAGGCCGGCCGGGATGTGGGTGATCACCCCGGCGATGGCGCTGATCAGCAGCACGCCAAGCACCAGCGGATAGTCCAGTTTGCTCGGCAGCAGGGTGAAAATCACCGCCGCCATCAACGACCAGTTCAAGGCCCCGAGGGCCAGTTGCAGGATGGCCATGCGCAGCGACGGCAAGTTGATTTCCACACCGCGAATGGCCCATTCCCGGCGGGTGGAGTACCGGCAGGCGGCCAGATAGCCCGCGCTCACCAGCAGCAGTAACACACCCACCCCTTGCAGCGCTCCGCTGCTGAGTGTCCAGCCGGGCGGCATGCGCACCAGACCACTGCTGAACACTGCGCCGGCAATCACCATGTAGCCAAACCAATTGGTGGCCAGGCTCAGACCGAGGATTTTCGCGATGTTGGCTTTGCTCACACCGAGTCGTGAGTACAGCCGATAGCGCATGGCAATGCCGCCAACCCAGGCGCTCAGGTTGAGGTTGAAGGCGTAACTGATGATCCCGACGGGCAGGATCTGTTTCCACGTGAGGTCCTGGCGGATGTAAGTGCGGCCGATCAGGTCGAAGCAGGCATACACCAGGAAGCTCGTGAGGGTCAGCCCGGACGCGATGATCAGCGTGCGCACCTTGAAGTCGGCCAGGGTGTCGAACACCTCGTTCCATTCGATGCGCTGGGCGAACATCGTCAACAGCACGATCAGCGCCAGAAAAAACAGCAGCGTCAATGGTCGTTTCCAGCGGCTCCAGCGCGACTTGGCCGGGTGTTCGGCGTTGCGCATCGCGGGCGCTTCAGTGCGACTCATGATGGCTCGCTCCGGGGCGGCGCGGTGAAGGCCTTGAGGCGGGGTTTGTGTGCCGGCAACCAACCGGCCCAGGCCGGGAAATGCCGCAGGAAGTGGAAGACCAGAAAACCCACGGTCATGTGCCAGATGCGGCCGCGCGGGGCGTTGTCGACCGACATGACCTTGCAATGGTTGTCGCTGAGATCTTCGAGGCGTTCGAACAGATGCCGGTTGAACCCACGGTCGCGGATCAACACATTGGCCTCCAGGTTCATCGACAGGCTCAACGGGTCGAGGTTGCTGGAGCCGACCGTGCTCCAGTCTTCGTCCACCAGCGCGACTTTGCCGTGCAGCGGACGGTTGCAATATTCGTAAATCCTCACACCGGACTTGAGCAGGTAGTCGTAGGTCATGCGCGCCGCGAGCTTGGCCACCAGCATGTCCGGCTGCCCTTGCAGAATCAGCCGCACCTCGACACCCCGGCGGGCTGCATTGCGAATATCGCGCAGCAGTCGATAGCCGGGAAAGAAGTACGCGTTGGCGATCACCACGCGCCGTTGTGCGGTACGCAGTACCTGGCGGTAAACCTCCTCGATGTCGGTCCGATGCTCGCCGTTGTCGCGATACACCAGGCGCACTTGTCCATCGTGATCGCTGAACGCCAACTCCGAGCGGCGTTGGCGACGTCGTTGCCACCAGTACCTGGCGCGCACCGGGCGCCCGCATTGCAGCAGGGCAAAGTGATGGATGTCGGTCACCGCCGGGCCTTGCACTTCCACCGAGTAATCCTGCTTGGCCTCCGGGCCGAAGTCGGCCAAATGGTCGGCGGAAAAGTTGATCCCGCCGAGGAACGCGAAGGTCCCGTCGACGACCACGATCTTGCGGTGCAGGCGCCGAAACCAGTTGGTGCGGATGCCCAGGCGTTTGGGCGCCGGGTCGAACATTTGCAAATGCACACCGGCGTCACTGAGGGCGGCGAGGTAACCGCTGCTCAGTTCTCCGCAGCCAAATCCGTCGAGGCTGGCGGTGACACGCACGCCGCGCCGGGCCGCGTCGATCAGTACGTCCTGCAGTTCTGCGCCGACCTTGTCCTCGAAGACGATGAAGGTTTCCAGGAGGATTTCGCTTTTGGCCTGACGCATCGCCTCGAACACCCGGGGGAAATAGGCTTCGCCGTTTTCCAGCAACTCGACCCGGTTGTTGCCCTGCCAGCGGTACTCGACATCGACCACGGCCGGCTCGCTGACCGGGGGCGCGGGAACCGGGTCCACGGTGGTTTTATCCATCGGCGAAGCACTCATAGCTCGATCTCCACCGATAGCGGTGCGTGGTCGGAAAGGTGTGACCAGGGTCGGTTTGTCAGCACCTGCGGGCAACCGGCTTTCAGATTGCGTACGTAGATGCGGTCCAGGCGCAGCGCCGGCCATCGCGCGGGAAAACTGCGCGCCGGTTTGCCCTGATGTTCGGCGAAGACTTCGCGCAAGCCGCAAGGCTTGAGCAAGGCATCGGCGCGCTGGCGCCAGTCGTTGAAATCACCGGCGATGATTACTGGTGCGTCACCGGGCAGTTCTTCCAGGCGACGGGCCAACAGCTTGAGTTGTTCAGTGCGGTGGCTTTCACGCAGGCCCAGGTGCACGCAAATGGCATGCACCTCCGGGCCTTCGCCGGGCAAGCGCAACACACAATGCAGGACGCCGCGATTCTCGTGGCCGCTGATCGACACGTCGAGATTGTCATGGCGCACGATCTGGAATTTCGACAGCAGCGCATTACCGTGATCGCCCGCCGGGTAGACCGCGTTGCGCCCATAGGCGAACTGCGGCCAGAGGCTGTCGGCGAGGAATTCGTATTGCGGCATCGCCGGCCAATTGTCATAGCGCTTGGGGTGGTGTTCGTGGGTGCCGTGGACTTCCTGCAAAAACACCACATCGGCAGACACACTGCGCACCGCTTCGCGCAATTCCGGCAGGATGAATCGCCGGTTCAATGCGGTGAAGCCTTTGTGGGTATTGACCGTCAGTACGGTGAAGCGATGCACCAGGGGCTCGATGGTCGCTTGCTCGTCGGTGACGCCAACCGGCTCGGTAATGCTCATGCCAGCACTCCTTCGGCAGCCGGCGTGTCGACGTACCACTCGGCGTAGCGCTCTGGCCGTTGCAGGGCGTAAAAAAATCCATTGAGTTCGATGCTATTGACGGCCCGCGAGGCGAATTGCAATTCGCGCTTCCGGGCCAGGCCCTTCGGGTAGAAATCCCCTCGCCAAGGTGTGTAGCGCCAACCTGAAATGCCGATATGAATCGCCGCCATGTCGCCTCCGGTCCGAGTGCCCCTGTCTTTTGATGACTGCGGGGCAATGGCGAAAGTTTCGACGGGACTACGGGTGGCAGGTATTGCTTGACCTAAGCCAGGGCACTGCCCGTTGTGGGAGCCAGCCTGCTGGCGATGGTCTTCAACGATAACGCGTGTGATCTGGATAAACGCGGCGCCCTTGGGTCCATCGCCAGCAGGCTGGCTCCTACAGGTATTGCGTGACCTATGCCAGGGCATGGTCTCTTGTGGGAGCCGGCTTGCCGGCGATGGTCGTCAACGATAACGCGTGTGATCTGGATAAACGCGGCGCCCTTGGGTCCATCGCCAGCAGGCTGGCTCCTACAGGTATTGCGTGACCTATGCCAGGGCATGGTCTCTTGTGGGAGCCGGCTTGCCGGCGATGGTCGTCAACGATAACGCGTGTGATCTGGATAAACGCGGCGCCCTTGGGTCCATCGCCAGCAGGCTGGCTCCTACAGGTATTGCGTGACCTATGCCTGGGCATGGTCTCTTGTGGGAGCCGGCTTGCCGGCGATGGTCGTCAACGATAACGCGTGTGATCTGGATAAACGCGGTGCCCTTGGGTCCATCGCCAGCAAGCTCGCTCCTACAGGTATTGCGTGACCTATGCCTGGGCATGGTCTCTTGTGGGAGCCGGCTTGCCGGCGATGGTCGTCAACGATAACGCGTGTGATCTGGATAAACGCGGTGCCCTTGGGTCCATCGCCAGCAAGCTCGCTCCTACAGGTATTGCGTGACCTATGCCTGGGCATGGTCTCTTGTGGGAGCCGGCTTGCCGGCGATGGTCGTCAACGATAACGCGTGTGATCTGGATAAACGCGGTGCCCTTGGGTCCATCGCCAGCAAGCTCGCTCCTACAGGTATTGCGTGACCTATGCCTGGGCATGGTCTCTTGTGGGAGCCGGCTTGCCGGCGATGGTCGTCAACGATAACGCGTGTGATCTGGATAAACGCGGTGCCCTTGGGTCCATCGCCAGCAAGCTCGCTCCTACAGGTATTGCGTGACCTATGCCTGGGCATGGTCTCTTGTGGGAGCCGGCTTGCCGGCGATGGTCGTCAACGATAACGCGTGTGATCTGGATAAACGCGGTGCCCTTGGGTCCATCGCCAGCAGGCTGGCTCCTACAGGGGGGTCAGTGACCGACGACGATACGTGTCGAGGATTCGGCATACACCGGACCCAAGCGGTCAAGACGACCGCTCCAGGCCGTCAGCGCCAGTGCCACCAGTACCACCAGGCCGCCAATCCACGCCGTATGTATCAGCCCCATATGCGCAACGATCAGGCCACCACCCCAGGCGCCACCGGCGATGCCGAGGTTGAACGCGGCGATGTTCAGGCCGGAAGCCACGTCCACCGCATGTGGCGTGTGATGTTCGGCCTGGCGCACCACGTACACCTGCAACCCCGGCACATTGCCGAACGCCACGGCGCCCCAGACCAGCACGGTGGCCAGCGCCAGCCATGGATTGCCGGCCGTGAAAGTCAGCACGAACAGCACGGCGGCGAGCAGGCTGAAGATAATTTTCAGGGCGCTGATCGGACCGCGTTTGTCCGCCAGTTTGCCGCCCCAGATGTTGCCCACGGCCACCGAGATGCCGTAGACCAGCAGCACCAGGCTGACGGTGCTGGCGCTGAAGCCGGAAATGTCCTGGAGGATCGGTGCCAGGAACGTGAACGCAATGAACGAACCGCCGTAGCCGACCGCCGTCATGGCGTACACCAGCAACAACCGTGGTTGCTTGAGCACCTGCAATTGCTGCAACAGCGACGCAGGTTTGCTGTGGGCGATGTTTTTCGGCACGTACAGCAGGCTGCCGATGAACGCGATCACACCCAGCGCGGACACGGCGAGAAAGGTTTCACGCCAGCCGAAATGCTGGCCGATGAAGGTGCCCAACGGCACGCCAGTGACCAGTGCCACGGTCAGTCCGGTGAACATGATGGCGATCGCGCTGGCGGCTTTGTCCTTGGACACAAGGCTGGTCGCGATGGTCGAACCAATCGAAAAGAACACCCCGTGGGCCAGGCCGGTGACGATCCGCGCAATGATCAGCGATTCGTAGCTCGGCGCTTTCCAGGCCAGCAGGTTGCCGAGGGTGAACAGCACCATCAGCGACAACAGCAGCATTTTGCGCGGGACTTTGCCGGTGAGGGCCGTCAGCACGGGGGCGCCGACCGCGACGCCCAGCGCATACAGGCTGACCAGAAGGCCGGCGGACGGCAGGCTGACGCCCAGGTCGGCGCCGATGGTGGGTAACAGGCCAACGATGACGAATTCGGTCGTCCCGATGGCAAATGCGCTGAGGGTCAGCGCGAGCAAGGCAATGGGCATGGCTGCAACTCCGGTGGGTTGATTCGATGGAGCGCAGTGTCGAGGTTTGGGGTGTGCGGAAAAATACAGGGATGAGCATTTGATATTTGCGTGCAGATCAAATATTGCCGCGACAACGGCAGCCCTGTGGCGAGGGCGCTTGCTCCGGGCGGCGTTCCGACGATGAGGCCAGCCCAGGCAGCACTAATGCCGGATCAGCTTGCCATGCACTTCCGCCATGGCCTGTTGATCCAGCTCCAGCCAGAAATGCGGTTTGCCGGCGATCTCGGCCGCGGCCGGCAAACCGTCGCGGTACACCAGCCGATTGCTTGCCAGTGCCGGTACTTTGGGACCGGGCAGCAGGGTGCCGGCGAGGTTCAAGGGATCGACGCCGCACACCGCGATCAAGCTGCCGTCATGGGGCCGGCGCCGGACTTCGCGCAACAGCGCAATCGCCTCGGGCAGGGCGAATTGCTCGCCCGCCAAGCCACTGACAAAGCGTCCGCCGCGAATCTCGCCCCGCGCTTCCAGTCGATGGAAGGTGCGCAGTAATTCGCGCCAGCTCGGCAACCAATCGGCCTCGCGTTCCAGCAGGCGCCAGAAAACGACGCCATAGCGACGCAGCAGGGTCATGGCGATGTGTTCCAGGGTCTCGGCAGGCGTGGCCGACGGCTGCTTGTTATCCACAACCGGCGCGACAGCCCCGCGCCGTAACAGCGCCCAGCGCCCGGCATCGTCCATACCGCCGACAAACGCGCCGCGCCCGCGACGGCTGCTGCGGTTCTGGCGTTTACTGGCCGGCGTGATCAGTGCCCGCAGTCCGGCGAAGCTGTCGGCGTTCACCAGTCCGGCGCCCACCAGTTCCTGCAAGGCAATTTCCAGCTCCGAGCGCAGCAGGTGGGCCTCGTGAATCAACTCATCGAAAAACAGCGCGCCATGCTGGCTGAGTGCGGCATGGACCTTTTGCGTTTTCGGCGACAGTTCACTGATCGGCGTTTGCTCGGTCAAGTCGCTCCAGAGCCCGACCCGATTGCGCGGCAGTAGCAGAATCGGCGTGCTGCGCAGCGCGGTGCCGGCGCTTTTGTTGCGCGCGGTGAGTCGGGTCCAGACCAGTTTGCCGCTGCGGCACAGGTCATCCAGCCAGCTCGGCGCATAGTCCTTGAGGCGTGCTGGCAGCAGGTCGCTGTCCCAGGCCGATGCGGCGCCGGGGTAGCCCTCGAACTGCGCGATGATCGTTGGCAACACCGCACTGCCCTGGCCCTGAGTGGCGCTGGATAAGTGCTGCCAGTCGAACAGGAACCGCATGAAATCCTGCAACGCCACCGGCTCGATTTCCCGGCGCAGGCGCTTGACCGTGTAGCGATGAATACGCGCCAGCAAATGACGCTCGCACCATTGTTCTTCGGTCGCGCCCGGCGTGAAGCGGCCGCGCAGCACATAACCTTCGCGTTCCAGTTGCGCCAGTGCCTGGGCAACCTGTGTCCCGGGCAAGCCGAGCGGATCGGCAATCGCCTTCAACGGTAACGGGCCAAAAGCGCTGAGCCGGGCGCGGATGACTTCAAGCACCGCATCGTCCGCGTCCCAGGCTTCATCAAATCCCGGCAGCGCCTCCAGTGCCGGCAGTACATCGGCCTGTGGATAAATCGCCCGCAGGCAGGTCAACCGTTCCCGTGCCAGCCACAGCGACGAGTCGAGGCGGCAGGCGCGGCCGCTGTCGGCCAGGGTGTTGAGCCAGTCGAGCCAGTTCGGGTTGGCCTGGGCTTCGGCTTCGGTGATGCAGGCCAGGCTCATCAATGCCTCGTGCATTTCATCGATACCATTGGGGGCAGGCCAGGCTTCTTCGCGTACGGCGGCAATCGCTTCGGCGTCCAGCGCGCCGAGGTCGTCGGTCGATTCCGGGTCGCTCCAGCGGCGGTTGAGCACCGCTTGCGTGCGGCGTTCTTCCAGCGGCGCATCGTCGAGAAAGGTGTAGGGGCGGGCGCTGAGAATCTCCGCCGCCAATGGCGAGGGTGCCGGCAGGTCGCGGCTGATCAGCCGGACCTCGCCGCGCTCCATGCGCCGCAACAGCGCGAGCCAGCCTTCGCTGTCCATGGCTTCGTGCAGGCAATCGTCTAGGGTTTGTTCCACCAGCGGATGGTCGGGAATGTCCCGCTCGCCGACGAGGTTTTCCACACAGGCGATCTGATCGGGAAACACGCTGGCGATCAGGTCTTCACTCTTCATCCGCTGGATCTGCGGCGGGACTTTTCGCCCACCGGAATAGCGTGGCAACGCCAGCGCCACCCCGGCATTCCAGCGCCAGCGCACGCCGAACAGCGGCGCATCGAGGACGGCTTGAATCAGCGTGTGCTCGGCGCTGTTGCTGTGCAGGTAACGCCACACGTCCTCCAGCTCAAAACTGTGGCTGGTGGACAACGACAACACGATGGCGTCTTCACTGGCGGCAGCCTGCAATTCGAAGTTGAAGGTGCGGCAGAAACGCTTGCGCAGGGCCAGGCCCCAGGCGCGGTTGATGCGGCTGCCGAACGGCGTGTGGATGATCAGTTGCGTGCCACCGGACTCGTCGAAAAACCGTTCCATCAGCAGTGTGTCTTGCGAGGGCAGGGCGCCGAAGGCCTGGCGCGCGCGGGCCAGGTATTCCACCAGTTGTTCGGCGCTGGCCAGGTTCAGGCCGAGTGTCTGGGTCAGCCAGTCGAGACTCGGCTGTAAATGACCCGGCGTAGCGCCGAGCAGTTCATCGAGTTGCGCTTGCAGGCGCGCGACGGCGAACGACAGTTCCGCGCTGCGCCCCGGCGCCTCACCGAGCCAGAACGGTATGGTCGGCGGTTGACCCTGGGCGTCCTCGACCCGGACCTTGCCGGTCTCGACCCGCAGGATCCGGTACGACGTATTGCCCAGCTGAAAAACGTCGCCAGCGATGCTTTCCACCGCGAAGTCTTCGTTGACGCTGCCGATGTTCAGCCCTTGCGGCTCCAGCAACACGCTGTAGTCGGCGTTGTCCGGAATGGTCCCGCCGCTGGTCACGGCCGTCAGCTTGGCTCCCCGGCGACCGCGCAGGCTGCGGGTCACCGCGTCGCGGTGCAGGTAAGCGCTGCGGATCCCCTGGCGACCGTTGTAGCCCTCGGCGAGCATCCGCAGCAGCGCCTGATAATGTTTGTCGTCGAGCGCGGCGTAGGGCGAGGCCTGGCGGAACAACGCCAGCAACGCGTCCTCCGGCCATTCCTGGCAACTGACTTCGGCGATGATCTGCTGCGCCAGCACGTCCAGCGGGGCCTCGGGGATTTGCAGGGTGTCGAGTTCGCCCCGGCGCACGCAGTCGAGCAGGGCGGCGCATTCGATCAGGTCGTCGCGGGTGGTGGCGAACAAACGGCCCTTGGGGGTGCCGCCGACCTGGTGCCCGGAGCGACCGACCCGTTGCAGAAAAGCCGAAATCGAGCGCGGCGAGGCGATCTGGCAGACCAGGTCGACGTCGCCAATATCGATCCCCAATTCCAGCGACGCCGTGGCGATCAGCACTTGCAGTTCGCCGCGCTTGAGCCGTTGCTCGGCATCCAGGCGAAACTCCTTGGCCAGGCTGCCATGGTGGGCGGCCACGGCGTCCTTGCCGAGACGTTCGCTCAAGTGACGGCTCAGGCGTTCGGCCAGGCGCCGGGTGTTGACGAAAATCAGCGTGGTCCGGTGTTCGCGGGCGAGAGCGGCGAGGCGGTCGTACACCAATTCCCAGACATCGTTGGCCATTACCGCTGACAGCGGAACTGGCGGCACTTCAATGTCCAGGTCCCGTGGGCGGGCGTGGCCGATGTCGATGATTTCGCACGGCCGGTCGCGGCCCACCAGGAAGCGCGACACCGCTTCGATGGGTTTCTGCGTGGCGGACAGGCCGATGCGCACCAGTGGCTCGGCGCAGAGCGCTTGCAGGCGCTCGAGGCTCAGGGCGAGGTGGCTGCCGCGTTTACTGGCGGCGATGGCGTGGATCTCATCGACGATCACCGTGCGCGTGGTGCCGAGCATTTGCCGGCCCGAATCGGAGCCGAGCAGCACGTAGAGCGATTCCGGAGTGGTGACCAGAATGTGCGGCGCCGTCTTGCGCATCGCCGAGCGCTCTTTTTGCGGGGTGTCGCCGGTGCGCACGGCCGTCGTGATCTGCAATTCGGGCAAGCCCAGCAGGCGCAATTGTTCGGTGATCCCGGCCAGCGGGTCTTGCAGGTTGATGCGGATGTCGTTGGACAGCGCCTTGAGCGGCGAGACGTAGACCACCAGGGTTTCGTCCGGCAGGCCTTCGGGCTGCTCCAGGCCACGGTGCACCAACTCGTCGATGACGGCGAGGAACGCGGTGAGGGTCTTGCCGGAGCCCGTGGGGGCGGCGATCAGGGTCGAGCGACGCTGGCGGATCAACGGCCACGCCCGGGCCTGGGCGGCGGTCACCGTCGCGAAGGTCTTGCTGAACCAGGCGCTGACGGCCGGGTGGAAGCCGTTCAGGGCACTGTCTGCGGGGATGGGCAGGTTCATGCCACAATTTATGCGGGTGGGGGGCGCAAGATGCAAGTACCGCTGGGGCGGCGCAGGCAGCCCAAATCCCGCACATCTACACTTTACGGATGACGGTTGCGCACTAAACCCGCAAAATGCAAGGATTCTGGCTACTTTCAACGACACCGCTCACGAGCGCTGTCGACAAACCCTCGTTCCAATCAGACTGGGCCTGCTGACTCTATGCGAATGCGCCTTATGTTACTGGGCGGCGGAAATGCCCTTGGGCAAGCGCTGATTCGCCTCGGTGCGGAAGAAGACATCGGTTTCCTCGCCCCCCGCCCACCGCAAGACGGCTGGGATGCCGCGAGCCTGACGCAACTGCTCGACGACACCCGCCCGGACGCGTTGATCAACCTCGCCTACTACTTCGACTGGTTCCAGGCGGAGACGGTCAGCGAACAGCGTCTGGCCGGGCAGGAGCGGGCGATCGAACGCCTGGCCGAACTGTGCCAGCATCACAACATCGTCCTGGTGCAACCTTCGAGCTATCGCGTGTTCGATGGCTCCCGGGCGACCGCCTACAGCGAAAAAGACGAACCGGTGCCGTTGGGCCTGCGCGGTCAGGCGTTGTGGCGTATCGAGCAAAGTGTGCGCGCCACGTGCCCGCAACATGTGCTGTTGCGTTTCGGCTGGCTGCTCGACGACAGTCCCGAGGGCACGCTGGGGCGTTTTCTCAGTCGCGCCGAACTGCCGGAAGAGTTGCTGATGGCCGACGATCGGCGGGGCAATCCGACCCCGGTGGATGACGCTGCCCGAGTGATCATCTCCGTACTCAAGCAGCTGGACTGCGCCGCGCCGCTGTGGGGCACTTACCACTACGCCGGGCATGAAGCGACCACGCCGCTGGCCCTGGGCCAGGCGATCCTCACCGAGGCACGGGCCCTGCATCCGCTGGCCATCGAAGCACCGACCGCCCAGGCTCACGCCGCGCGCCCGGACGCCGCTGAAGAACCGCAACACGCGGTATTGGCCTGCAAAAAAATTCTGCACACGTTCGGGATCAAGCCACGCGCTTGGCGTGCGGCCCTTCCGGGCTTACTCGACAGGTTCTATCGCCATGGCTGACGGCCCCGTTTTAATCACCGGCGGTGCCGGTTTCATTGGTTCGCATCTCGCCGATGCCTTGCTCGCCAAGGGCCATTCGGTGCGGGTGCTCGATGACCTGTCGACCGGCAAGCGCAGCAACCTGCCGCTGGACAATCCCAAGGTCGAGTTGATCGTCGGTGACGTCGCCGATGCCGCACTGGTCGCACGGGCGATGGCCGGTTGCAGCGCCGTGGCACACCTGGCGGCAGTGGCGTCGGTGCAAGCCTCGGTGGACGATCCGGTGAAAACGCACCAGAGCAATTTCATCGGCTCGCTCAATGTCTGCGAAGCCATGCGCCAGACGGGTGTCAAACGCGTGTTGTTCGCCTCCAGCGCGGCGGTGTATGGCAACAATGGCGAAGGTGAGCCGATCGATGAAGACACGCCCAAGGCGCCGTTGACCCCTTATGCATCGGACAAATTGTCCAGCGAACATTACTTCGATTTCTATGGGCGCCAGCATGGGCTGGAACCGGTGATTTTCCGCTTCTTCAACATCTTCGGCCCACGTCAGGACCCGTCCTCGCCGTATTCCGGGGTGATCAGCATTTTCAGCGAGCGTGCGCAGAACGGCCTGCCGATCACGGTGTTTGGCGACGGCGAGCAGACGCGCGATTTTGTCTACGTCGAGGATCTGGTCAGCCTGCTGGTGCAAGCCATCGAGAAACCGCAGGTGGACGTCGGCGCGGTCAACGTTGGCTGGAACGAGGCGACGAGCCTCAAGCAGATGCTGACGGCGCTCAAGGAAGTGATCGGCGAGTTGCCGCCGGTGAACTACGGCCCGGCACGCTCCGGCGACATCCGTCATTCACGGGCGAACAACCGGCGTCTGCTGGAGCGCTTTACCCGCCCGCAACAGACGCCGTTGAGTGTCGGACTGGCGCGATTGTTGGGACGCTGAGATTCAGCGAGCACAAAAAAGGCGCCCCTGGAGGCGCCTTTTTTGTGGCCGGATTTCGCTTCTGAGGCGAGTTAATTCCTGTGGCGAGGGGGCAAGCCCCTTCACCACAAAAGCCAGGTTCACCACCACGTGAACATCCGTTAGAACTTGTAACCCAGGCCCACCATGTAGATGAACGGGTCCACATCGACGTTGACGCGGGCACGGGTGCCCGGTGCCACGGCGTCGTTTTCCACGGTCGCGCGGGTATCGATGTCGATGTAGCGAAACTGGGCGTTGAGCATGATGTTGTCGGTGATCATGTAATCGGCACCGACCTGGAACGCCATGCCCCAGGAGTTATCTGCCTTGAAGTTGCTGAAGCCTTTGGCCTGGGCATCGCTGCTGACGTGTTCGTCGTAAATCCAGGTGTAGTTGATACCGGCGCCGACGTAAGGCTGGAATGCGGACTTCGCGTCCAGCGGGTAGTACACGACGCTGAGGGTCGGCGGCAGGTGTTTCAGCGAGCCGAGTTTGCCGTTCGCCGCACCCAGGGACGTGCCCTTGAGTTTGACGTCATGCTCGAACGGCGTGGCCGCGAGCAGCTCGATCCCCCAGTTTTTGGTGATCATGTAGGCAAAGTTGAGACCCAGCTGTGTGTCGCTGTTCAGGGTTGCCTTGCCCCCCAGATTGGTACCCGCCAACGGACCCTGATCGACTTTGACGCTCGAGCTGTCGTCTTTCGGGTTGACGGTGATTGCACCGGCACGAAGGATGATCTCACCGGCTTCGTGGGCGTGTGCGAGCGGGGCGGCGAGCGCGAGGGAGACCAGCGCGACGCTGAGCAAGGACTTGTTCATGGGGGCTCCAGAGGACGTTAAAAATGTTTGTAGTCCAATGGTAAACAGCCGTTTGATTCGGTCTTTTGACTCAGCTCAATGAAAGTTGGGTGTGCGGAATTTTGTTGGCGATTTTGCGGGCCTCTTCGCGAGCAAGCTCGCTGCCACAGGGTTGCGCGATTCCCTGTGGGAGCAAGCTTGCTGGCGATGGACGCAAAAAAAACGGTTCACTCCGGCAATTCATAGATGTAAATCTTGTCCGCCTCCATCTGATACCCGGCATCGGCCAGTTCGCTGGTGGAGGGTTTGACCTGCATCGCACCTTCGATCCAATACGGCTGATACAGCTCGTCGAGCTTCACGCCGACTTCGCTTTTGACATGCACGATCTGGTTCGAGGGCGGCGGCGGAACGTGGATGCAGGCGCCGAAATACGGCACCAGCAGAAACTCCGTCGTACGTCCTTCTTCGCTCACTTCCAGCGGCACGATGTAACCCGGCAGGCGAACGTTTTGCCCGTCAAGGGCCTTGACCACCGGCGCGTTGGGCATGTCCTGCCTGGCGGCGGGCGCGGATTCGGCGGACAGTGCGCTGCTCATCTGCGACATGTCGTGCAGTGGCGTCATGTTCGGCACTTCCGCCGGGGCGTCCGGCGGGATCATTTCCGACCAGGTCAGCTCTTTCGGCTCGGCCGCCCACAGGGGTAGGGCGACCAGCATCAACAGCGCAAGCAGAGCGCGGGGCATTTTCAACGTCCTCATAAACGGATCGACAGGCCATCGGCCAGGGATTGGCGATAAGCGCGCCAGGCCGGCACGCTGCCCATCAGCAGCGCGGCGATCAGAATGCCACCGAGCAGCGTCCATTCATATTCGCTTGGCCAGGTCAGCGGCAGAAACAGACCGTAATTGGCTTGCACGTAACCCTGGGCGGCAGCGATGCACACATACAGCAGCGCGACGCCGGCGACCACGCCGGACAATGCCAGGGCAAACGCCTCCAGCACCAGCAGCGTTGCGATGTGCCACGGCCGCGCGCCTACCGAACGCAGGATCGCCATCTCGCGGCGCCGCTCGTTGAGGCTGGTGAGAATGGCCGTGAGCATGCCGATCAGCCCGGTCAGCACGACGAACAACGACACCACGAACAGGGCTTTTTCCGCGGTGCCCATCAAGCTCCACAATTCTTGCAGGGCCACGCCCGGCAGGATCGCCAGCATTGGTTCGCCGCGGAACTCATTGATTTCACGCTGCAGGGCAAAGGTCGAAATCTTGTTGTTGAGGCCCAGCATGAACGCGGTGATCGCTTGCGGCGTCAGGTCCATGTTGCGCGCCTGATCGGCGCTGACCCGACCTTCGCCCCTGGCTGGCACGCCGTTGTGCCAGTCGATGTGAATGGCTTCCATGCCGCCAAGACTGATGTGCAGCGTGCGGTCCACCGGGGTACCGGTACGCTTGAGAATGCCGACCACGGTGAAGGGCTTGTCGTCGTGCTTGACCAGGCTGATCGCCGCGACACCGTGGGCCAGGACCAGTTTGTCGCCCAGTTTGTAATGCAGTGCATCGGCCACTTCGGCTCCGAGCACCACTTCGAACGGATCGGTGGCGAAGGCGCGACCGTCGGCCAGTTCCAGGTGCTGCTGGCGGCCGTACTGATAATGCTCGAAGTACGCTTCGGTGGTGCCCATCACTCGGTAACCGCGGTGCGAGTCGCCGAGGGACATCGGGATCGCCCACTTCACTTTCGGGTTGCTGGCGAAGTGTTCGAAGCTGTCCCAACGAATGTTGTTGGTGGCGTTGCCGATGCGGAACACCGAGTACAACAGCAAATTGACCGAGCCGGAGCGCGCGCCGACGATCAGGTCGGTGCCGCTGATGGTGCTGGCGAAACTGGCCTTGGCCTCGGTGCGCACCCGCTCTACCGCCAACAACAGGCAGACCGACAGGGCAATGGCGAACGCGGTGAGGATCGCGGTGAAGCGGCGGTTAGCCAGGCTGGCCATGGCTAGACGAAACAAATACATCTCAGACCTCGGACGGGGTGGCGGCACGATTGAGATCGGCCAGCGACAGGTGGCGATCGAACAGCGGCGCAAGGCTTTGATCATGGCTGACGAACAGCAGGCTCGATCCGGCTTCGCGGCATTCGGCGAACAGCAGGCGAATGAAGTTTTCGCGGGCGTCGTAATCCAGGGCCGAGGTCGGTTCGTCGGCGATCACCAGTTCCGGTTGGCCGATCAACGCCCGTGCGGCCGCAACCCTTTGCTGTTGGCCGATGGACAGCGAATCGGCGCGGCGACTGAGGATGCTTTCATCTTTCAAACCCAAATGTGCAAGCAACGTGGCCGCGGCCTGATCGATGCTGCCATGGCGCTGGATCGCCCGTTGCGCGCGCAACTTGGAGAAGTGGCAAGGCAGCTCGACGTTTTCGCGCACCGAGAGAAACGGCAGCAGGTTGAACTGCTGGAAGATGTAGCCGGTGTGATCGACGCGAAAGTGATCGCGGGCGCCGGCCGAGAGTTCGGTCAGTTCCTGGCCGAGCAGGCGGATACTGCCACGATTCGGTTTCTGCACACCGCCGAGCAGGCCGAGCAGGGTGGTCTTGCCGCTGCCGCTCGGGCCTTTGAGGAACAGGGTTTCCCCCGGCTCCAGGCGAAACGCCGGGATATCCAGCAACGGTGGGTGACCGGGCCAACTGAAGCCCAGGTCGGACAGTTCGATGAGTGCTTGGGTCATGGCGCCGATTTCAGTGGTGTTCATTAACCTGTGGGAGCGAGCCTGCTCGCGATGGCGGTGTAACAGTCAACACAGATGTTGAATGTTACGGCCTCATCGCGAGCAGGCTCGCTCCCACGTTTGATTTGCGGTGGATCAGAATTTCAGGGCAGCGGCCTTCGCCGTCACCTCGACCCCTTGTTGCCCGCTCGGGCCGATCAGTTGTATCTGAATTTTCTGGGTGGCCGGGAACGTGTTGAAGATATTCGCCAGATCCAGAGTCTTCAGCGCACCGGGAGTGGCGCAGGTGAAGCTGTAATGGGCGTGAATTTCGCTGTGGTCGTGATGATGTTCGTCCTTGGCGTCTTCGTCGTGATCATCATCAGCCTCCGGTTTGTCGCCGAACAGCGGGCTTTCCAGTTTCTGACTCGCCACTTCGCAACTGGCGGCTTTCGCCAGGGAGAACAGCGCCAGGGGCTTCTCCAGTTGGGCGCGGACGGTGGCCACCTTGGCCTTGTCGGCATCGGTGGTGGCGGTGTGTTCGAAGCCCACCAGGTTCATCGCCGGGCTTTCCAGCTCCAGCTCCAGGGTCTGACCATCCAGCACCGCGTTCAAGCGACCGACACCGTGTTCGTGGGCGCCGAGGCTACCGTGCTCATGGTCGTGGTCATGTTCGTCAGCCGCGTGGGCGACAGCCAGTGGCAACAAGGCAAACGGCAAAGCGAGCAGCAGACGACGCATGGGTGACACTCCGGAAAGTAAAATGAAAAATATGTTATGTAATCTTATAACGTAAGTGCGGAGAGTTTGACTGGCTGCTTGGCGTTGCACAAGTCCCATGGGAGCATGCCCGTCAGAAACAGGCGGGAGCAGACTCATGTTGCGAATTCGCGGAAGCATCGGCGACTGGCCGGTGGATTTGACGCTGGAGATGGATGACGCCGACTGGGCGCGGCTGGGGGCGCAGTTGACCGTGGAAAAAACCGAGGTCAATGCCGCGCCGGCCAAACCGCAGAATCAGGATGATGCGCTGTGGCAGATTGCCAGGGACTTATTGCGCAAGGCCGGGCAGTTGAGTGGGCCGGATCTGCTGGAGCAACTGGAAGGGCTGACCGGTAATGCGTCGGCGGGCAAACGCCTGTTGGTGCGTTTGCGCCATTGCCCGGACGTGAAGGTGGAGAGCGGCGGGGATACGCCGCTCTATCGCTGGTTGTAGGCGCGAGCTGGCTCGCGAAGGACGTCAATCCTGACGCGGGCTACCTGCATAACTGCGGCGCCCTTATGTCCATCGCGAGCAGGCTCGCTCCTGCAAGGTCGTGCTTAATAAAGGGCTGCAAACAACTTGCGACGGTAGGTGGTCACCAGCGGGTGATCGTTGCCGAGCAGTTCGAACACCTGCAGCAAAGTCTTGTGTGGCAAGCCTTCGCTGTAGCTGCGGTTGCGGATGAACAGCTTGAGCAGGCCATCCAGCGCCGCGTCGTATTGCTGGCGGGCCAGTTGCTGCACCGCCAGTTGATAGACCGCTTCATCGTCCTGCGGATTTTTCGCCAGGCGTGCCTTCAGCTCGGCGGCATCCGGCAAGTCCTTGGCCTGGCCGAGAAACTTGATCTGCGCCTTGGCGCCGGCCAATGCAGCCTTGTGTTCATCACTCTTGACCGCGTCGAGCACGGCTTGCGCCTCGCCCAGTTCACCGCGTTCGGTGAGGCAGCGGGCATAGAGGATCAGCGCCTTGGCGTTGGTGTTGTCTTCGCCCAGCAGCACTTTGAGGATGGCTTCGGCGTCGGCGAAGCGGCTGTCGTCGAACAGCGCCTGGGCCTGGTCGAACGGATCGGCCGCTGCGGGCGGCGGCATTTGCACGTGAGGTTCGAGCATCGCCCGCACGGCGGATTCCGGCTGCGCCCCGGCAAACCCGTCGACCGGTTGACCATCCTTGAACAGCACCACGGTCGGCAGGCTGCGAATGCCGAAACGGGCAACGATGTCCTGTTCGATGTCGCAGTTGACCTTGGCCAGCAGCAACTCACCCTGATAACTCTCGGCAATGGTCTGCAGCATCGGCATCAGCACTTTGCACGGCGCACACCATTCGGCCCAGAAATCCACCAGCACCGGTTTGTGGAAAGAATTCTCGATCACCGACTGGTCGAAGTCGGCAGTCGTGGCGTCGAAGATGTACGGCGTTTCCTGGCTCATGGGGGATCTCGTAGAAGCGTGAATGGGGCAACTATACGGCCTGGCGCTACGCTTTCAAGCGCGCCGCGCATGGTAAAGGCTCACATGCCGAAACTCTTCCGGCTCCGCCAGATCCGGCAGGGTCATCGCTTCAAGCATTTCGATTCGGCGATACAACGGATGGCGAAAATCCCGGACTCGCGAATCGGCCACCAGCGCCTCCTGGCCACGACTCAGGAACTCATCGAGTAGCGGCAGGTTCGCCCGGTCGTACAACACATCGGCGACCAGGATCAGATCAAAGCGATCGGCTTCGGCGAAAAAATCCGTCGAGTAGTGGAGCTGCACGTCATTGAGTTCGGCATTCGCCCGACAGGCGGCAATCGCCAGCGGGTCGAGGTCGCAAGCCACCACTTCCAGCGCTCCGGCCTTCACCGCCGCAATCCCGGCCACGCCGGAGCCTGCGCCGAAATCCAGGACTCGTTTGCCTTTGACCCACTCAGGGAATTGCGCGAGATAGCGGGCTACCGCCAAGCCACTGGCCCAACAGAAACACCAGTAAGGCGGTTCATGCAGAATCCGCCGGGTTTCTTCCGGGGTGAAGGCGCGGTCCATGTTGTCGCCATCGATCAGCCACAGCTTCAGCTCGGTGCCCGGCAGCTTGCAGTCGACCAATTGCGCATCGCCAAGCAATTCCCCCAAGGCCCGTTGCAGGTCGAGCGGAGCACTCATGGGGCTTTGACGAATTGCAGTTGGCCCAGCACCCGGGTATTCGGTTGCGTGATCAGCTGCGCCGGCAGATGCAGGATCAGCTGGCCGGACTGGCTGGCGCGGCCGCGCAGTTCAACCCGGGCACCGGCCGGGAAGGATTCCGGATTGAAGCGCAGGTGGAAGGGCAATACCTGGTTGTTGCCGATCAGGCTCGAATTGGCGAGTAACTGTTGCGGACGGCCTTTTTCGTCGATCACCAGCAGCGCCAGTTCGACTTCGGCGCCTGCCGGCACACCTTGCAGGGTGCCGCTCAGTTCACGTTGATACGCCGGCAGCGGACCGAGGTTGGCCGACTCCCTGGCTTTCTTCTGCGCCTGCTCCGGCGCGGGGCCTGGTGTCGGTGGCTGGGTTTTGGGCGCATCGCTGCCGCAAGCCACCAGCAGGCTGAACAGACTGAGCAAAATGAGCGGTCGTAACGACATTGGCAGCTCCGTAAAGGTAAATTCCATGGATCGATAGATCATGGCGTCTGTATACCGCAAACCCTATGGCTTGTCTTGCCACGGGGATGCGCTACCATGGCCCTCCCTTTTTTTGTTGCCTGCCACCATGCACTGTCCCTTCTGCGGTGCCAACGACACCAAGGTCATCGACTCGCGTCTGGTCGCCGAGGGCGAACAGGTGCGCCGCCGGCGTGAATGCCTGGCCTGCGGCGAGCGATTCACGACGTTCGAGACCGCCGAACTGGTGTTGCCGCGCCTGATCAAAACCGACGGCAGTCGTCAGCCGTTCGACGAAGAAAAACTCCGCGCCGGCATGCAGCGCGCGCTGGAAAAGCGCCCTGTGAGTGTAGAACGCCTGGAGTCTTCGCTGGTGCACATCAAACACAAACTGCGTGCCACCGGCGAGCGCGAGGTCAAATCCCTCGTCGTCGGCGAACTGGTGATGGCCGAGCTGCAGAAGCTCGACGAAGTCGCCTACATCCGTTTCGCCTCGGTGTATCGCCGCTTCCAGGACCTCAACGAGTTCCGCGAAGAGATCGATCGCCTGGCCCGTGAGCCGGTGAAAGAATGAGCGTGCCTGCCGAACAAGCCATCCTCGACGCCCATTTCATGGCCCGTGCCCTGGAACTGGCGCGCAAAGGTCATTACACGACGCACCCCAATCCCCGGGTCGGTTGTGTGATCGTGCGTGACGGGCAGATCGTCGGCGAAGGCTGGCACGAACGCGCCGGCGAACCCCACGCCGAGGTCCACGCCTTGCGCGCCGCCGGTGAACTCGCCCGTGGCGCCACCGCTTACGTAACCCTCGAACCCTGCAGCCATCATGGCCGGACACCGCCCTGTGCCGACGCACTGGTCAATGCCGGTGTGGCGCGGGTGGTCGCGGCGATGCAGGACCCGAACCCGGAAGTCGCCGGTCGCGGCCTGCAACGCCTGGAACAGGCCGGCATCGCCACTGAAAGCGGTGTGCTGGAAGGCGAGGCGCGCAAGCTCAATCAAGGCTTCCTGAAACGCATGGAACACGGCTTGCCGTTCGTGCGGGTCAAGTTGGCCATGAGCCTCGATGGCCGCACGGCGATGGAAAACGGTGAAAGCCAATGGATCACCGGTCCGGCCGCGCGTTCGGCGGTACAACGCCTGCGGGCCCAGGCCAGTGTGGTGTTGACCGGTGCCGACACGGTGCTGGCGGATAACGCCCGCTTGACCGTGCGTGCCGATGAGCTGGGGCTGGACGCGGAGCAAACCGCACTGGCCATGAGCCGTCCGCCACTGCGCGTGCTGGTGGACGGTCGTCTGCGCGTGCCGCTGGATGCGCCATTCTTCAGGGCCGGGCCGGCGCTGGTCGCCACGTGCATGGCGGTGGAAGAGCAATACGCCAACGGCCCTGAGTGCCTGATCGTGCCGGGCTACGATGGCCAGGTCGATCTGCGCCAGTTACTGGTCGAACTGGCCGCTCGCGGAGTCAACGAGGTGTTGGTCGAGGCGGGGCCGCGTCTTGCCGGGGCTTTTGCCCAGCAAGGTCTGGTCGATGAGTTTCAGATCTTCATGGCCGGCAAGTTCCTGGGCTCCTCGGCGCGCCCACTGCTGGACTGGCCGCTCGCGCAAATGAAAGACGCGCCAGCGCTCAAAATTATCGAAATTCGTGCGGTTGGCGATGACTGGCGAGTCACTGCCATTCCTTTGCCAGCAGCGAGCGTATAATTTCCGGCCATCGCTACTGCGCTGGCTCTGTTCTCGAGGAGAACCCCATGTTCACCGGCATTATCGAATCCATCGGCAGTATTCGCGCATTGACCCCAAAAGGCGGAGATGTGCGGGTCCATGTAGAAACCGGCAAGCTCGACCTGAGCGACGTCAAACTGGGCGACAGCATTGCGGTCAACGGCGTGTGCCTGACGGCGGTTGAATTGCCGGGCAACGGCTTTGCGGCCGACGTCAGCCGCGAAACCCTCGACTGCACCGCCATGAATGACCTGAAAAGCGGCAGTCCGGTCAATCTGGAAAAAGCCCTGACTCCGACCACTCGCCTTGGCGGGCATCTGGTCAGCGGGCACGTCGATGGCGTGGGTGAAGTGGTTGCCCGCACCGAGAATGCCCGTGCCGTGGAGTTCCGTATCCGCGCACCGAAAGAACTGGCCAAGTACATCGCCCATAAAGGCTCGATCACCGTCGACGGCACCAGCCTGACCGTGAACGCGGTCGATGGCGCCGAGTTCCTGCTGACGATCATTCCGCACACCTTGAGCGAAACCATCATGGCGTCGTACCAGCCAGGTCGCCGGGTGAATCTGGAAGTGGACTTGCTGGCGCGTTACCTGGAGCGCCTGTTGCTCGGCGACAAGGCCGCAGAGCCTACGGCTGGCAGCACCATTACTGAAAGCTTTCTGGCCGCCAACGGCTACCTCAAATCCT
Organism: Pseudomonas sp. MIL9; assembly: GCF_016887925.1. Taxonomy (NCBI): domain Bacteria; kingdom Pseudomonadati; phylum Pseudomonadota; class Gammaproteobacteria; order Pseudomonadales; family Pseudomonadaceae; genus Pseudomonas; species Pseudomonas sp. MIL9. Next base: position 298,919 of record NZ_JAFEHE010000005.1, on the reverse strand, counting down.
GACTCAAGGGGGTGCCTTGTGGCGCTCAATAGCATCGAAGAACTGGTTGAAGACATCCGCCAAGGCAAGATGGTCATCCTCATGGATGACGAAGACCGCGAGAACGAAGGCGACCTGATCATGGCCGCCGAGTGCTGCAAGCCCGAGCACATCAACTTCATGGCCAAGCACGCCCGTGGCCTGATCTGCATGCCGATGAGCCGCGAGCGCTGCGAGCTGCTGAAGCTGCCGCTGATGGCGCCGCGCAACGGTTCCGGTTTCGGCACCAAGTTCACCGTTTCGATCGAAGCGGCCACCGGCGTGACCACCGGCATCTCCGCCGCCGACCGTGCCCGCACCGTTCAGGCTGCGGCCGCGAAAGACGCCAAGGCTGAAGACATCGTCAGCCCTGGCCACATCTTCCCGCTGATGGCCCAGGCCGGCGGTACGCTGGCTCGCGCCGGCCACACCGAAGCCGCCTGCGACCTGGCGCGCATGGCCGGTTTCGAGCCGAGCGGCGTGATCTGCGAAGTGATGAACGACGACGGCACCATGTCCCGTCGCGCGGAACTCGAAACGTTCGCTGCCGAACACAACATCAAGATCGGCACCATCGCCGACCTGATTCACTACCGGATGATCCACGAACGTACCGTTCAGCGGATTGCCGAGCAGCCGCTGGACAGCGAACTGGGCCAATTCAACCTGGTGACCTATCGTGACTCCGTGGAAGGCGACGTGCACATGGCACTGACCCTGGGCAATGTCTGCGCTGATGAACCGACCCTGGTCCGCGTGCACAACATGGACCCGCTGCGCGACCTGCTGATGGTCAAGCAACCGGGCCGCTGGAGCCTGCGCGCCGCCATGGCTGCGGTTGCCGAGGCCGGCAGCGGCGTGGTGCTGTTGCTCGGTCACCCGCTCGATGGCGACGTGTTGCTGGCGCACATCCGCGAAACCGCAGACCACGCGGCCGTGAAAAAACCGACCACCTACAGCATTGTCGGTGCCGGTTCGCAGATCCTGCGTGACCTCGGTGTGCGCAAAATGCGCCTGATGTCTGCGCCGATGAAATTTAATGCGATATCCGGTTTCGATCTGGAAGTTGTAGAATACGTGCCCTCCGAATAATGACCGGTTGTTTCCGGCCTTGAATTCGCGGTTCAAATATCACTGAGGGGCGCGTAGAAGACGCGTCCCGGCTCTTTAAGAGATCTAACGAATGACCCTGAAGACCATCGAAGGTACCTTCATCGCCCCTAAAGGCCGCTACGCTCTGGTAGTGGGCCGTTTCAACAGCTTCGTCGTTGAAAGCCTGGTCAGCGGTGCAGTTGATGCCCTGGTTCGCCATGGCGTGAGCGAAAGCGACATCACCATCATCCGTGCGCCTGGCGCCTTCGAAATCCCGCTGGTTGCGCAGAAAGTCGCTCAGAAGGGTGAGTTCGCGGCAATCATCGCCCTGGGCGCGGTCATTCGTGGCGGTACTCCGCATTTCGAATACGTGGCGGGCGAATGCACCAAGGGCCTGGCCCAGGTGTCCATGGAGTTCGGCGTTCCGGTTGCCTTCGGCGTCCTGACCGTTGATTCCATCGAGCAAGCCATCGAACGTTCCGGCACCAAGGCCGGTAACAAAGGTGCTGAAGCTGCCCTGTCCGCTCTGGAAATGGTCAGCCTGCTGGCGCAGTTGGAGGCCAAGTGATTAGCGACGAAAGCGATCGTTTCAACCCGCGCGATCCAAAGCCTGCGGATGCCGGCAAGCCATCGAAAAGCGTCAAGCGTCGCGAAGCCCGTCAGCTCGCGACCCAGGCGCTGTACCAATGGCACATGGCCAAACAGTCGCTGAACGAGATCGAAGCGCAGTTCCGGGTCGATAACGATTTCAGCGATGTCGATGGCGCTTACTTCCGCGAGATCCTCCACGGGGTTCCGCAGTTCAAGACCGAAATCGACACCGCACTCAAGCCTTGCCTGGACCTGACCATCGAAGAGCTCGACCCGGTTGAACTGGCGGTTCTGCGTCTGTCCACCTGGGAACTGCTCAAGCGCGTCGACGTACCGTACCGCGTTGTGATCAACGAAGGTATCGAACTGGCCAAGGTCTTCGGTTCCACCGACGGCCACAAGTTCGTCAACGGTGTGCTCGACAAACTGGCCCCGCGTCTGCGTGAAGCTGAAGTGAAGGCGTTCAAGCGCTAACCTGCGCTTGAACTGCCATTGCCATGGGTGAGTTTGAGCTGATCCGCAATTTCTTCGCCGCCGCGCCTTGTGCGCAGGGCGGCGAAGGCGTTGACCTCGGGATCGGTGACGATTGCGCCTTGCTGGCTGTTCCCCCGGGGGAGCAGTTGGCGATTTCTACCGATACGCTGGTGGCCGGTGTGCATTTCGCCGACCCTTGCGATCCCTTTCTGCTCGGTCAGCGCTCGCTGGCCGTGGCCGTCAGTGACCTGGCCGCCATGGGCGCCACCCCCATTGCCTTTACCCTTGCCCTGACCTTGCCGACGGTGACTGCCGATTGGTTGCAGGCCTATGCCCGCGGTTTGAACCGGATGGCGCAAAGCTGCGGCGTGGCACTGGTGGGCGGTGACACCACCCGCGGGCCGTTGAGCATGACCATGACCGTGTTCGGGCGCGTACCCAACGGGCTGGCCCTGAGCCGCAGCGGCGCGCAACCGGGCGACTTGTTGTGCGTCGGCGGTGAACTGGGCAATGCCGCTGGCGCCTTGCCTCTGGTGCTCGGCGAGCGCACTGCCGAACCTGCGATCGCCGATCCGCTGCTGGCGCACTATTGGTCGCCGCAACCGCAGTTGGCGCTGGGCCAGGCATTGCGTGGCAAGGCAACGGCGGCGCTGGACATCTCCGACGGCTTGCTCGCTGACTGTGGGCATATTGCGCTGGCCTCGAAGGTCGCCGTTCAGGTCGAGCGCGATCGCTTGCCGTTGTCCGGGGCCCTGGTCGCTTTACTCGGGCAGGCGGGGGCGCAGAACGCGGCCCTCAGCGGTGGCGATGATTATGTATTGGCTTTCACGCTACCGTCCGTCGAGTTGCCGCCATTGCTGGCCGAAGGCTGGCCGATTCATGTGATCGGGCGGATTGTGGCGGGGCAGGGCGTGACGCTGCTCGATAGCGATGGGCAAGACATCACCCCGCAAACCCGGGGTTATCAACATTTTCGGGAGTCACCGTGACAGATCATCCCAAACAGGTCCCGGCGGAAGTCGTACCGCCGTCGGTCTGGCGCAACCCGTGGCATTTCCTGGCGTTCGGCTTCGGCTCGGGCACCTTGCCAAAGGCCCCCGGCACCTGGGGTTCATTGGTTGCGCTACCCTTTATCCCGTTGTGGCAGATGCTGCCGGACTGGGGGTACTGGCTGATGCTCGGCATCACCATGCTGTTCGGCTTCTGGCTGTGCGGCAAAGTCGCGGACGACTTGCGGGTGCACGACCATGAAGGCATCGTCTGGGACGAAATGGTCGGCATGTGGATCACCCTGTGGCTGGTGCCGGAAGGCTGGCAGTGGTTGCTGGCGGGTTTCCTGATGTTCCGTTTCTTCGATATTCTCAAGCCGTGGCCGATTCGCTGGATCGACCGGCATGTGCACGGTGGCGTCGGGATCATGCTCGATGACGTGTTGGCGGGTGTGTTTGCGTGGCTGGCCATGCAGGGGTTGGTATGGATTTTCGCCTGACCTGACCGTGGAGGTCATGAGGCACCAAGTGGGAGAACTAAGGATGGCTCTACACAGGTTGATGGTAATGGTGCTTGCCGTGTTTTGCTCCCTCGCCCAAGCGCAGGAGGTCGTGGCGCCGCCGTCGGTCATTCACCTGGCCAGCGAAGATTGGGAGGACTATACCGCCGCCGACGGCCATGGGCTGGGCTGGGACGTGCTGCGACAAGTCTTCGAACCGGCAGGCGTCAAGCTCGATATCCGCACTGAACCCTACCTGCGCTCCGTAGGCCTGGCCGAGCGTGGCGAGGTCGACGCCTGTGTCGGTTCCTATCGCGACGAATCCAGCGAGCTGCTCTATCCCCGCTGGAACTTCGATACCGATCACATCTACGCCCTGGGGCTGGCCAGCAGCCCGGTGCCGACCCCGGAAACCCTGGGCAATTATCGGCTGGCGTGGGTTCGTGGCTACGACTACCAGGATTACTTGCCCAATGTGCGTCATTACGACGAAGTCATCCGGCGTACCGGTATCGTGTCGATGCTGACCCACAACCGTGCCGACTTCTATATAGACGCGTTGACCGAGGTCGATTACGTCGTCAGCCGCGCCAAGGATCCATCGCAGTTGCGCCGCACCCATATCGCAGAACTGCCGCTGTATCTGTGCTTCGCCAAGACCCCGCAGGCCCGTACGCTGATGGTGTTGTTTGACCAGCGCATGGAACAACTGGTGAAAAGCGGCGAGCTCAAACCCATCTTCGAACGCTGGAAACAGCCTTATCCGTTTGACGAAAATTGAAGGGCTGACACCTCACGGGAGCTGTGTCGTCAGGGGGCATATCAAACTTTTTGATCGTTATCCCCGATAATTCAGCCTAAGCGTCATCCGGAACCTGCTGTTACAATGCCCGACTGCGAATCTTCAGACTTTTAGATCAGGAGCACACAGGTGCCTGTCGTTTTTGTCGCCGCTTGCAAGCTGCCAACGCCTTTTGCGCAATTCACCATGCATGGCTTCCTCGATGAAGCCACCGGCCGTGAGCACGTTGTGCTGAGCCTGGGCGAGATTGCCGACGGTGCCCCGGTACTCGGCCGGTTGCACTCCGAATGCCTGACGGGCGATGCCTTGTTCAGCCAGCGTTGCGACTGCGGCTCGCAACTCGAAGCCGCGTTGCAGGCGATTGCCCGCGAAGGCCGGGGCGTATTGCTGTACTTGCGTCAGGAAGGCCGTGGCATTGGCCTGCTGAACAAGATCCGCGCCTATGAGCTGCAGGATGGCGGTGCCGACACCGTTGAAGCCAACGAGCGCCTGGGCTTTGCCGCCGACCAGCGCGACTACGCCATGTGCCTGCCGATGCTGGAACACCTGGGCGTGAAATCCCTGCGTTTGATGACCAACAACCCGCGCAAGGTCAAAGCCTTGACCGAGATGGGCATCGTGGTCGCCGAGCGCGTGCCGTTGCACACCGGTCATAATCCGCACAACAAACTCTACCTGGCGACCAAGGCCAGCAAGCTTGACCACATGATGGGCAATGAACATCAGGGCGAGGTAGACCGGGCGTGACCCGCGGTCAGGTGCGGCGGCGACTGTCCGTCAACTGGTGGCAATACCTGGCGCTGGCCTTGTTGCCGCTGTTCGTGATCAACGGCGTGTTCGGCCAGAGCGAAGCGATCTTGCCGGTGCTGGCGATGCCGTTGTTCATCGCCGGTGTGGCTTCGATGTTTGTCAGCCTGAAGTTTTTCGGTGTTTACAAGCACGCCTTGATCGCCACCCAGAAAGCCCTCGATACCCCTGAAGAGCCTGCCGCGTGGATCAGCCTGGCGGCCAAGCGTCGCACAGCCTTCCTTGTCGCCGCCCTGCCGGCATGGATTGGTGCCCTGGCCGTGTTCGTCGGTCTCGAAGCCGTGCCGCTGGTGCTGCTGGGGCTCTCGACCACGGTGCTGTTCTACCTCTACCGCATTCCGCGTCAACTCGGCTGATGCATGCGGCCTGGCTGGCGGTTCTGCTGCTGGCCGTCATCGGCTCGGTGGCGGCGGTCGAACGGGTCGTCAGTCTTGCGCCATCGCTCTCTGAAATTGTTGTCGAACTGGGTTCAGCCGACCTGCTGGTGGGGGTGCTGAATGCCGGTGAGCGTCCCGCTGAAATCCAGGACTTGCCTTCCGTTGGCCGCTACGGTCAGTTGGATATGGAGCGGCTGCTCAGCCTCAAGCCCGACTTGCTGCTGCTCTGGCCCGGCAGCGTCGGCCCGGCCCAGCGTGAACAACTCAAAGGCTTGAACATCCCGACCTTCGTCGCCGAGCCCCATAACCTGGAACAGCTTGCCGCACAGATCGAGGCGATTGCCGCTCAGCTCGGTCGAACAGAGCGCGGCGCTTCATTGGCCACGGATTTGCGCCGACGACTGGATGAACTGCGTCAGCGCTATCGACGGGATACGCCGTTGCGAGTGTTTTATCAGGTCTGGGACCGACCGCTGTACACCATTGGCGGCGAGCAGATCATCAGTGACGCGCTGGAAGTCTGTGGCGCAGAAAACGTATTTGCCGATCTGAAGTTGCCGGCACCTCAGGTCAGCGTGGAAGCAGTGTTACAGCGCAATCCGCAAGTGATTCTGGCTGGCGATCAGGCGCAGCTCGATGCGTGGAAGGCGTGGCCGCAGGTGGCGGCGGTGGCGCAGGGAAAGTTGCTGTTGGTAGAGGATAAAGGGCTGGAGCGGCCGAGCGGCCAGATGATCAACGCGACAGCCAGGCTTTGCCAGTTGATCGCACCTGATCGCTGAGACCGGGGCGCCTGCCATCGCGAGCAAGCTCGCTCCCACATTGGATTGGAGCACACCGCAGATCTCTGTGGGAGCGAGCCTGCTCGCGATGAGGCCAACCCGAACACCGCTCATTTCAGATCAGATCTGCGGGGTCCACGTCACCCCGAACATCCAGGTTTGGTCTTCCTCTCGATACCCATACTGACTGCCTTCATGGCTGTACAGCACCCGGCTGTAGTCCTTGTCCAGCAGGTTATCGACTTTCAACTCCAGCTTGATCTCGTGATTGAGTTCCCAACTGCTGCGCAACCCCAACAAGGCATAGCCACCCAAGGGTTGTTGATTGTTCAGGTCGTCATAACTTCCGCTCACCGCTTGCCAGCTGGCGCCGAGGCCCAGGCGGTCGAACTGCCGGTCCAGGTCCAGGCTCAAGGTGCGCCGGGCACGCCGCGCCAGGGTATGGCCCGTGTCGCGATCGCGAGGGTCAATGATCGCTACGCCGAGGTTGCTCTGCCAGCCGAACAGCTCCTGTTTCAACGCCGCTTCAAAGCCGTTGATCCGTGCCGAAGCCACGTTCTGCGGGCGCGAGTTGCTGCCGAAGATGATCGCGTCTTCCAGGTCCGTGCGGTACAGCGAGGCTTCCAGGCGACTGTCCTGCGTCAACTGACTGCGCCATTGCAGCTCATAGCTCTTTGACGTTTCGGGTTTCAGGTCGGGGTTGCTGAAGTCCGGGTAATACAGGTCATTGAAGGTCGGTGCACGGAAGCCTTCGCTGTAGCTCAGCAGGACCTCGTTGTCCGGGTTCAGCGGCAGCGTGAAGGTGCCGCTCCAGCTGTTCTGGCCGCCGAACTGCTGATTGTCATCGTGACGCAAGCCCAGTTCGGTGGAGAAGCGGTCTGTCTGGTAGCGGTGCTGGATGAACGCCGCGCGGTTCCAGCGACTGTCTTCGTTGAAGTCCGTGCTGCTGTTGATCCGGTCTTCGTACCAGTCGCCGCCGAGGATCAGGCTGTTGCGCTCGTTGAGCTTCAGATCGTTCTGCCAGGTCAGCGAGTCGCGATAGGTGTTGAACACGCTGCGCTCGTCGCTGAGTTTGTCGAGGGTCTTCTCGCGGTTTTCGCTGTGGCCGAATTCGAGGCGGGTTTTCCAGAGGTCATTCACTCGCGCATCGAGGTAACTGCTGACACTGCTCACGTCGAATTCGCTGTAGGGCTGTTGCTGCACCGACTCGAATGTCGCCAGGTCGAAGCGGCCAAACGGGTTGTCGAACGCGCTTTTGCCACGGTTATCCAGCAGGTTGGCGCCGATTTCGATGTCGTCGGTGAGTGCGTGGCTCAGGCTCAGGCTCAGCGACTTGTTGCGGTATTCATCGTGATCGCCATCGCTGGGATACGACTCGCGGGTGCGGTTGATCCCGGCGGTTTCATCAAGGCTGGTGCCAAGGTTGAAACGGGTGCGTTCATCGCCACCGGACAGGCCGAGGCTGCGCTCCCAGGTCTGGTGGCTGCCAAAGCCCATGTGCAGGCGCGGTTGCAAGCCTTGCTCGCCGCCGCGACGGGTGAAGATCTGGATGACGCCGCCAATCGCATCGCTGCCGTAAATCGCCGAGCGAGAGCCTCGCAGCACTTCCAGGCGCTCGACCTGCTCGATGTTGATGTGTTGCAGGTTGCTGTCACCGGAGGTCGAGTTGCCGATCCGTTGGCCGTCCACCAGCACCAGGCTCTGGGCCGATTGAGTGCCGCGAATGTACACCCCCGGCAAACTGCCACGACCACCGGTTTGCGCCACTTGCACGCCCGGCACTCGACGCAGCAGATCGGTGACGCTGTCCGGTTGCAGGCGGTCGATGTCTTCGCGGGTGAACACGGTGTTGGCGGCGCTGCTGTCATTGCGCGCTTCGACCTGGCGGTTGGCGCTGATCAGCACGTCGGGCAGTTTCAGGGCTTGATCGCGTTCGAAAGTGTCAGCGAGGGTATTGGCGGTGGGTAGCAGAAACAGGGGCAGGGCGACGCGGGCAAACTTCATTGATAGTCCGATGGTGCGTTAAGGCAAGTACAGTTTTGAGAGCCCACAAAACACTGTGGGAGCGGGCTTGCCCGCGAAGGCGTCGGTACAGCCAACATTGATGTTGGATAAGCCGGCCTCTTCGCGGGCAAGCCCGCTCCCACAGGGAAAGTGTGTTTAGCGGTTAAGCAGCTGCAGCCGTTCGCGGATCGCGGCTTCGATTCCGGCCTCGTCCAATCCACACTCGGCCAGCATTTGCGCAGGCTTGGCGTGTTCGACGTAAGTGTCCGGCAAGCCCAGGTGCAGCATCGACTTGAGGATGTTTTCCCGGGCAAGGAACTCGCTGACCGCGCCGCCGGCGCCGCCCATGATCGCGTTTTCCTCGACGGTCACCAGCAGCTCATGGCTGGCGGCGATTTCCCGGACCAGTGCTTCGTCCAGTGGTTTGACGAAACGCATGTCGACCACGGTGGCGTCCAGCGTCTCGGCGACTTTCAGCGCCTCGGCCAGTTGCACGCCAAACACCAGCAGGGCGACGTTGTGGCCTTGACGGCGAACCACGCCCTTGCCGATTTCGATCGGTTCGAGGTTCTTCTCGATGGTTGCATTCGGGCCGGTGCCACGCGGGTAGCGCACAGCCGCCGGACCTTCGTACAGATGACCGGTGGTGAGCATTTTGCGCAGCTCGTTTTCGTCGCTCGGGGTCATCACCAGCATGCCGGGGATGCAGCGCAGGAAGGACAGGTCGAAGCTGCCGGCGTGCGTCGGGCCGTCTTCGCCCACCAGACCTGCACGGTCAATGGCGAACAAGACGTCGAGGTTCTGCACTGCCACGTCATGGATCAGCTGGTCGTAGCCGCGCTGCAGGAAGGTCGAATAAATCGCCACCACCGGTTTCGCGCCTTCGCAGGCCATACCGGCGGCAAGGGTCACGGCGTGCTGCTCGGCAATCGCCACGTCGAAGTAGCGCAGCGGGAAGCGCTCGCTGAAGGCCACCAGGTCGGAGCCTTCCTTCATCGCCGGGGTAATGCCCACCAGGCGCGGGTCGGCAGCGGCCATGTCGCACAGCCATTCGCCGAACACACCGGAATACTTTGGCCCGCTGGCCTTTTTCGGCGCAGCGGCGGGGGCGTCCAGTGGCTCGAGCTTGGTGATCGCGTGGTAGCCGATCGGATCGACTTCAGCAGGCGCGAAGCCCTTGCCCTTCTTGGTGACGATGTGCAGGAACTGCGGGCCTTTCAGATCGCGCATGTTGCGCAGGGTGGCGATCAGGGTCGGCAGGTCGTGGCCATCGATCGGGCCGATGTAGTTCCAGCCCAGCTCTTCGAACAGGGTGCCGGGGACCAGCATGCCTTTTGCGTATTCTTCGGTGCGACGGGCAATTTCCCAGGCACCGGGCAGGCGCGACAGCACTTTCTTGCTGCCTTCGCGCATGCTGGCGTAGGTGCGGCTGGACAGGATCTTCGCCAGATAGTTGGACAAGCCACCGACGTTGCGCGAGATCGACATGTCGTTGTCGTTGAGGATCACCAGCATGTCGGCGTTCACTTCCGGCGCGTGGTTCAGCGCTTCGAACGCCATGCCGGCGGTCAAGGCGCCGTCGCCGATCACCGCGATGGCCTTGCGATCATTGTTTTGCAGGCGGGAGGCAATCGCCATGCCCAGCGCTGCGCTGATCGAGGTACTCGAGTGACCGACGCCAAAGGTGTCGTATTCGCTCTCGGAGCGGCGCGGGAAGGCGGCGATGCCGTCCTTCTGGCGCAGGGTGCCCATGCGCTCGCGACGACCGGTGAGGATCTTGTGCGGATAAGCCTGATGACCCACGTCCCACACCAGCCGGTCGTCCGGGGTGTCGAAGACGTAATGCAACGCGATGGTCAGCTCGATCACGCCCAGGCCGGCGCCGAAATGCCCACCGGTCTGACCGACCGTGTAGAGCAATTCCAGGCGCAACTCATCGGCCAGGGTTTCCAGCTCGGCTTCGCCTAACCGGCGCAGGCCGTCCGGCGTGTTCGCGCGGTCGAGCAGGGGCGTGGTTGGGCGCTTGCGGGGAATCTCATGAAACGTCGTGGGCATCAGGCGAATCGTTATAGGTATAAAAGAGGCGGCAGTTTACCTGATGGATCGCACCCTGCCCACGCATAGGTCCTTTTTGGCGGATACGCCTTTAGTTGCGACGCTCGACGATGTAACGGGCCAGATCGCGCAACGGTTCGGCCGCTGCGTCAAACGGTCGCATCGCGTGCAGGGCCTGATCGCGCAATTCCAGGGCGTAGGCCTTGGCGGCGTCGAGGCCGAGCAGGGCCGGGTAGGTCGGCTTGTCGCGGGCAATGTCGGCGCCCTGGCGTTTGCCGAGGGTTTCGGTATCGCTTTCGACGTCGAGAATGTCGTCCTGGACCTGAAATGCCAGACCAACGGCCTGTGCATAAGTCTGCAGGGACTTCAGTTCGTCCTTCTGCGCGTGCCCACTGGCCAGGGCACCGAGCTTGACGCTGACTTCGATCAGCGCACCGGTCTTGTGCCGGTGCATGTATTCGAGGGCCTTCTGATCGAGCTTGAGACCGACCGAACCCAGGTCGATGGCCTGACCGCCGACCATGCCCGCCGGGCCTGCGGCCAATGCCAGGGCGCTGACCATCTGCAGGCGGATTTCCGCGTCTGCGCTGTTCAGGCGCGGGTCGAGCAGTGCGCTGAAAGCCAGACTCTGCAAGCCGTCGCCGGCGAGGATCGCGCAGGCTTCATCGAATTTCTTGTGAGTGGTGGGCTGGCCGCGGCGCAGGTCGTCGTCGTCCATGGCCGGCAAATCGTCGTGCACCAGCGAGTAGGCGTGGATCAGCTCCACCGCGCAGGCCGCGCCGTTGGCTTGCTCGGCCTTGCCACCCAATGCTTCACACGCGGCGTAGGCCAGCAGCGGGCGCACACGCTTGCCGCCGTTCATCACGCTGTAGCGCATGGCTTCGTAGAGACGCGCCAGCTCAGGGCCGGGCGCGATGAACAGGGTTTCCAGGGCCGCATTGACCCGGGCCTGGCTGGTCGCCGAATACGCTGCAATCATTCTGGTTGATCCGCGTCGAAGGGTTCCTCGGCCAACTCGCCATCACGCTCGAGCAGCACCTGCACCTTTTGCTCGGCCTGGGCCAGCGCCGCCTGGCAATCGCGGGTCAGACCGATGCCCTGCTCGAAAGCGGTCAGCGAGTCTTCCAGCGACAATTCACCATTCTCCAGACGCTCGACCAGCGTTTGCAGGTCAGCGAGGGATTGTTCGAAATCCAGTGCAGCTTTTTTGCGGGCCATGGCGGCGAGTTCCGGTTGACGTTAAACCGGCGCGACACTAGCAGACATGGGGTTTATGGGCAAATGAGCGGGGCATTTGGCGACTGCTTCGCGGCCAAGCGAGAGCGAGCTCCCCGGCCACAAGTGGATGGTGGCGCAGACTTGGGGATTATTCGGCTCATAAAATGAGCCGAATAGAAGCGTTATTCGGCTCACTGTCCACTCACCCGCGTGATTTGCGCCGCATTTTCAAAGGGAGCTGATTGTTAGAAGCGGCCACGGCGGTTAACCTTCGCGCCCAATACGACCCGACAGTCACGGGTCTTTCAGACGAAACGCAGTATCAACCTCTGTAACGCGCCGAGGATCGGGCGCAAGGTTTCGTCATGCATGGCAGGAGGCATCACATGCGTTCGATTCTTTTGCTGCTGGTTGGATGGCTCTGTGCGCCGGTACTCCTGGCCGCGCCGAGCGCCGAGGTGTCGGAACCCGTGGGCGGTTGGCGCTACAACGGTTTGCTCGACCGTACGGAACATCCGCAAGTGGCCTATCCCACGCCGCCCATCGACCGGGGTGTGCAGCGCAATCGCACGATGATCGAGGGCCAGCTCAAGGCCATCGGCACGCAACGCGGCCCCCACACCCTGGCGGTCAACGGCAATCCGTTGAACCTGTACACCGACGATCAGGGGCGTTTCGCCCGGCCCTATGCGTTCGGCGCCGGCTCCAACAGTGTCGAAGTGCGCAGTGCCGAAGGCCAGTCGCTCAAGCGCGTTCAATTCTATGAAGCCAACAACCTGCGCACCCCGGCGCGGATTCGGGTGGTGCTCGGTTGGGATGACCCGAAGGCCGAGCTCGACCTGCACATCATTACTCCCGATGGCCAGCACGCGTTCTGGGCTCATTCGGCGCTGACCAACGGCGGCGGCCTCGATCCGGATGGCGTCGACGGTCCCGGCCCGGAAATGTTCACCATGACGGCGCCGCTGCATGGCACCTATCTGGTTTACGTGAACTATTGGGGCAACTTCGGCAGTGGCGGCTATAACTTCGATGAGGCCAGCAACCAGAACGAGGTGATCACCTCGCAGATCAATCTGGTGCTCAACGAAAATACTGTCGACGAAAAACGCGAGACCTTCATCGTGCCCTTGCGTGCGATCGGCGACCTGCTGCTGGTCAAGACTTTCAACTATTAAGCATCCCGCACCACGGATGAATTGGGTTTTGTGAAATGAGTGAAAACATCGTGTCTCCAGCCGCCGATGCATCGGCCGCCAAACCTTCCCGGCGCTGGCCGGCGCTATTGCTCGGGTTGGGCCTGGTAGCCGTTGTGGCGGGCGGGGTGGGATGGTTCCTGCACAAGCCCAAGGCCCCTGCGCCCGTATTGGCCAGCGACAAGCTGGGCATGAGCCGGCCGGATGGCCTGCTGGAAACCCGTTCCTTGAGCCAATTGCCCAAGGATTTGCTGGCGGTGCCGTTCCTCAAGGAAACCCTCACCGAAGATTTCGTCTTCTATTACGAAACCCACGCTGATCGCCTCGGGCTGATCGGCAGTCTGCGGCGGATCATTTACGAGCATGATCTGAAGTTGCAGGACAGCCTGATCGAGCAGCTCTTCGATCAACCCGCCGACGTGGCGCTGTGGCGTGGGGCGGATGGTCGGCTCAAGGATTTCCTGCTGGTGATGGATCGCGGCGGACTGGCCAAGGTGCTCGAGCCGCTGGCGAAGGTCGCGCTGGATGATTCACAGCTGAGCAAAATCGCCGATGTGAAAGTCGGCAACGACGATGTGGCGCTCTATCAGCTCACCTACAACGCCAGCAAGGCGCTGCTGTTTGCCTCCCATGGCGACAAACTGCTGGTGCTGTCCAACCCGTCGAAACTCTACGACCCGCAAAGTGGCCAGGCCGAGGAGCCGGGCAGTGTCTCGACAGCCGCCATCGCCGCGTTGCTCAACGGTGACAAACTGTTCCCCGAAGCGTTCGGCCTGCCGCCGCGCGCGCCCGAAGTGAAGCAGCGCCTCTCGGTCAACGCCAGTGTGCTGGCGATGGGTTACCAGCGTTTCATCCCGAACTTCGCCGGTCTGCGGTTCGACATGGACGACAAGGGCTGGCACAGCTTCCTCGCCATGGATGAACTGGACGACCAGCCGGGCTTCGATTTCAAACCGATCTGGCAAGCCATGCCCATGGGCGCCAGCGCTTGCGTGGCCTTGCCGCTGGCGGCGGAACAGCAGCAACCGCTGCTGGTGAAACTCGGTGCCGATGAACCCACGGCCAAGGCGCTGACCGAACACATGGCCGGTGTGGCTGGCCTGTGCTGGTACGCCGATTCGCGGCTGTACACGCCGCTGCTGGTGGCCGGCCTGAACGATAAGGACAGTGCCCGACTCGACGGTGATCTGGGCAAACTGTTCGGCTCGATGGTCGGTGCCTACGAAGGCAAGGTCGATGATCACGCGTTCCCGGTGGTCGAAAAGCAGGAGGGCCAGAGCCATCAGTGGCAGCGCCAGGTCAGCTCCAACTTCGGTCCATACGCGGCCAAGGACGCCGAAGACCCGGACGCGATCACCGGCAAGGCTTTCATGCGCGTCAGCCTGGCGCGTCACGGTTCGACGCTGCTGTTCTCCCTCGACGACAAACTGGTGGACAAGGCGCTCGGCACCCTCGACAAGCGCTTCCCGCCGATGGCTGACGTGGTGCCGAAAGACCGGCTGATGCCGGTCTATTTCGGTCCGGATGCGATGGCCCAGCTGATGCAGCAGGAAACCCTCGACAGCCTGCCCCAGGACATGGAGCCGGTGTTCTACAACGCCGCGCAAACCTACCTGATCCCGAAACTGCGCAAGCTCGGCGGTTATGGCAAGTACGCGCTGACCTTGCCTGAAGGCAGCGAACCCGACGGCCACTGGCAATGGCTGCCACTGGAATGGAAAGCGCTGTGACCGGACTGATCCGAAGCCTTGGCCTGCTCGCGCTGTTGCTGAGCGCGGGTGCCCGGGCCGTCGAAACCCCGGCGCTCGACCCGCAGCAATCCCAGGTGTTCCGCGCCTGGTTCGTGCGCATCGCCCAGGAGCAACTGAGCCAGGGCCCGAGCCCGCGCTGGTATCAGCAGGACTGCGCCGGGCTGGTGCGCTTCGCTGCCAACGAAGCACTGAAAGTCCATGACGATAAATGGCTGCGCAGCAATGGCCTGTCCAACCGCTACCTGCCGCCGGAACTGCAACTGAGCGACGCCCAGCGCGGCCTCGCCCAGCAGTGGCAGCAGGGCGGCGGCAAGGTCGGGCCGTACGTCAACGCGATCAAGCTGATTCAGTTCAACAGCCATCTGGTCGGCCGTGATGTGGCCCAGGCGCGTCCCGGCGACCTGATGTTTTTCGATCAGGGTGACGACCAGCACCTGATGATCTGGATGGGCCGCTACATCGCTTACCACACCGGCACCACCACACCCACTGACAACGGCATGCGCTCCGCAAGCCTGCAACAACTCATGACATGGAAGGACACCCGATGGATACCCGATGCAGCCAACCCCAACTTCATCGGCGTTTATCGACTGAATTTTCTCTCCCAATGATCGGTGCCCGCATGTTGCGTTTTCTGCCCCTGCTGTTGGTCTTGATGCTGCCTTTTTCGCGGGTGAATGCCGAAGACACCGTCGAGCCGAGTGGCTATGCGCCGGTGGCCGGTGAGAGTTTCTTTTTGCTGGCGGACAGCAGTTTCGCCAGCGACGAACAGGCGATGGTGCGTCTCGAAGCACCGGGCCGCGACTATCGCCGGTTCCGCATGGAACCCTACGGCGGCGCCGACATCCGCGTGTACCGCATCGACAAGCCGCTGGATTTCCTCAAGCGCCAGAAGAACCTGCACCGGGTGGTCAGCGATGGCCAGTTCAAGGGCGAAGGCCTGTCCAACACCTTGGCGTACCTGTGGGATAGCTGGTACCGCAAGTCCCGCCGGGTGATGCAGCGGGCGTTTTCCTACGAGTCGCGTAAACAAGTCACCGAAGAAGTGCCGGAACTGAAGATGGGCAACGCCATGGCCGCGCCAACGCCCTACGACGCCCAACCGCAATTCGCGTTGATTCCGGGGCTGCCAGTGGTCAGCCAGTTCCGCTACCCGCTGTGGCAGGCCAAGCCGATCCAGCCACCGCAAGGGGTGAACCTCGCGGGCTCCTCCAGTGAATTCGTCAGCGTCGCGCCGGGCAACGTCTATATCCCGTTGGGCAACCTGAAACCGGGCCTGTATCTGGTGGAAGCGCTGATCGGCAAGTACCGGGCGACCACCATGGTCTTCGTCTCCAACACGGTCGCCGTGAGCAAGATCGCTGGCGATGAATTGCTGGTGTGGGCGGCGCGCAAACACGAAGGCAGTTCGGTGCCCAAGGTCAGTGTGTTGTGGACCGACGGCCTCGGCGTGATGAGCAGCGGTACCACCGATGCCGAGGGTCTGCTGCGCTTGAAGCACGTCAGCCCCGAGCGTTCGTTCGTGATAGGTGAAGACGAAGAGGGCGGCGTTTTCGTCTCGGAAAACTTCTACTACGACAGTGAAATCTACGACACCAAACTCTATGCCTTCACCGACCGGCCGCTGTACCGGCCAGGGGACTGGGTGTCGCTGAAGATCGTCGGGCGCGAGTTCAAGAATGCCCGGGATTCGGTGCAACCCAGTGCCGCTGACGTCAATGTGACGGTGCTGGATGCGACGGGAACGGCGTTGCAAACACTGGACTTGAAACTCGATTCCAAGGCCGGCACCCAAGGCCGTTTCCAGTTGCCTGACAACGCCGTGGCCGGTGGTTATGAGCTGCGTTTCAATTACAAGGATCAAGCCTACAGCAGCGCCTTCCGGGTCGCCGAGTACATCAAGCCGCACTTCGAGATTTCACTGAACCTGGCCAAACAGGACTACCGCACCGGCGAAGCGGTCAAGGGCAGCCTGGTGCTGCTGTATCCCGACGGCAAACCGGTGGCCAATGCCAAACTGAGCCTGAGCCTGCGTGCTCAGCAGCTGTCGATGGTCGACAACGAGCTGCAATACCTCGGGCAATTCCCGGTGGAGCTGACCAGCACCGAACTGACCACCGACGCCAAGGGCAACGCTGCCCTCGACCTGCCGGCCGCAGAAAAGCCGAGTCGCTACATGCTCACCGTGTTCGCCAGTGATGGCGCGGCGTACCGGGTCAAGACCACCAAGGAAATCCTCATCGATCGCGGTGCGGCAAACTTCCGCCTCAGCGCGCCGCAGCGTTTCAGCGCGGTGGGCGACAAGGTGGTATTCAGCTACGCCAATGAAAACGAGCAGAGCGAAGCGGTCACGCCGAGCAGTTATGGCTGGGTGCGCCTGGAGGACCAGAGCACCGGCGAAGGCAAACTGGCGGCCACCGACAAGGGGTTCACCCTGGCCTTCGAGCGCCCTGGCACCTACAACCTGACACTGCGGGATGACCACGGCCGAACCCTCGGCGCCACTGGTCATTCGGTCACCGGCGAGGGCGTCAAAGCGGTGCCGGGCACCGTTGAAATCGTCCTCGACAAACCCGAGTACAAGGCCGGCGACGAAGCGCTGGCACTGATGACCTTCCCCGAGCCGATCAGTGATGCACTGCTGTCGCTGGAGCGCGACAAGGTCGAGGCCACGGCGTTGCTGTCCAGGGGCGGTGACTGGCTGAAGTTGGAAAAACTCAGCGACACCCAATACCGCGCGCGCATTGCGGTGAAGGACAGCTTTGCGCCGAACCTGACGTTCTCGGTGCTGTACACCAAGGGCGGTCAGTACAGTTTCCAGAACGCCGGTATCAAGGTGGTTGCGCCGCAGATAGACGTGGCCATCGCCACCGATAAAGACACCTATCAACCCGGCGATACCGTGTCGGTGGACCTGACCACCCAGTTCGCCGGCAAGCCGATCCCGGCGCACCTGACGGTCAGCGTGGTCGACGAAATGGTCTACGCCTTGCAGCCGGAAGTGGCGCCGAGCATCGACCAGTTTTTCTATCACCCGCGGCGCAACAACGTGCGCACCAGCGCCAGCCTGTCATTCATCAGCTACGACGTGGCGTTGCCGGGCAGCCCCGGCGCGCCGGGCAAGGCCAACCGTAGCGAGCGCGGTGTGAAGGTGCTGGAGCGGCCACGTCGCGAAGACGTCGACACCGCCGCGTGGCAACCGGAGCTGGTGACCGACGCCAGTGGCAAAACCCGCTTCACCTTCAAGATGCCGGACTCGCTGACCCGCTGGCGTATCACCGCCCGGGCCATCGCCGATGACGGTCAGGTCGGGCAGAAGAAGCAGTTCGTGCGCTCTGAGAAACCGCTGTACCTGAAGTGGAGCGGGCCGAGCACATTCCGCACGGGCGATAAGCCGGATCTCGGCGTGTTCGCGTTCAGCCAGGCAGAAAAACCGGTCAAGGCCGAGCTGGTGATTCATTACGCGGGCAACGAGCAGCGTGTGCCAGTGACCCTGAGCAACGGCATCAACTACATCGCGTTGCCGGCGTTCTCATTGGCCAGTGGCGAGTGGACCGCCGAGCTGGTGCAGGATGGCAAAACCGCTGATGCCTTGGCTGTGCGCCTGACCGCCACGGGTGAAGGTTGGCAGGTCACGCAGAGCCAAAGCCTGGACGTGACCGTCGGCGATACGCCGCTGACACTGCCGGCGGACGCCACGGATATTCGCCTGCGCCTGGATGACAGCCCGCAAGCGCTGTTCCGCTCGGCACTGGATGATCTGCTGAGCTACCCCTATGGCGGCGTCGAACAAACCGCCAGTCGCTTGTTGCCACTGAGCATTGCCTATCCGACCTTGTCGTCGAACCCGCAGGTCCGCGACCGCTTGCGCCTGATCATGCAAAACAGCCGCTTGCGCCTGGTGCAAATGGCCGGGCCGTCGGCGAGTTTTACCTGGTGGGGCATGGACGGCGAGCCGGACGCGTTCCTCACCGCCTACGCTTATTACGCCGACTGGCACGCCAGCAAAGTGCTGGAACTGAGCCTGCCGCCGGAGCACTGGCAGCGGGTGTTGGAGGTCTATTCGAAGCAGGCGAAGAACACGCCGCTGTTGCAGCGAGCACTGATTCTGTCGTTCGCCAAACAGATGCAATTGCCGGTGAACACCCTGCTCGGCGGTTTGATGGATGACCTGGCGAAAGCGGGCGAGGGCAATGCCGCGAACCTGATGGACGATGGCGAAGACAGCATTGTCATGAGCGATCCGGATTCGGCGCTGGGCCTGGCCGCCGCCCGGGCGTTGACGGCGTCGTTGGCCAAGCAATCGAAGGTCACCGTGCCCGACGCTTTCAACCGGCAACTGGCGGATGCACAGCAGCGCCTGGCCGTCAGTTCCCAGCCGTTTGCCGAAGCCCTGAGCCTGTCGCTGCAAGCCTTCGATCAGGCCCGCGCGCAAGCGTTGCTGCAGCGATTGCTGCCCCAGCAATCGACCCTGGAACGGGCCTTGGCGCTGACCTGGCTGCAGCGCAGCATCGAACAGGCTTCACCCACCATCGCCCTGGCGCCGGGTGAGGGCTGGAAGAAAAAATACGGTGATACCGGTGAGGTGTATTGGACGTGGCAGGGGACTACGCCCGTGCCGACGGTGTTGTCGTTAAGCGGCACTCAGGAGCGCCCATTGCGGGCCGCATTGAGCTTCCAGAGCCAGCAACCGACCGTCGATCCAATGGCCGTGACCATCACCCGTCGCCTGTCTCGGCTGGTGCCGGGGGATGAAGCGTTCACCTTCAAACTGGAAGCGGTCGGCAACGCGCCGTTGTCCAGCGACAACCTGTACCTGGACGAAGTGATCCTCACCAGCAAAGCCGCCAAACCGCTGCGCTACGGCATGCTCGAAGTGCCGTTGCCACCGGGCGCCGATGTTGAGCGCACTACCTGGGGCATCAAGTTGATGGGCAAGGCCGGCACCGAGCCGACGGCACTGGAAAAGGCCCGTTTCGAACCGGGGCAACTGGCCTATGCCGTGCCGGTCGATGCGCTGAGCGGCGAACTGCGCCTGCGTCATCTGGTGCGCTTCTCGCAGAAAGGCCAATTCAACCTGCCGCCGGCGCGCTTCACTCAGGTGTATGCGCCACAGCATCAGGCCCAGGAGCAGAAACCGGCGCTCGGTCAGGTCACGGTCCACTGACATGCAGCGGCTTCTGGTCTGCTGGCTGTTGTGTTTGATCCCTGCGCTGGCCACGGCGCAGGACGAACCGCTGCATCTGGCGTTCAAGGGGGATTTGCTGTCCTTGAGCCGGACTCAGTTGCTGTCGCGCGAGGCGTTGCCCGACACCTTGCAGACGCCGCTGGGCAGTGTGTGGAAGTTGTTTGTCTACAGCTGGCTGGTGGACACCGGCGCGCGCGAGCCGGCTTACGAATGTCGCGGGCAGTCGAAAGAAGAAGTCTATTGCTGCACGGCGGGCGGCAAGATCGAGCGTGATCAGGCGCTGGTCAAATCCTGCGGATTGTATTTCGAGCCGGCGCGTCTGGGCATTTCCAGCGCCGATTGGCGAGCCTATTGGCAGACGCGACAGGCGCCGCAGTGGTTGCTGAATCTGGCTTCACTGCAGCCCGACACGCGTGTCCCGGTGGCTGAGTTGTTACGCACGTTGGCGCTGCTGCCGGCCCAGGATCAGGCGCGCCGGGTGTTGCTCGATGTGGTGCTCAATGCTGCAGACGGCAATGTCGTCGGCGAGCTCGGCGGCCGGTTGCGGGTGAAAACCTGGAGCTGGTTGGGGGATCAGGATCCGGCGTCTCGCCAGGGTGGATTCGCCGGTTGGACGGTGGACGGTACGCCGATCTGGGCCGGTGGGCGCGGGACCAGTCAGCGAGTCTTGCGTGAGTATGGTCCGGCGTTGGCGACGGTGCTCCCGGCATCAGGGGCGGCCGAGAGCGGAACGTGCGTCGAGGTCAGTCTGTTCTCTCGTTATCCACTGAAACGCGTACTGTCGGGAGATCGCCTGGCAGCGTCCGGGCCTTTACAGGGCGACTACCGCGTCGAATTCGCCAGCGGCAATCATCTCGATATCCACAGCGATGGCGAACTGTTTTTACTGAACAACACACTGGTGGCTCGGCTGGATCGCGAAGAATATGTCGCGCGCGTGCTGCAACGCGAGGCCACCGCTGAACCCGCCGAAGCGGCCAAAGCCCTGGCCGTGGCCATTCGCACCTACCTGCTGCAAAACGCCATGCGCCACGGCGATTGCCTGAGCATCGACGACAGCAGCCAGCGCCAACGGGTCGCACCGCGTCCGGCCAGCGCCGAAGCGCGCGACATCGCCGCCTGGACCCGTGATCTGGTACTGGCCGGCAGCACCGTGACCTACCATTCCGATCAACCCGGCCCGGACAAACTGTCCTGGCAGCACGCCGTCGAACAAGCCAATGCCGGCCAACGCTACGACGCCATCCTGCTGCACGCTTACCCGCGCGCGAGCCTCAGCCGTTGGGACAATCCCGTCGCTTCCTGCGAAGCCCTGCCCGCCGCGCAAGACTGGCTGCAAAAGCAGCGTCGCGGCTGGCGCTCACGGCTGGAAAGCGAAACCGGCTACAACGAAGTCAGCACGTTCGCCGTCTGCCGCCTGACTTTCGGCCGCCCCTATGTCGACCGCGAACGCCAGCGCATCTACGTGCGCGGCGTGCTCTCGCTGCAAGACCGTCTCGATCTGACTCACGAATACCTGCACCTGGCCTTTGAGGCACACCCCAATGGCCAGGATGAAACCTACATCGAAGGGCTCGCCCGTCATCTTTTGCTGGAATAGACCATGACACTCCGTTATCCACAGGTCTTGCTGTTGCTCTGCGCGTTGGCCGTGTTATCGCCGACCCAGGCTGCCGACAGCGTCAAGCTCGACACCCCCGCAGGCGGTTGGCGCACCGGTGCGGCTGAAGGCGAGGGGGAGAACTTCCGTCAGACCGTCAACTACCCGGCCTCCTCGGTGAACACACCGGCCGGCCAGGCCAACACCGCGCGCATTGCCGGACAGATCAAAGCCACGCCCAAGTCGGCAGAGCCCGGTCGATTGATTGTGAATGGTGTCAGCATGCCGCTGAAAATCGATCCGGCGGGCCGCTTTGATCGCCCGTTCTCGTTTCCCAACGGCAGCAACAGTGTCGAGGTCCGCAGCCCTGACGGCCAGCAACGCCGTCGTGTGCAGTTCTTGAATGCCAGCGGTGGAGCAACACCGGCCAAATTGCGCGTTCTGCTGTCATGGGACAGCGACAACACCGACCTCGACCTGCACCTGATCACCCCCGATGGTGCGCACATCTGGTACGGCGACCGCGTCGCCCCCAATGGCGCAGCACTCGATGTCGACGTGACTACCGGCTACGGTCCGGAAATCTTCGCCATGCCGGCGCCGATCAAGGGGCAGTATCTGGTGTATGTGAACTACTTCGGCGGTGGTTATCGCAGTGACGAAGAGGGGCAGGAAGAGGCGGTTCAAGCGCTGACCACCGCGCAGGTCACGGTGATTACCGAGGAGGGTACGCCGAGCGAGAAGATCGAGACGTTTCTGGTGCCCATGCGGGCGGTGGGGGAGTTGACGCTGGTGAAGGCGTTCAGTTATCCGTGAGGCTCAAGTACATCTTGCGCAGGGTCTGAACGCGGTTACGTCCCCGATTCTTTGCCCCGTATAGCGCTTCATCCGCTTGTGAAAGCAGGCCGAAAAGATCGTAGCCCGACTCACGCGTGGTGACGACACCAATGCTGACACTGAGCATTCCCGGTTCCAGCATCGACAGCTGTGAAAAGGACAGGCGAATGCGCTCGGCCACCTGAACCGCTTCCTGCTCACCAGCCTCCTTGAGCAGGCAGGCAAACTCTTCGCCACCGATACGACCGAACACATCCTGCTTGCGCAGGTTGTCCGTCAGAATCCGACTGAATGCGATCAAGGCCTGATCCCCCATCGGGTGACCAAAACTGTCGTTCAGGCGCTTGAAATGATCCAGGTCGCATAGCAACAGAGCGGCGGGTTCCTTGCGGCGATTGCTGTCCGCCAGCAAGCGTTCTCCGTTCGCCATGAACGCGCGACGGTTGCCGATTCCGGTCAGCGGATCGCAGAAAGCGGCGGCCCTGAACTTGAGTTCGGCGCGCTCCTTGACCATGGCCAACGCCACATAGGCAATGCCAATGACGTAGAGCATGGACTCGAACAGCATGAAGGAGAAAAAGCGCACGCCATCGCCGACGCCCGACAAGGCCTGATCCAGCGGCAGGCTTTTGTCGATCACACTGCGGACAACATAGAAAGTGGTGTGCAGCAGCGTCAGCAGCAACGCGGGCATGTACGCGACTTCAAGGCTGCGACGGCTACGCCAGAACTCCAGTGCCGTCAGCACGCCATAACCGGCGACCAGCAAGGAATACACCACGACTCGAACGGGCATGGCGTCATAGAAAACCGGGCTCAGACACAACGTCAGCCAGAGGCCGGGACCGGCCAGAATCCCCTGCATTGATGGTGTGCGTCCGACGAACACGCGCATGGCCGTCCAGTTCATCGCCGCGCTCAACAACAGGGCGACGTTGCCGAAGATGATCGGCACAAAATCGACCCCCCGGCCCCGCCAACTGACCAGCACCACACCCAGCGCAGCCAGCAGCATCATGGCGCCCAGATAAGCCAGGGTCCGCTCACGGGGTTCGCGCCAACAGGCGTGACAGGTCAACAGCCCCATCAACGCGAAGACGAAGACTGACGCGACCAGCAAGGTCGGGATGTGAAGCGCCATGTCTTTGGTTCCCGCGAAGCTCAAACCGGAGTGGTCCTGCAGAAGGGGGCTCGGGTCAACGAGGTAGTGGTCGAAAGGGTGGATTTAGCACTTGGGATGTGAGTATTGGCAAGGGGGACGTTTATCTGAGTTTGCGGGGCGGGGGAGTGGGTTGTGTTGATTGGGATGGTTTTCTGGCAGGCATTAAAAAGCCGGCTTGTGGCCGGCTTCTCGGGGACTGGCTTGGTTCATTTTTGGTAAACCGCGCCAGCCTTCAAAACGTACACCCGGATCTTGCGTCCGGCTGTGGGACTCGGCGAGAAAATCATCTGCCTTGTCGGTGCGATTCTCCGCCGCGGAGCGGGGGGATGCGCAAATGTGGGGCGCAGCATACTGATTTTTTGAGGAAATTCCCAGCTTGGTGTGCGAGATAGAGCTCTGGGGTTGGTTCTCGGGGTTATTCTCTCGACGCCTTTGCGGGCAAGTCCGTTCCCACAGGTCTCGCCTGTCCCTGCGGGCGCATGGCTTGCGCGTGATGAATTCGCCTCGGTATCACAGAAATGGCACTTGCGGCCGGCGCTTGTTCAGTGTCGACCACCAGAACACCCAACCTAATACCCGAATGTTTTGCTCTTCGATCTGCGCGGCCCGGAAGATTTCGTCCGGGTATTCGATCCTGTTGTGGCTGCGCATGCGAATTGCGTTGCCGGGCACTCGGTGCAGGTATTTGATCCGCAGCATGCCGTCATGTTCGATCGCGTAGATTTCGCCATCGATGATGTCCTTGAGCCCGCGGTCTATGCCCAGGAAGGAACCGTCTTCAATTCTTTCGCCCATGCTGTTGCCGATCATGCGGGCACAGATGGCATCGGTATGTCTGATTTCCAGGGAGTCGAGGTGACTGCGGGGCAATCGGATGGATTGGCCGGGGTCTTCGACGACGTGGGTTTTATTGGAGCCAGGTGCGGTGGCGGTTTCCTTGTAGAGGGGCAGTTCGACGTCAAGGGGCTCGACGACGGTGTAAATGCCGCGGATGGCCTGGGCATCGAACGTATGGCCGGTCTCGTCGAGCAGGCGCAGGTGTCTGGCGTCTTTCGGGCCTTCGCCCGTTTTCAGCCATTCACTGTTTACGGAGAGTTTTCTGGCCACTTCTTCCATGCAGTGCGCAGGCACGCCACGGGTGTACCAGTTGTGGACTTTCTGCGGGACTGCGTCCAGAAACTCGGCAAATCCCGTTGTCGTGATGTTCGCTTCTTCAAGGAGCGCTTTAAAGCGCGGGCCGCTAGTGTTCTTTTTCATAAACGCGAGTCTACTGGCGGCGCATAAGGCTTTGAATAAACGAACCGTTCAAATTTCGAGGGAGATTTAAGACTGGATGTAAGACGTTCTCGGGTGAAATTAAACAAGAAAAAACCAATTTGGCGCCTGTTAAACGATCCGTTTAAATGGTGCTTTTCGAGCGCCCAAAAAAAACCCCGGATCACCGGGGCTTTTCTTGAAGCTTGCTGCTTGAAGCTCGCAGCGGCGCTTAGCCTTTATAAGCAGCAACCGACTTGGTGATTGCGGCACGGGCGGCGTCTGCGCCGTCCCAGCCTTCGATTTTCACCCATTTGCCTTTTTCGAGATCTTTGTAGTTCGCGAAGAAGTGCTCGATCTGCTGAATCAGCAGCGGTGGCAGGTCGGTGTATTCCTTCACGTCCACGTACAGCTGGGACAGCTTGTCGTGTGGAACCGCGATGACTTTGGCATCGCCGCCGCCGTCGTCAGTCATGTTCAGGATGCCGACCGGACGAGCGCGGATCACGGAGCCTGGAGCAACCGGGTAAGGGGTCACGACCAGCACGTCGAGGGGATCACCGTCGTCAGCCAGGGTGTTCGGGATGTAACCGTAGTTGGCCGGGTAGAACATCGGGGTGGCCATGAAACGGTCAACGAAGAGGCAATCGCTGTCTTTGTCGATTTCGTACTTGATCGGCGCGTGGTTGGCCGGGATCTCGATCGCGACGTAGATGTCGTTCGGCAGGTCTTTGCCAGCCGGAATCTTGCTGTAGCTCATTGGGCGTTGCCCCCGTTAGTTGACCAAAAACACTTGGTCGGATTGACCAAAAAGTGGCGGCGATTATAGGCATATTCCTGTGTCGACGCCATGTACCAGAGGTCGTAGACCTTAGTCATGTGCCTGATAGACCGGGTCCTCGGCGAGAAGTTGCTTGAGCCTCCTCAGCGGGTCCTGGCGATAGAACAGTTTCAGCTGCTCATAGACCTGTGGATAAGCCTCGTGCAGCAAATCCGGAGCACTGAAGAAGTACTCGCTGGTCACGGCGAAAAATTCGGCCGGGTTCTCGGCGGCGTAGGGATCTATCGCGGTCTCGGCGTCAGGATGGCGATCAAGTTGTCGGTCGAGATCGTCATAGGCTTCTTGCATGACTTTCGCCCAGTCGCTGACTCGCATGTCGGCATGCAACGGTGGCAGGCCGTTGGCATCGCCGTTGAGCATGTCGAGTTTATGCGCCAGTTCGTGGATCACCAGGTTGTAGCCTTCCCAGCCACCGCTGGCCAAGACGCCGGGCCAGGCGAGGATGATCGGGCCCTGCTGCCAGGCTTCGCCGCTGTGCTCGCCATCCCATTCGTGCTCTACGCCGCTGGCGTCGCGATGCCGTTGCGGGCTTAGGAAGTCGTCTGGGTAGAGGATGATTTCGTGAAAACCCTGGTACCAGTTCAGGTCGCCCAGGTTCAGCAATGGCAGTTGTGCCTGGGCCGCGAGCAGCAGGCGTTGCTCCTGATGGAGTTCAACGCCGGGCAGGGCGGTCAGGTGTTTGTCTTGCAGGAACAGCACGCTGGCTTCTCTCAGCCACTGGTCTTCGGCGGCGCTGATGCCATCCAGAAAGCTCAGTTGATGACGCACCCGTTGCCACATGTCGTCGGCAATCGGGTGTTTGGCCAGGGTGCGCTGGCGTCTCCAGGCGCTTAGGGACCACATCGTGAATCAGCGTGTTTCGGCTTTGGAGTTCGAGTTGCCGAAGCGGCTGCGGATTACGCCGATGATCATCGGTAGCAGTGACAGCAGGATGATCCCGACCACCAGCAGCGACAGGTTTTTCTTGATGAACGGTACATTACCGAAGAAGTAACCGAGGGTGACCAGGCCGCCGACCCAAAAAACCGTGCCCAGTACGCTGAACCCGAAAAAGCGCGGGTAAGGCATCTTGCCGACGCCGGCGACGAACGGTGCAAAGGTGCGGATGATGGGCAGGAAGCGCGCCAGGGTCACGGTTTTGCCACCGTGCTTGTCATAGAAGTCATGGGTTTGTTGCAGATAGTCGCGGCGGAAGATTTTCGAGTTCGGGTTGCTGAACAAACGTTCGCCGGCCGTTCGGCCGATGATGTAGTTGGTACTGTCGCCCAGTATCGCCGCCATCATCAGCAGCCCGCCCAGCAACACCGGATCCATACCGCCACCGGCGGCAACGGCGCCGGCGATAAACAGCAGCGAGTCGCCTGGCAGGAAAGGCATCACCACCAGGCCGGTTTCACAAAAGATCACCAGAAACAGAATGGCGTAAATCCAGGCCCCGTAATTGGTTACGAGCATGTCGAGGTAGGCGTCGAGATGCAGAACGATATCGATCGGGTTGAAATCCATGGAGGGCACCTGTGATAACGGCCCGACTCGGCAGGCCTGTGCGTATGACTTCGCGTAAGACTACGGATGGGTGTAGTTTTTCTTACAAGCCGGAAAGATCGGGATTATACGGAGTGAGAAGTGAAAAGAGCGTCGAGATTGTAGCGGGGGATTTCACTCGGGCTGACGCTGGGTGCGCTCTGTTTTGCGGGCGCACACCTGCTCGCGATGAAGGTGCCAAATGACACGCCGCAATCGAGAGCAAGCTTGCGCCTGCAGGTTTGACGCGGGTCAAAGCTCTTCGCTGATCGGCAACACGTAGTTCTTGAACTCGGTGTCTTCCTTGAACCCGATGGATTCATAGGTTTTCTGTGCGGCCTGGTTGTTGCTGCTGGTGGAAACACGCATGCGCACGGCATTGGTTTCCTTGGCCATTTTCTTCGCGGTACGGATCAGGTTGTCGGCCACCAGTTGGCGGCGGGCGTCTTCGGCGACATAGATGTCGTTGAGGATCCACACGCGTTTCAGCGAGAGCGAGGAAAAGCTTGGATATAACTGACAGAAACCCATCAGCTTGTTGTCGTCGTCATCGGCCAGTGCCAGGTAAATCACTGACTCCTTGCGACGCAGGCGTTTCTCGAGGAACGCCCGGGACGAGTCCGGATACGGCAGGGAGCCATAGAATTCGCGATATTTGACGAACAATGGGGTCAGCAGGTCCAGGTGTTCGAGGGTCGCTTGAATAATCCGCATGGTAGGTCTCGTCTTCAAGTGGCTGTCTTCACGTGCTCTGACGGCAAAAGGTACTCACTGGCAGCCGTGCGTCGATCCTGCCTGAAATCATCCCGAAAGTGCAATGCGGAAGCGGTTCAGGCATCCGGCGGACTCAGTAGGAAATTACCTTTCATGTCCGCGTCAACGTCCGACCCCAGCGTCTGAACCTGCGCTTCATCCTTTAAATTGACACCCGAAAGCTGCCGTCGGCAGGCCTCGCGCATCAGATACAGCAAACGGTGTGCCGCCATGCCATAACTCAGGCCTTCAAGGCGAACATTAGAGATGCAGTTGCGGTAGGCGTCCGTCAGGCCGACCTTGGGATTGTAGGTGAAATATAAACCCAGGCTGTCTGGCGAGCTGAGGCCGGGGCGTTCGCCGATCAGGATCACTGTCATTTTGGCGCCGAGCCGTTCACCAACCTCGTCGGCCACTGCAACGCGACCTTGTTCCACCAGAATCACCGGGGCCATTGACCAGTTTTCGGCACCCATCTGTTCTTCCAGGCGCGCCAGAAACGGCACCGTGTGGCGATGAACGGCCAGGGCCGACAAACCATCGGCGACCACGATCGCCAGATCGACCCCGCCGGGATGTGCCGATGCGTAATCGCGCAGGAGTTGTGCGGACTCATCGCTCAACTTTCGCCCCAAATCGGGGCGCTGCAGGTAGCTGTTGCGATCGATCGCCGCGCTGTGCAGCAAGATGCTTTCGCGCCCACGTTCAGCCAATTGCGAGCTCAGTGCCTTGTGGTCAAACGGCAAATGCACGGCGTCCCGGGCCTGGGCATGGGCGTATTGGAAGTCCAGCTGCGCGCGCGTGGGCATGCTGGTGCCGGTTCGGCCCAGGGCGATCCGCGCCGGTGTCAGGCGTCGCAGTTCCAGCCATGGGTTGTGCGGATCGAAGGGTGGTTTATCCATGGAAACACTCATCCCAATTGCGCCAGGGCCTGGCGGAATGCCGGAGGCAGGCTGTTGCCGAAGAGAATCTTGCCGTCCGCTTGAGTGAAGATGCCCATTTTCGCCAGCCATTGTTCGAATTCCGGCGCGGGCTTCAGGCCCAGGGTCTGACGGGCATAGAGCGCGTCGTGGAATGAAGTGGTCTGGTAGTTGAGCATGATGTCGTCGGAGCCGGGGATGCCCATGATGAAGTTGATCCCGGCCACGCCCAGCAGGGTCAACAGGGTGTCCATGTCGTCCTGGTCGGCTTCGGCGTGGTTGGTGTAGCAGATGTCACAACCCATCGGTACGCCCAGCAGCTTGCCGCAGAAATGGTCTTCAAGGCCGGCGCGGATGATCTGTTTGCCGTTGTAGAGGTACTCCGGGCCGATAAATCCTACGACGGTGTTCACCAGAAACGGATTGAAATGTCGTGCCACGGCATACGCCCGGGTTTCGCACGTCTGTTGATCGACGCCATGGTGGGCGTTGGCCGACAGGGCGCTGCCCTGGCCTGTTTCGAAATACATCAGGTTTTGCCCGAGGGTGCCGCGATTGAGGCTCAATCCGGCGTCGTAACCTTCCTTCAATACATTCAGATTGATGCCGAAACTGGCGTTGGCCGCCTCGGTGCCGGCGATCGACTGGAACACCAGGTCCAGCGGCACCCCGCGATTGACGGCTTCGATCGACGTAGTGACATGCGTCAGAACGCAGGCCTGTGTCGGGATTTCGTAGCGTTGAATGATGGCGTCGAGCATTTCCAGCATCGCGCAGATCGAGGCGATGCTGTCGGTGGCCGGGTTGATCCCGATCATCGCGTCGCCGTTGCCGTGCAGCAAGCCGTCAAGGATGCTCGCGGCGATACCGGCCGGTTCATCCGTGGGGTGATTCGGTTGCAGTCGCGTGGAGAGCCGGCCGCGCAGGCCCAGGGTGCCGCGGAACTGCGTGACCACACGGATTTTCTGTGCCACCAGCACCAGATCCTGCACGCGCATGATCTTCGACACGGCGGCGACCATTTCCGGCGTCAGGCCGGGTGCAAGGGCGCGCAGGACGTGTTCGTCGGCGGCATCGCTGAGCAGCCAGTCTCGAAAACCGCCCACGGTGAGGTGACTGACCACGCTGAACGCATGCATGTCGTGGGTGTCGATGATCAGCCGGGTGACTTCATCATCTTCATAGGGAATCAGTACTTCCTGTAGGAAATGGCTGAGCGGAATGTCGGCCAAAGCCATTTGCGCGGCCACTCGTTCGCCATCATTGAGCGCGGCGACGCCGGCCAGAAAATCCCCTGAGCGCGCCGGACTGGCCTTGGCCATCACGTCCTTGAGGTTTTCGAAACGGTAGGTCTGAGCGCCGACGGAATGGGCAAATGCGGCCATGGGGCGGTGTCCTCTGGTTCTGTACAAGTCTTGATAACACAAACAGTCCCTGTGGGAGAGCGTGTGCTCCCACCAGGGAATGTGCATGCACTTCAATCATGCAGGCGCCAGGCCAGGAGCCCGGCGCCGGTGCATCTCAGACGCCTTCGAGCATGGCGTCCGCCGGTGCTTCGGAGCGTTGCTTGGCGGTCAACTGGAAATACAGGTAACCGGCGGCCATGAATCCGACGAAAATCAGGCCGATCAAGGTGTTGAACCAGGCCATCGCCACCAGGCACACCACGGCGAGAAACAGCGCGATACCGGGCACGATCGGATAGCCTGGCGCACGGAAGGTGCGTTCCAGGTTCGGCTCGGTTTTACGCAGTTTGAACAGGCTCAGCATACTGATGATGTACATCACGATGGCGCCGAAAACCGACATGGTGATCATCGCTGCCGTCAGGGTCATGCCTTGCAGGTTGACCAGGCCGTCGCTGTAAATCGCCGCTATACCGATAACGCCGCCGGCAAGGATTGCCCGGTGCGGCGTCTGGAAGCGCGACAGCTTGGCCAGGCTGCGGGGCAGGTAGCCGGCGCGGGCCAGGGCAAAGAACTGTCGCGAGTAGCCCAGGATGATCCCGTGGAAACTCGCCACCAGACCGAACAGGCCGATCCATACCAGCATGTGCATCCAGCTCGAATTGTTGCCCACCACAGCCTTCATGGCTTGGGGCAGCGGATCGTTGATGTTCGACAGTTGACGCCAATCGCCAACGCCGCCGGCCATGATCATCACGCCGATGGCCAGGAACACCAGGGTCAGAATCCCGCTGACGTAAGCCTTGGGAATCGTGCGCTTCGGGTCCTTGGCTTCTTCGGCCGCCATGGCCGCGCCTTCGATGGCGAGGAAAAACCAGATCGCAAAGGGAATGGCGGCGAAAATGCCTGGAACGGCCGCCATCGTGAACTCGCTGGAGCCGGACCAGCCATTGAGCACGAAGTTACTGAAACTGAAGCCTGGCGCAACGACGCCCATGAACACCAACAATTCGGCGACCGCCAGTACGGTGACCACCAGTTCGAAGGTGGCCGCGATGCTGACGCCGAGGATATTCAGGGTCATGAACACGAAATAGGCGCCTACCGCCGCGATTTTCGGGTCCAGTTCCGGGTATTGCACATTGAGGTAGGCGCCGATGGCCATGGCAATCGCCGGGGGCGCAAAGACGAATTCGATCAGGGTGGCGATGCCGGCGATCAAGCCACCTTTCTCGCCAAAGGCTCGCCGGCTGTAGGCAAACGGCCCGCCCGCGTGGGGAATGGCGGTGGTCAATTCGGTAAAACTGAAGATGAAGCAGGTGTACATCGTCGCCACCATCAGGGCGGTGACGAGGAAACCCAGGGTGCCTGCGGTGCCCCAGCCGTAACTCCAGCCGAAGTATTCGCCGGAAATCACCAGGCCGACGGCGATGCCCCATAAATGCAGGGTACCGAGTGTGGGTTTGAGCTGTGTGGTAGAAGTCATAAGTCCTCGCTGTCTTTTTTATTGTTTGATCTTTTGGACTTTCGGAAGCGGCTTTTGCGTGTAATGCGGGCACGCAAGGCCCGTGCCAGAGCGGCCAGCCTTTTGTGTTGTGCCATTGAAGGCGCCATCGCGAGCAAGCTCGCTCCCACAGGGATTTCTGCTGAGTCAGGTTTTCGGAATTAACCCGAATCCATTGTGGGAGCGAGCCTGCTCGCGATGGCTGCTGGAAGGGCGACACAGAAACCCTGTGTCGCCCCCGGTTTTTAGAAGAAGCCCAGCGGATTGATGTCGTAGCTCACCAGCAGGTTTTTGGTCTGCTGATAGTGATCGAGCATCATTTTGTGGGTTTCACGGCCGACGCCGGACTTCTTGTAACCGCCGAACGCGGCGTGCGCCGGGTACAGGTGGTAGCAGTTGGTCCACACACGACCGGCCTTGATGGCGCGGCCCATGCGGTAGGCGCGGTTGATGTCGCGAGTCCAGAGGCCGGCGCCCAGGCCGAACTCGGTGTCGTTGGCGATGGCCAGGGCTTCTGCTTCGTCCTTGAAGGTGGTGATGCTCACGACCGGGCCGAAGATTTCTTCCTGGAACACGCGCATTTTGTTGGTGCCCTTGAGCAGCGTCGGCTGGATGTAATACCCGGTCGCGAGGGTGCCCTCGAGTTTTTCCACTTTGCCGCCGGTCAGCAGTTCAGCACCTTCGCCCTTGGCAATTTCCAGGTACGAAAGGATTTTATCGAATTGTTGCTCGGACGCCTGGGCGCCGACCATGGTGTCGGTGTCCAGCGGGTCGCCACGTTTGATCTGCAGGACCTTTTTCATCACCACTTGCATGAATTCGTCGTAGATCGACTCTTGCACCAGCGCGCGGGACGGGCAGGTGCAGACTTCACCCTGGTTGAAGAACGCCAGCACCAGGCCTTCGGCGGCTTTTTCGATGAAGCTTGGCTCTGCCTTCATGATGTCTTCGAAGAAGATGTTCGGCGACTTGCCGCCCAGCTCCACGGTGGACGGAATGATGTTTTCGGCGGCGCATTTCATGATGTGCGAGCCGACTGGCGTCGAGCCGGTAAAGGCGATTTTGGCGATGCGTTTGCTGGTCGCCAGGGCTTCGCCGGCTTCTTTACCGAAACCTTGCACAATGTTCAGTACGCCCGGTGGCAGCAGGTCGCCAATCAGCTCGACCAGCACGGTAATGCCCAGCGGGGTTTGTTCGGCAGGCTTGAGCACCACGCAGTTGCCGGCGGCCAGGGCCGGGGCGAGTTTCCAGGCGGCCATCAGGATCGGGAAGTTCCAGGGGATGATCTGCCCGACCACACCCAGCGGTTCATGGATGTGATAAGCCACGGTGTTGCCGTCGATTTCGGCAGCGCTGCCTTCCTGGGCGCGGATGCAACCGGCGAAGTAGCGGAAGTGGTCGGCGGCCAGCGGAATGTCGGCGTTGAGGGTTTCGCGCACGGCTTTGCCGTTGTCCCAGGATTCGGTGATTGCCAGCAGTTCGAGGTTCTGTTCGATGCGGTCGGCAATTTTCAGCAGCACCAGCGAGCGTGCCTGGGCGGACGTGGCGCCCCAGGCATCGGCGGCGGCGTGGGCGGCGTCCAGGGCCTTGTCGATGTCTTCGGCGGTGGAACGCGGGAATTCGGCAATCGGTTGGCCATTGACTGGCGAGGTATTGGTGAAGTACTGACCTTTGACAGGCGCGACGAACTCGCCGCCGATGTAGTTACCGTATTTGCTCTTGAACGAAACGATAGCGCCTTCAGTACCGGGGTGAGCGTAACGCATGATGTTTCTCCTTGGCTTTTGTATTTATAAGAGAGACGCGCATGTGCGCTTGCTATAAGCGTAGAGCAAGGGTCGGGCCAGTGCCTTGCAGGTCAGGCAAATCAAGGCCTTGGACGATTTCTGTCGGACGGGCGGGCGGTGTCTGTGGCGCTTTCGGTACAGTGCCTGTGACACTTTGTACCGTTTGTGGCACAGCCTGTGACAGGCCGGTCTTGCCGGCATTGCAATGCAGGCTAGGCTGGAGGATGCTCGGCATCACCTCAACACGGGTCGCCGAGCCCCGGGGAGAATAATAAGAAATGCACGACAACCATTTGAGTCGCCATGCCCAGCAAGTACTGACTGTGACCCAGGGCAAAGCCCACCTGCACGGTCCTGGCAGCGATCCGTCCATCGCCCGCTCCTGGCTGCGCTGCCTTGAGGACTATCACCTCGATCCGGCCCTGAGCATGGCGCCGACAGTGCTGGAACATGGACGCGTCCTCGAAAGCCGTGAACGCCTGCAGCAAGTGCTGCACATCGCCGGCAGTGAAATGACCAGCCTGCATCAACAGCTTTCCGGCGCCGGCCATGCGGTGCTGCTGACCGACGCGCGTGGTGTGATCCTCAACTGTGTGACGGCGCCCGCCGAACGGAAGATTTTCGAGCGCGCCGGGCTCTGGCTCGGCGCCGACTGGAGCGAGGCCTGCGAAGGCACCAATGGCATCGGTACCTGTCTGGTGGAGCGCCAGTCGCTGACCATCCACCAGGACGAGCACTTCCGCGGCCGTCATACCGGCCTGACCTGCTCGGCGAGCCCGGTGTTCGACCCCCACGGTGAGCTGCTGGCGGTGCTCGACGTCTCGTCGGCGCGGCATGAGGTGTCGCGTCAGAGTCAGTTCCATACCATGGCCCTGGTCAATCTTTCGGCGAAGATGATCGAGAGCTGCTATTTCCTGCGTTACTTCGACAATCAATGGCTGCTGCGTTTTCATTTGCAGGCCGAGTCTGTCGGGCTGTTCAGCGAAGGGTTGCTGGCGTTCGATGGAGAAGGACGGATCTGTGCGGTGAATCAGAGCGCGCTGAACCTGCTGGGCCACGTGCGCGGGGGATTGCTGGGCAAGCCGGTTGAGGCATTTTTCGATTGTTCGCTGGATGAGTTGCTTGGCCGTGCGAGCGCCAATGCCAGCGCCAGTTGGCCGCTGCGCACCCGTGACGGGCGCAAGCTGTTCGCCGTATTGCGTGGGCAGCCGCGCCGCGTGCCAGTACCACTGGTGCCCAGTCCGGTGGTTGAGGAGCGTGCGCCGTCATTGGGTATCTGCCTGGGCGATGCCGGTTTGCAGGCGGATTTCCGCAAGGCCCTGCGGGTGTACGAACGGGATGTGCCGTTGCTGATCAACGGTGAAACCGGTTCGGGTAAAGAGGCATTTGCCAAAGCCGTCCATCGCGCCAGTCAACGGGTGGACAAGGCGTTTGTCGCCCTCAACTGCGCCGCCATCCCGGAAAGCCTGATCGAGAGCGAGCTGTTCGGCTATCGCGGCGGCAGCTTCACCGGGGCGCGCAAGGAAGGCATGCGCGGCAAGTTGCAACAGGCCGATGGCGGCACCTTGTTCCTCGACGAGATCGGCGACATGCCGCTGGCGATGCAGACGCGACTCTTGAGGGTGCTGGAGGATCGTCAGGTGGTACCGATCGGTGGCGAGCCGGAGGCGGTCAACGTGCGGATCATCAGCGCCACGCACCGCAATCTGCTGGAACGGGTGCAGGAAGGCAGTTTCCGTGAGGACCTGTTCTATCGACTCAACGGGCTGGAGGTCGCGCTGCCGGCATTGCGCGATCGCAGTGACAAATCGCAACTGCTGGACTTTTTACTGGCCGAAGAGGCGGGCGCAGAGCTGGTCGTGATCGACGGCCAGGCCCGCCAGGCCCTGCTGGGTTTCGCCTGGCCGGGCAACGTGCGGCAGTTGCGCAACGTACTGCGGACATTGGCCGCGTTGTGCGAGGGCGGGCGGATTGTGCTGGACGATTTGCCGGCGGTGATTCGCCAGACCCGACCGGCGGTTCAATCGGTCATTGAAGAGCCTGCCGAACATCCGCTGGAAGATGCCGAACGCCTGGCGCTGTTGAATGCGCTGGAGCAAACGCGTTGGCACATGACCCACACGGCTGAGCAGTTGGGAGTCAGCCGCAACACGCTTTACAGAAAACTGCGCAAACACGGTATCGCCCGCTAGGACCAGCCAGTCGGTGGGGGCACGGAAAGTCGTGCTTCCACAGGTCCAGCCATCAGCAGGGACTGAAACACAAGGTGCGATTTTCCCCTCCCTAAGCTAACCTGCGGCCATGTTTTACGAGGTCGACTATGCACATTCATATTCTTGGTATCTGCGGCACTTTCATGGGTTCGATGGCGGTTCTGGCCAAAGAGCTGGGCCATCACGTGACGGGCTCCGATGCCAACGTCTATCCGCCGATGAGCACCCAGCTCGAGGCCCAGGGCATTGAGTTGACCCAAGGTTATGACCCGGCGCAACTGGACCCGGCCCCCGACCTGGTGGTGATCGGCAACGCCATGTCCCGTGGCAACCCCGCCGTGGAATATGTGCTGAACAAAGGCCTGCCCTATGTTTCCGGTCCGCAATGGTTGGCAGACCACGTGCTGCAAGGTCGCTGGGTGCTGGCCGTTGCCGGTACTCATGGCAAAACCACCACCAGCAGCATGCTCGCCTGGGTGCTGGAGCATGCGGGCATGAGCCCTGGCTTCCTGATCGGCGGCGTGCCGCAGAATTTCTCGGTCTCGGCGCGCCTGGGTGATACGCCGTTCTTCGTCATCGAAGCCGATGAGTACGACAGTGCGTTCTTCGACAAGCGTTCCAAATTCGTGCACTACCGTCCGCGCACGGCGATCCTGAACAATCTGGAGTTCGATCATGCGGACATCTTCCCGGATCTGCCGGCCATCGAACGGCAATTTCATCACTTGGTGCGGACCATCCCGAGTGAAGGCCTGATCATTCATCCGACCACCGAGCCAGCCTTGCAACGCGTCATCGAGATGGGCTGCTGGACCCCGGTGCAAACCACGGGTGCCGGCGGCCAGTGGCAGGTCAAGCTGCTCAGCGAAGACGGCTCGAAGTTCGAAGTGATGTTCGAAGGCGCTTCCCAGGGCGTGGTCGAGTGGGACATGACCGGCCAGCACAACGTCGCCAACGCACTGGCCACACTGGCGGCTGCACGTCACGTCGGTGTGGTGCCGTCCATGGGCATCGCCGCGTTGAGCGCTTTCAAAAGCGTGAAGCGTCGCATGGAAAAAGTCGCGGAGGTGCGCGGCATCACTATTTATGACGACTTCGCTCACCATCCGACCGCCATCGCCACCACGCTCGACGGCTTGCGTAAACGCATTGGCGATGCACCGTTGATCGCCATCATCGAGCCGCGCTCCAATTCCATGAAGCTGGGTGCGCACCGTGACGGTTTGCCGGAAAGCGTGGTCGACGCCGACCAGGTGATCTGGTACGCACCGGCCAACCTCGGTTGGGATCTGGCGGGCACCGCCGCACTGTGTACGGTGCCGTCGATCGTCAGTGATTCGCTCGAAGGCATCATTGAACGCGTCAAGAGCCAGGCCCAGCCCGGCACTCACGTGGTGATCATGAGCAACGGCGGCTTCGGCGGCCTGCACGGCAAACTCGCCGAGGCGCTTAAATGAACAACGGCCCGGACCGCATCACGCTGGCGATGACGGGCGCTTCCGGCGCCCAGTACGGCTTGCGCCTGCTCGACTGCCTGGTGCGCGAAGAGCGGGAAGTGCACTTTCTGATTTCCAAGGCCGCGCAACTGGTGATGGCCACCGAAACCGACGTCACGCTGCCGGCCAAACCGCAGATGATGCAGGCCTTCCTCACCGAATACACCGGCGCTGCGGCGGGGCAGATTCGGGTGTATGGGAAGGAAGACTGGATGTCGCCGGTGGCCTCGGGCTCCGGCGCACCGGCGGCGATGGTGGTCGTGCCGTGCTCTACCGGGACGTTGTCAGCCATCGCGACCGGCGCCTGCAACAACCTGATCGAACGTGCCGCCGATGTGACGCTGAAGGAGCGTCGCCAACTGATCCTGGTGCCCCGTGAAGCGCCGTATTCGAGCATTCACCTGGAAAACATGCTCAAGTTGTCGAACATGGGCGTGACGATTCTGCCAGCATCGCCGGGCTTCTATCACCAGCCGCAAACCATCGACGACCTGATCGATTTCGTCGTGGCGCGCATTCTCAACCTGTTGAATATTCCGCAAGACATGCTGCCGCGCTGGGGCGAACACCATCTGACCAGCGATGAATAAGTTACTGGCGATTGTGCTGGCCTTGCAGTTGGCCGGATGCGCCACTGCGCGCACGCTGGATGCCGCGAAGCCGGGTGCGCCCGTGGTGTATTCGGGGACCCGGCTGGATTTGTATGCGATGAACGGTGGTTGCTGCGCGATGGACCGCTTCGGCGCCGAAGCGCCGAGCTATCCCGGCGTCGACCTGCCGGCCAGCGCACTGCTCGACACCCTGCTGCTGCCTTTGTCGTTGCTGACTGTAATCGGGGTCAGCTTTCAGGCGACAGGTGGGTTATAGGCAAGTCCCCTCGCCGCAAGTCGGCCAGTCTATTTGCCGAGCTTGCGCAGCTCATCCGACTCGACAATCCGCACTCCATTCTGTTCTTCCAGCGCCAGTCGCCACATGGCGCGGGCCATTTGGCAGGCCTCGATGCCGTGGTACTTGCCGGGTATCAGGCGAGACAGCGGGCCGGCGAGTTTCTCTGCCAGGCGCGGTTCGGTGCGCTCGCCCAAGAGCAGTGATGGACGGCAGATGGTCAGTTGCGGCCAGTCCTGCGCGCGCAATGCCTGCTCCATCTCGCCTTTGACCCGATTGTAGAAAATCGGAGACTTCGGATCGGCGCCCAGGGCGCTGATCACGATCAGGTGACGGGCGCCCATTTCCCGCGCCCGTTTGGAGAAGGCCACCACCATGTCCAGGTCCACCGCGCGAAACGCCTGTTCCGAGCCCGCCTGCTTGATGGTGGTGCCCAGGCAGCAATAGGCGATGTCGACGCGACCGTTCAATTGCGGGAGGAATACTGCCGGGTCGCCGACCGGGTTTTCAAGGTGGGGATGTTTGGCCAGCGCCCGGCGTGAGGGGGCCAGAACCCGCGTAATGGTGGGCTCATTGAGCAAACGATCGAGTAGATGCTCACCGGTCAACCCGGTGGCTCCGGCAAGCAGTACGTGCTGAGGCGTCAAGTACATAGTGTTTCTCCCTTGATACCCATCAGCTTAGTTGTTCTTTGTATCCTTGCTTTCAATGGCGGCACTTTGCAGGGCTTTGCGTGCCTGTTGTTTACGTAACAGCTGCCAGTGGGAGAGCACGGTTTTCGGTGCCCAGATCTGCGGTTCGGAGGCTTCGAAGCCATCGGCCAGCTCGCGCTCGGCGACAGTCGCCCTGGCCAACTTGAAGGCCTGTTCCAGATCATCGGTCTGGTTCAGGGCCTGGGCGAACAGGGCATCGCCGAAGTACGTGAAGTTGGCTTCTTCCGAACAGCCGAAAGACACGCGGTCAGCCCGTGTGGCGGTCATGATCAGGGTGCGTTCGTCCTTGAGGGCCGGGATGAAACCGCCGGAGTAGCAGGACGAAATCACAATGATCTTGTCGCGGTTTTTCAGCGGGGCGAGGACCGTGGCCAGTTCGTCGGCCGGCAGATCGGCCAGTTCCATGCGTGGCTGGTCGAGCACCAGTTCGTGTTCGGCGTTGCCGTGGCTGGTCAGGTAGATGAAAACCAAATCTTCCGGGCCGCTGCGTTCGGCCAGGGTCACGGCGGCGCGACGCAGGTTTTCCCGGGTGGCCATCGGACGGTCGACGAGGTGATCGCGATGGTTCACCAGGCGGATCTGGCCGAAGGCGCCGAAGCGGCTGGTGAGCATGTTGGCGACGTAGTCGGATTCGCGCAGGAAAACACTCAGATTGCCATCGCCGCCGAGGGTCAAGGTGTACAACTCTACGGCCGGGGTCGAGGTCGGTACATTGCCGAGTGCGTCCTCCAGCAGGTGGCCCTGGGCCAGCAGGCCGAGTTCGAGGGTGTCGGGGAGTAATTTGCCATTGGCATCGCGCACGCGCTGGCCGTTGACCCAGGTACCGCTTTGTACCGTGCCGTCCGTCAGCACCAGGGTGCCGCGACCGGAATAGCTGTCGTTGTCGAACTGGCCGATATAGAAACTGCCATCAGGCAGGTTCAGGCGACCTTGGCCGACAAAGCGCCAGTCGCTGAATTGACCGATGTAATGGCTGCCATCGGCGCCGATCAACTCGCCCTTGCCGTTCAGCGAGCCTTCCTCGAATTGGCCCAGCCAGACGTCGCCGTCGGCGTTTTCGTAGCGGCCCTTGCCGTGCAGTTGATTGTTCTTGAAACCGCCGACATAAATGTCGCCGTCGGCACTGTTGAACGTCCCGTTACCTTGCAGCTGTCCATCGACGAAGTGCCCGGTGAACTGATTGCCGTTGCCGTCCCCGCGCTGGCCTTCGCCGTTGGGCTTGCCGTGGGCGAACTGGCCCTGGTAGGTGCTGCCATCATCGAGTTCGAGACGGCCAAGCCCTGAATACTGATCGGCTTTGAATTCGCCGCGGTACGTCATGCCGTTTTCTTTGAGGGTGCCTTCGCCGTCGCGGCGGCCGAGTTTGAAGCTGCCGGTGAAGCTGCTGCCATTGGTGGTCAGGCTGCCCTGGCCGTCGAACAGCCCTTGCTTGAATTGCCCGCGATAAACCTCGCCGTTGCTGCCGTGCCATTCGCCCTGGCCATGCCATTGGCCTTGGTCGAACTCGCCGGCATACCAACTGCCGTTCGGGTAATCGATGCGACCCTGGCCTTGCAGCAGCCCATTGACCAGATCTCCACGATAGCGTCCGCCATCCGGCAGGCGGGCGTCAGGGGGCAGCGGCGATTCGCCGTCGCCGCAAGCGGTGAGCATCAGGGTCAAGGCAAGGAGTGCGAGTGAGCGCATAGCAGGATCCGGGCAATTAGGCGACGGAGTATGCCGCAGCTATGTGACCTTATACAGTCGGTATAAAAGGAGGTGATGCGAAACAGTACGGCCTGCTTCGCATCCGGGATGGTTTACACGAAGCAGAGCGACAAGGGCTCAGCAATGTACGCCGGCTTGTCCGAGCCTTCGATTTCCAGGGTCGCGGTGGCTTTGAGCAGCCATTGGCCGGGTTTCTTCTCGGTGACGTCGGTCAGGTCGACTTTGAGGCGCACGTTCGAATTGACCTTGACCGGCTGAATGAAGCGCACGCTGTCGAGGCCGTAGTTGACCACCATCTTCAAGCCCTCGGGCATGACGAGGATGTCTTCCATCAGTTTTGGAATCAGCGACAGCGACAGGAAACCGTGGGCGATGGTGCTGCCAAAGGGCGTTTGCGCGGCTTTGACCGGATCGACATGGATGAACTGATAGTCCCCTGTGGCTTCGGCGAACAGGTTGATGCGTTCCTGATCGATGGTGAGCCATTCGGAACGTCCAAGTTCCTTGCCGACATAATCATTGAGCTCTGCAACTGGAACATAGGGCATTGAGACTCTCCTTGGGTTCATCGGTTTTATAGTTTTGAATGGGGGGATTTTTGGCCTCCCGGCTTACCACTTTAGATCAACATGGCAAATTGCTCCGGTCAACCGACCATGCTTTTGGCGAATGCCGGTCTATAGCGCAGGCGTGCTTATAATGCCCGGGCCAATGCGGGTGACGGATTTGCGGGAGATGAAGAATGTTGTTACGTGGCCTGACCTGGCTGGTGCTGTTCCAATTGCTCGGCACCGCGATAAACCATTTGTTTTTGCCAGTGCTGCCGGGGCCGATTGTCGGTCTGCTGCTGTTGCTGGTGTTCCTGATCAGCCGTGGTCAGGTGGGTGAACCGCTGAACCTGGCGGCCAGCAGCCTGTTGCGGTATTTGCCCTTGCTGCTGGTACCGCCGGCGGTGGGCGTGATGGTTTACGCCAAAGACATTGCCGCGGATTTTTGGGCCATCACGGGAGCCTTGGTGTTGTCGCTGCTGCTGTCCATGGCCTTCGCGGGCGTGCTGATGCAGCGCTTGATCAAGCGTCACGCTCACCATCCCGAGGACAGCCAATGATCCTTGACTGGCAAGGCGCCTGGACGTCGGTGATTCACCATCCATTGTTCGGTATCGGCATTACCCTCGGCGCCTATCAGCTGGTACTGGCCGCATTCGAGAAAACCCGCTGGATCTTTTTGCAGCCGGTGCTGGTCTCCATGTTGCTGGTGATCGGTGTGCTGGTGGGCTGCGGGTTGACCTACGCCGAGTACCGCAAGAGCACCGAGATTCTCAGCATTCTGCTCGGCCCGGCGACGGTCGCGCTGGCCGTCCCGCTTTATCTCAACCTGCGACGGATTCGGCAGTTGTTCTGGCCGATTTTTACTACGCTGGTGATAGGCGGCGTGGTGGCTACAGGCATGGGTGTGCTGTTGGGCTGGTGGTTCGGTGCCGAACACATGATCCTGATGACCATGGCGCCGAAGTCGGTGACTTCGCCGATTGCCATGTTGGTGGCCGAGCAAATCGGCGGTGTCGCGGCGCTGGCGGCGGTGTTCGTGCTGATCACGGGTGTGATCGGGGCGATTTTCGGCCCGAGCCTGCTGACCCGGCTCGGTGTCCACAGCCCGGAGGCACGCGGCATGGCGCTGGGCATGACCGCCCACGCGGTTGGCACCTCGGTGGCCTTGCAGGAAAGTGAAGAGTGCGGCGCGTTCGCGGCGCTGGCGATGAGTTTGATGGGCGTGGCCACGGCGGTGTTCCTGCCGTTGGCGGTGTCGATAGTGGTTTGAAGGAAATGTCTATGAGTCTGCCGCTTTTTCCGCTGAACACGGTGCTGTTTCCTGGCTGCATCCTCGACTTGCAGATTTTCGAGGCGCGCTACCTGGACATGATCGGTCGCTGCATGAAGCAGGGCGGCGGCTTCGGTGTGGTGTGCATTCTAGACGGCGAAGAAGTCGGCATCGCTCCGGCGGGTTATGCCCTGGTTGGTTGCGAGGCGCTGATCACCGACTTCAAGCAGCAGGACAACGGCCTGCTCGGGATTCGAGTCCAGGGCGGTCGGCGATTCCATGTATTGCGCACCGAGGTTCAGCGCGATCAGTTGACCGTCGCCGAGGTCGAGTGGCTGGAAGATGAGCCTGAACAGCCATTACAGGAAGAGGACGCTGATCTGGTGGCCTTGCTCAACGCGCTGGCCGAACACCCGATGGTCGAAGCGCTGAACATGGGCACGGAAGCGACCGGCCAACAGTCGTTGGCCAATCAGTTGGCTTACCTCTTGCCGTTCGCCGAAGTGGACAAGATCGACCTGCTGCAACTCGATGATCCGCAGCAACGACTGGATGCGATTCAGGCGTTGCTGGACGAGTTGCAAGGGGAGTTGTTTGCCTGAGCTTTCTTAATAGGCATACCGCAGCATCGTGTGCGGTAAGTGCCGGATCACGAAGAACGCGAACAGCGCCACCAGCGCCGGCAATACCAGCCACCACACCCTGGGCGGCAGGGCGTTGAGCGAAGTCTTGCGCTGACTCAACCACAGGCTCGTCGCGCAAACGCTCGCCGCCAGCATCGCCCCGGCCAAAACATCCGTCGGCCAATGCACGCCGAGGTAGACGCGGGAAAGGGAGATTGCCAGCGCCGGCAGGCATCCCACCAGCAGCCAGGTCAGGCGCATCCGTGGTGGCTGTCCACGGCCGGCCAGCACGGCGATGGTCAGGAACAGCGCGAAAGAGCCTGACGCGTGGCCGCTGGGCATGCTGTAGCTGGTCAGTGGGTCGCTCAGCACTTCCGGACGTAGGCGTGTGAAAAAGTACTTGGTCAAGGTGTTGGCCAATGCGGTGCACATCAGCGTGCTGCCGGCAAAGATCGCCGGACGCCATTGCCGGGTGATCAGCAAAAGCCCGACCAGCAAGACACTGAACAGGAGCATGCTGCGAAATTCGCCGATCAGCGTGAAGACCACGGCCACTTCATCGAGCGCCGGGCTGCGGTGTTCCTGTACCAGGGCCATAATCCCCTGGTCGAGGGCCGTCAGGTGTGGATAGCTGATAAACAACCCTGCCAGAATCAGAAAACTCATGCTTGCAATGAACATCGTGGCTTTGCGGTGGCGACGCAGACTGCTGGTCGCGCTCAGTCCCACCATGACCGCAATACTGCCGACGACGATACCCGCCTGCGGCCAGAAGCCTTCGGGCAGCGGCAAGCGAATCGCCGCACCCGTGGCCCAGCCCGGCAATAGGTAGGCCACTGACCATCCCGCTCCTGCCAGCAGACTGACGGCGAAGAAGCGTGGGAATGGCATGTCGAACATCCCGGCGACCATCGGCAACATGGGCCGCAAGGGGCCAATGAAGCGCCCGACCAGCAGGCTGGCGATACCGTAGCGCTGGAAGTACGACTCGGCCCCGGCGATCCACTCCGGGTGATGACGCAGCCCGGGCAGGCGCCGGATGTTCTGATGGAAATGGCGTCCCAGGAAATAGGACACGACGTCGCCCAGTACGCCGGCGAGGAAGCCCAGCAATAACGTTTCGCTCAACGACAGCGCACCGCTGCCGGCCAGCACTGCCACGGCGAATAACAAAACCGTGCCGGGCACGATCAGTCCGGCAATCGCCAGGCACTCCACGAAGGCCACGATGAATACTGCCGCTGCCAGCCATTGCGGGTTGACCGTCAACCAGGCCGTCACGCTATCGAGCCATGGGCCCATAAAAACAACTCCATTGAATGTTCAATTGATCCTGCTGAACCCGCAGGGCTCTGGTAACGACGTCACCGAACCCTGTGGGAGCGGGCATAGGGTCGTCAGGACAGCACAAAATAATCGCGACCTTCGACCTGCCCCCGTCGCAGCGGGTTCCGCGTGCAATGGGCGGCATAGGCGCCGTCCACGAAGCGGTACATCAGGTGTTCGTCGCGCCCGTGGGGAATGCCCAGGCGGGTCGCCTGGATGATGTGTGGGGGTGTCTGACCGACGTCTTCCACCAGCAGCACTTCGTGATCGAAGCGTTTCGCGTCCCAGACGGGCACTTTCAGCCCCAGCGACTTGCAGAGCAATGTTTGCCCCGCGCACAGCTTCTGCGAGGGGCGAGGGCGGCCTTGGGCGTCGGGGTTGTTC
The DNA here is from genome assembly GCF_016887925.1 of Pseudomonas sp. MIL9. Taxonomy (NCBI): domain Bacteria; kingdom Pseudomonadati; phylum Pseudomonadota; class Gammaproteobacteria; order Pseudomonadales; family Pseudomonadaceae; genus Pseudomonas; species Pseudomonas sp. MIL9. Next base: position 254,319 of record NZ_JAFEHE010000005.1, on the reverse strand, counting down.
AATAGCATCTGCGCCAGGCTCGCCGGCCCGCTGACCTCATCGACCCAAGGGTAGGCGGATTTGATCAGCACTGCGTTGCCAGGGCCTTGAGCGCTGAAGTTGAGGGAGTCGCCGCCACGGGCGTAATACATATAAATGTGGCCGCCATCCAGAAACAAAGCCTTACGCTTTTCTGTGTAACCGAGGGAGGCGTGACTGCCTTTTTCTTCGCAGTAATAGGCTTCGGTTTCGATAATCCGGGCACTGAGCCACAGGTCGCCGACCCGATGGCGGATGACTTTGCCCAGTAGATCCCGGGCCACTGTTTGGGCGTCACGGTCGAAAAAAGCGTCCGGGAGGCCCTTGGGCAGGCTCGCGGCGGACTCACGAACAGTCAGATTAGTCATGATGAACGGCGTTTATCAGGGCTGATTGAGTCGTGATGATAACAATTTGCAGCTTAATCCCGGCTGAACGTCGGCAAATTGCCCTCCATTTCGACCATCCGCCCGTCACCGCTGTTAGTCGGTGGACGCGACAGCTATAATCTGCCGCTTTACTCTTTACCACGACCTCGGAAAAGACCACGCCAGACCATGACTGAGTCCGTTCTTGACTACATGACCCGCTTGGGGATCGCTGCCCGCGAGGCTTCCCGCGTTATCGGCCGTGCCAGCACCGCGCAGAAAAACCGCGCCTTGCAGGCGGCTGCCAATGCGCTGGATGCTGCCCGCGCCGAGCTGACGGCCGCCAATGAGCTGGACTTGGCAGCCGGCCGCGCCAATGGTCTGGAGCCGGCGCTGCTTGAACGCCTGGCGCTGACCCCTGCGCGTATCGACGGCATGATCGTCGGCCTGCGCCAGGTTGCGGCGTTGCCGGACCCGGTCGGTGCGATCCGCGACATGAGCTATCGGCCTTCGGGTATCCAGGTCGGCAAAATGCGCGTGCCTTTGGGCGTGATCGGGATTATTTACGAATCGCGACCGAACGTGACCATCGACGCCGCCAGCCTGTGCCTGAAGTCCGGCAATGCGACCATCCTGCGGGGCGGCTCCGAGGCCATTCATTCCAATCGTGCCATCGCTGCCTGTATCCAGCGCGGTCTGGCCGAAGCCGATTTGCCGGCGGCGGTGGTGCAAGTGGTCGAAACCACCGATCGTGCAGCCGTTGGTGCATTGATCACCATGCCGGAATACGTTGATGTCATCGTGCCCCGTGGCGGTCGTGGCCTGATCGAACGGGTCAGCCGCGATGCCCGCGTACCGGTGATCAAGCATCTGGACGGCATCTGCCACGTTTATGTCAGTGCCCACGCCGACCTGCCGAAAGCCCAGCGTATCGCCTTCAATGCCAAGACTTACCGCTATGGCATTTGCGGTGCGATGGAGACGCTGCTGGTCGACCAAACCGTTGCCCGGGATTTCCTGCCGCCGATGGCTGCCCAGTTCCGCGAAAAAGGCGTCGAGCTGCGCGGTTGCGATCGCACGCGGGCTATCATCGAAGCGCTGCCGGCCACTGAAGAAGACTGGAGCACTGAGTACCTGGCGCCGATCCTGTCGATCCGCGTGGTCGACGGGCTGGAGCAGGCCATCGAGCACATCAACCATTACGGCTCTCACCACACCGATTCGATTGTCAGCGAACACCTGGGCGACACCCGGCGTTTCGCGGCTGAAGTCGACTCGTCGTCGGTGATGATCAACACCCCGACATGCTTCGCCGATGGCTTCGAATACGGATTGGGTGCCGAGATCGGCATTTCTACTGATAAGCTGCACGCCCGCGGCCCGGTCGGCCTCGAAGGTTTGACCTGCGAGAAGTACGTCGTGGTCGGTGATGGACAGCTGCGCGGACAGGAGTCGGTCTGACTTGGGCGACCTCGACCCGTCAGCTCCGGTCACTGGCAGCGAGCCCGCACCTCGCCGTATCGGCATACTGGGCGGAACTTTCGACCCGGTGCACATCGGCCATTTGCGCGGTGCACTGGAAGTCGCCGAATCATTGGCGCTCGATGAGCTGCGTCTGACACCCAGTGCCAGGCCTCCCCATCGGGATACGCCGCAGGTGTCGGCGAAAGACCGTCTGGCGATGGTCGAGTGCGCGGTGGCCGGTGTGGCGCCGTTGGTGGTGGACGCCCGCGAATTGCAGCGGGACAAACCGTCCTACACCATCGATACCCTGGAACTGATGCGCGCCGAACTGGCCGCGGATGACCAGGTTTTTCTGCTTTTGGGCTGGGACGCTTTTTGCGGCCTGCCCACTTGGCACCGCTGGGAAGAGTTGCTCCAGCATTGCCATATCCTGGTGTTGCAACGCCCGGATGCCGACAGCGAACCGCCGGATGCCTTGCGCAACCTGCTGGCAGCGCGCTCGGTGAGCGACCCGCTGGCCCTCAAAGGGCCGAGCGGACAGATTGCATTCGTCTGGCAGACACCGCTCGCGGTATCCGCCACCCAGATCCGTCAACTGCTGGCCAGCGGTAAGTCGGTACGTTTCCTGGTGCCCGACGCGGTCCTGGCCTACATCGATGCGCACGGACTTTACCGTGCGTCGAACTGAATAGGAGTGCCTCAAGGCACGTAGCAACAACGTGTATTGAAGCGCCCGAACATACGAGCAAAACGAGTTTTATATGACTGACAAAGACCAAACCAAAGTAAAGCGCAAAGGCACGTTCAAGAGCGCTCCGCTGCCAGTACCGGCAGCAACCGGCGTGGTTCTCGCCGGCGAAGAGCTGGTCAAGGTTGCCGTGGCGGCCCTGGAAGATGTGAAGGCCCAGGACATCCAGGTGATCGACGTTCGTGACAAGCAGAGCATCACTGACTTCATGATCATCGCTACCGGTACGTCCAATCGCCAGATCGGCGCGATGCTCGACAAGGTCCGCGAAGCGGTCAAGGCCCAGGGCGTCAAGCCACTGGGCGAGGAAGGCAAGGGCGACAGCGACTGGGTACTGCTGGATATGGACGATGTCATCGTGCACATGATGACGGCCTCCGCTCGCCAGTTCTATGACCTGGAACGCTTGTGGGCCGGTGCCGAGCAGAGCCGTTCGGCCAGCGCGGCTCACCACAGCCCTGAAAACACCCACGAGCACTTCACCAAGCTCAACAAAGACCAGGAATAAGGGCCCGCTGTGCGACTGCGACTGATCGCCGTCGGTTCACGCATGCCCAAGTGGGTGGAAGAGGGCTGGCATGAATATGCCAAGCGTCTTCCGTCCGAGCTGGCGCTTGAACTGGTGGAAATTCCGCTCAACACCCGTGGCAAGAACGCCGACGTGGCCCGCTTCATCCGTCAGGAAGGCGAAGCCATGCTGGCCAAGGTCGGGCCGAACGAACGTGTTGTCACCCTCGAAGTCCACGGCAAGCCCTGGAGTACCGAGCAGCTGGCGGTCGAACTCGATCGCTGGCGGCTGGACTCGCGCACGGTGAACTTCATGGTCGGTGGCCCCGAGGGGCTGGCGCCTGAAGTCTGTGCCCGTGCCGATCAGCGCTGGTCGCTATCGCCGTTGACGTTGCCGCACCCGCTGGTGCGAATTCTGATCGGCGAACAGCTGTATCGTGCCTGGACCGTGTTGTCCGGCCACCCTTACCACAAGTAGTTCTGCCCTCATGTCTCAGCCGATCCGCATCAAGGACCACGAAAAAGACGCCCGTCTGGTGCGTGGCCGTGTCGTGTTCGGGGCCATTGCGGTCGTGACGCTGATCGGCGTGTTGATCGCGCGGCTGTATTTCCTTCAGGTGATCCAGTACGAGTACCACTCGACCCTGTCGGAAAACAACCGCGTCCACGTGCAGCCGATTCCGCCACCCCGTGGGTTGATTTTCGACCGCAACGGTGTGGTCATTGCCGACAACCGGCCCAGCTTCAGCCTGAGCATGACCCGCGAGCGCTCTGGCGATTGGCAGCAAGTGCTCGATGTGATCGTCCAGGTGCTGGAACTGACGCCCGAGGACCGGGTGATTTTCGAAAAGCGCATGCGCCAGGGGCGTCGGCCGTTCGAGCCGGTGCCGATCATGTTCGAATTGACCGAGGAGCAAATCGCTCGAATCGCCGTCAACCAGTTCCGCCTGCCCGGGGTGGAAGTGGTCGCGCAACTGGTTCGTCACTATCCTCAGGGCGCGCACTTTGCGCACTCGGTGGGCTATATGGGGCGGATCAACGAGAAAGAGCTCAAATCTCTGGATCCGGTGAGTTACAGCGGTACCCATCAAATCGGCAAAACCGGCATCGAGCGCTTTTACGAGCCCGAACTGCACGGTCAGGTGGGGTATGAGGAAGTCGAGACCAACGCTCGGGGCCGCGTATTGCGGGTACTCAAGCGCACCGATCCGATTCCCGGCAAGGACATCGTCCTGAGCCTGGACATCAAATTGCAGGAAGCCGCCGAAGCCGCGCTCGGCGGTCGTCGTGGCGCGGTGGTGGCACTGGACCCGAAAACCGGTGAAGTGCTGGCGATGGTCAGCCAGCCGAGCTTCGACCCGAACCTGTTCGTCACCGGCATCAGCTTCAAGGCTTATTCCGAGTTGCGCGACTCCATCGACCGACCGCTGTTCAACCGTGTGCTGCGCGGTCTGTATCCACCGGGTTCGACCATCAAGCCGGCGGTAGCGATTGCCGGCCTGGATTCGGGCGTGGTCACGGCCTCGACGCGGGTATTCGACCCCGGTTACTACATGTTGCCCAACTACGACCACAAATACCGCAACTGGAACCGCACCGGGGACGGCTTTGTCGACCTCGATACGGCGATCATGCGCTCCAACGACACCTACTTCTATGACCTGGCCCACAAGCTGGGGATCGATCGCTTGTCGTCGTACCTGAGCAAGTTCGGCATCGGTCAGAAGGTCTCGCTGGACATGTTCGAAGAGTCTCCGGGCTTGATGCCTACGCGCGAGTGGAAGCGCGCAACGCGCCGTCAGGCATGGTTCCCGGGTGAAACACTGATTCTCGGGATCGGCCAGGGCTACATGCAGTCGACCCCGTTGCAACTGGCCCAGGCCACCGCGCTGGTGGCCAACAAAGGTATCTGGAACCGTCCGCACCTGGCCAAGACCATTGAAGGCCAGAAACCGGTGGATCCCAACCCGATGCCGGACATCGTCCTGCGTGACCCGTCCGACTGGAACAAGGTCAACCACGGCATGCAGCAAGTGATGCACGGCGCCCGTGGCACGGCGCGCAAAGCCTCGATCGGTGCGCAGTACCGGATCGCCGGCAAGAGTGGTACGGCCCAGGTGGTCGCGATCAAACAGGGTGAAAAGTATGACCGCTCCAAGGTTCAGGAACGCCATCGCGACCACGCCTTGTTCGTTGGCTTCGCGCCGGCCGATGATCCGAAAATCGTGGTGTCGGTGATGGTGGAGAACGGTGAATCCGGCTCCGGTGTCGCCGCGCCGGTGGTGCGTCAGGTCATGGACGCCTGGCTGCTGGATAAGGATGGTCGTCTCAAAGCCGAATACGCCAGCCCTAACAGCGCGGAGGCTACCGCCCGTGATGAATAATTTTGATCGCATGCTCTCCAGCGAGGATGTGATGCGTCGTCGTGCGACGCTGCTGCAGCGCCTGCACATTGATGGCCCGCTGCTGATTTTGCTGCTGACCCTCGCCGCCGGCAGCCTGTTCGTGCTGTATTCGGCCAGTGGCAAGAGCTGGGATCTGCTGGCCAAACAGGCGACCTCGTTTGGCATCGGTCTGGTGTCGATGATCGTCATTGCCCAGTTCGAGCCGCGCTTCATGGCCCGCTGGGTGCCGGTCGGTTATGTGCTCGGCGTGCTTTTGCTGGTGGTGGTGGACGTGATGGGCCACAACGCCATGGGCGCCACGCGCTGGATCAACATCCCGGGGGTAATTCGCTTCCAGCCTTCGGAGTTCATGAAAATCCTGATGCCGGCGACCATCGCCTGGTACCTGTCCAAGCGCACTTTGCCGCCGCAGCTCAAGCATGTGGGGGTCAGTCTGTTTCTGATCGGCTTGCCCTTCATCCTTATCGTGCGGCAGCCGGACCTGGGCACCTCGCTGTTGATTCTGGCCGGTGGTGCCTTCGTGCTGTTCATGGGCGGGCTGCGCTGGCGCTGGATTCTCAGCGTGCTGGCCGCCGCCGTGCCGGTGGCCGTGGCGATGTGGTTCTTCATCATGCACGACTACCAGAAACAGCGAATCCTGACCTTCCTCGACCCGGAAAGCGATCCACTGGGCACCGGCTGGAACATCATTCAGTCCAAGGCCGCCATCGGTTCCGGCGGTGTGTTCGGCAAGGGCTGGTTGCTGGGTACCCAGTCGCACCTGGATTTCCTGCCGGAGAGCCACACCGACTTCATCATCGCGGTCATGGGTGAGGAGTTCGGCCTGGTGGGCATCTGTGCGTTGCTGCTGATCTATCTGTTGTTGATCGGTCGCGGGCTGGTGATCACCGCCCAGGCCCAGACATTGTTCGGCAAATTGCTGGCCGGCAGCCTGACCATGACTTTTTTTGTATATGTTTTCGTCAACATCGGTATGGTCAGTGGCCTGTTGCCGGTGGTGGGGGTGCCGTTGCCGTTCATTAGCTACGGAGGAACTTCGCTGGTGACGTTGCTGTCAGCGTTTGGGGTTTTGATGTCGATCCATACCCATCGCAAGTGGATCGCGCAGGTTTGAATAAGGTGAAGATTTCAATGCAAGTAATGCATGGCTGGGCGACTCGATACGCGTCGTGGGTTGGCCTGGTAAGCATCCTTGGCACTGCGCAGGAAGCGTTGGCCGGCGATTACGAAGGTTCACCCCAGGTGGCCGAATTCGTCGGTGAGATGACCCGCGATTACGGCTTCGCCGGCGAGCAGCTGATGGGCGTGTTCCGTGAGGCCGAGCGCAAGCAGTCAATTCTGGACGCGATTTCGAAACCCGCCGAGCGGGTCAAGCAGTGGAGCGAATATCGCCCGATGTTCATCACCGATGCGCGCATTGCTCGCGGTGTCGACTTCTGGCGTCAGCACGAGGCGGTGCTGGCCCGTGCCGAGCAGGAATATGGCGTGCCGGCCCAGGTGATTGTGTCGATCATCGGCGTTGAGACCTTTTTCGGACGCAATACCGGTAATTTCCGGGTAATCGATGCGTTGTCGACCCTGGGTTTCGACTATCCTCCCCGTGCCGAATTTTTCCGCAAGGAATTGCGTGAATTCCTGCTGCTGGCCCGGGAAGAGCAGGTCGATCCATTGACCCTCAAAGGTTCCTACGCCGGTGCCATGGGCTTGCCGCAGTTCATGCCGAGCAGCTTTCGCGCCTATGCGGTGGACTTCGACGGTGACGGGCACATTAATATCTGGACCAACCCGGACGACGCCATCGGCAGCGTCGCCAGTTACTTCAAGCGTCATGGCTGGGTGGCCGGTGAACCCGTGGTCAGTCGCGCCGATGTCCGGGGTGATCAGGTGGACGATGGTTTGACCACCGGCATCGAACCGACGAAAACCGTCGGAGAATTGCGGGCCTTGGGCTGGTCAAGTCATGATGCGCTGCGCGATGATATGCCGGTTACCGCGTTCCGCCTGGAAGGCGACAATGGCCCCGAATACTGGATGGGCCTGAAGAATTTTTACGCAATCACGCGATATAACCGCAGCGTGATGTACGCCATGGCCGTACATCAACTGTCAGAACAGCTGGTCCAAGCACGGGGCGTCAAGTAATGCGGGCATTGCCTATGAATAAACCCCTGAAGCTGATGGCATTCGTCGCGTTGGCAGTGCTGGTCGCCAGTTGTTCGACCAGTCGCTCGCCCGGCCAGAAGTCCTCCACTGCCGTGCGTTCGGCACCGGGGCTGGACATCAACCGCGCCCACAAGGATGGCGCGCCGTGGTGGGATGTCGATGTGTCGCGCATCCCCGATGCCACGCCGACCCTGCACACCGGCCCCTACAAGGCCAATCCGTACACGGTGCTCGGAAAAACCTATTTCCCGCTGCAGGATTCCAAGACTTACGTCGCTTCGGGCACGGCGTCCTGGTACGGCACCAAGTTCCATGGTCAGAACACCGCCAACGGCGAAGTCTATGACCTGTATGGCATGAGCGCCGCGCACAAGACTTTGCCACTGCCAAGTTACGTTCGGGTGACCAACCTGGACAATAACAAGAGCGTGATCCTGCGGGTCAATGACCGCGGGCCGTTCTACTCGGACCGGATCATCGACTTGTCCTACGCCGCCGCCAAAAAGCTGGGCTATGCCGAAATCGGCACCGCGCGAGTCAAGGTGGAAGGGATCGATCCGCAACAATGGTGGGCCGCCAAGGGCCGACCGGCGCCCCTGATGCTCAACGAGCCGCAAGTTGCACAGAATAGTGCCCCGGTCATTACGGCATCGGCCGGTACCGTCGAGCAATGGACACCGCCACCACAGCAGCACGCTGCCGCCGTTGTGCCTGTCCAGCTCGATACTAAAAAAAACGCTTCTGCACCAGCCTCTGGCCAGTATCTGCAGGTGGGCGCGTTCGCCAACCCGGACGCTGCAGAGCTCCTGAGGTCGAAACTCAGCGGGATGGTGAGCACCCCGGTGTTCATCAGCTCGATCGTACGCAATCAACAGACGCTGCATCGGGTTCGACTGGGACCCATCGGTACGCCGGGTGAAATCCAGCAAGTGCAGAACAGCGTGCGTCTGGCCAATCTTGGCTCGCCGAGTGTGGTCACGGAGTAATACGTAGGACTTGATTGACGGTTCACTTGCAGTCGGGAGTGAACCAGGTTGTTGGCTCGTCGAGAACAAAAGCCCGGCAAAGGGTGACTGGAGTGAGCAACTGAATACGCGATGACTCGTAGGGTTTGTTCGAAAACTCGCCGAGCGGCGGTCACGCAAGCAGCGTCATCGTCGCGCAGGCCGTTCAAGAGCAAGGCCTGAAGGTTATTTGATTAGTTTTGCCCTTGGGCAAGTTTCCATTAGCGATTTCGAGAGACGGATGAACATCACCACCTTTGCCAAACGCCTGTGCCTTCTAGTCCCGCTGCTCCTCTCGCCTGCCGCGTTCGCGGCCGAGATGATGCCGTCGCCACCGCAACTGGCCGCCAAGGCCTACGTGCTCATGGACGCCAGCAGCGGCAACGTGCTGGTCGAGAACAATGGTGACCAGCGCCTGCCGCCAGCCAGCCTGACCAAGCTGATGACCGCCTACATCGCGACCCTGGAAATCCGTCGTGGCCAGATCGGCGAAAACGATCCGGTGACCGTCAGTGAAAACGCCTGGCGCACCGGCGGTTCCCGGATGTTCATCAAGGTCGGCTCGCAAGTCACTGTCAGCGACCTGCTGCACGGCATCATCATTCAGTCGGGCAACGACGCCAGCGTGGCGCTCTCCGAGCACATCGCCGGCAGCGAAGACGCGTTCGCCGACCTGATGAACAAAACCGTTGCCGACCTGGGCATGAGCAACACCCACTTCATGAACCCGACCGGGCTGCCGAACCCTGAGCACTACTCGTCTGCTCACGACATGGCGGTGCTGGCTCGCGCGATCATCCACGAAGACCCGGCCCACTACGCGATCTACTCGCAGAAAGAGTTCTTCTGGAACGGCATCAAGCAACCGAACCGCAACCTGCTGCTGTGGCGCGACAAGACCGTTGACGGTCTGAAAACCGGCCACACCGATGAAGCAGGCTACTGCATGGTGTCTTCGGCCGTGCGTGATGGCATGCGTCTGATCGCCGTGGTGTTCGGCACCAACAGCGAAGTGGCTCGCGCCGCCGAGACTCAGAAACTGCTGACTTACGGTTTCCGTTTCTTCGAAACCCAGACCTTCTATCAGAAAGGCGCCGAGCTGGCTCAGGCTCCTGTCTGGAAAGGCTCGACCAACCAGGTCAAGGCCGGTCTGGCTGAAGACCTGACCATGACCCTGCCGAAAGGCCAGCTGAAAAAGCTCGCTGCCAGCATGACCATGAACCCGCAACTGGTTGCGCCAATCGCCAAGGGCGACGTGATCGGTAAAGTCGAAGTGAAACTGGACGATAAGGTCGTGCACAGCGCTGATCTGATCGCTCTGGACGCCGTCGAGGAAGGTGGTATCTTCCGCCGCATGTGGGATAGCATCCGTCTATTCTTCTACAGCCTGTTCAACTGAATTTAGTGTGCACCTGCAAGGCTCCGTGCTGATCCAGCCCGGAGCCTTGCCCGTCGCCACGGCTTACGCTTACGAGGCCGTTACGCCATGACCGATACCGAAGTAAAGGCGCCAAAGATCGAATTCCCCAACGTTGATTACCCGGTTAAGGTGATCAGCGATACTGGCGTGGGCAACAAAGACAGGATCATCGAGATCGTCAGGAAACACGCGACGATCAACCATGACCGCGTGGATGAGCGCCAGAGCACCAACGGTAAATACACCACGATTCAGTTGCACATCGTCGCCACCGACCAGGATCAGCTGTACAACATCAACAGCGAACTGCGGGCGACCGGCTTCGTGCACATGGTGCTGTGATGCCTGGCACGCTGGGCTTTCGCGAACTCGGCCAGATGGCTTACGAACCGGTCTGGCATGCCATGCAACGCTTCACCAACGAACGCGGCAGCGATGCCGCCGACGAAATCTGGCTGGTAGAGCACCCGCCGGTGTTCACCCAGGGCCAGGCCGGCAAGGCCGAACACCTGTTGCTGCCGGGAGATATTCCGGTGGTGCAGGTTGACCGCGGTGGCCAGGTGACGTATCACGGCCCCGGGCAATTGGTGGCCTACCTGCTGCTGGACGTGCGCAAGCTGGGTTTCGGTGTCCGTGACCTGGTGACCCGAATGGAGACGTGCCTGATCGAGCTGCTCGCCAGTTATGGCGTGACGGCTGCGGCCAAGCCGGATGCGCCGGGTGTCTACGTCGACGGAGCGAAAATCGCATCCCTGGGTCTGCGGATCCGCCACGGTTGTTCCTTTCATGGCCTGGCCCTGAACGTGGACATGAACCTGGAACCGTTTCGACGGATTAATCCCTGCGGCTACGCCGGGCTGGCGATGACCCAGCTGAGCGATCACGCAGGATCGATTGAATTTGCCGAGGTAAGTGCCCGGCTGCGCGCGCAGCTCGTCAAACACCTCGACTATGCTGAGCAGACGACCCTAACGGGCGGAATCGACTGATATGACTACTGATGCAGTGCAAACCATGATCCCGACGCAGGATGTCACTGATCGTCCGGCCCCGCGTGCCAAGGTTGAAGCCGGCGTAAAGCTGCGCGGCGCCGAGAAGGTTGCACGCATTCCGGTAAAGATCATTCCGACCACCGAGCTGCCGAAAAAGCCTGACTGGATTCGCGTTCGTATCCCGGTATCCCCGGAGGTCGACCGCATCAAGGCCCTGTTGCGCAAACACAAACTGCACAGCGTGTGCGAAGAGGCCTCCTGCCCGAACCTGGGCGAGTGCTTCTCCGGCGGTACCGCGACCTTCATGATCATGGGTGACATCTGCACCCGTCGCTGCCCGTTCTGCGATGTGGGCCATGGTCGTCCGAAGCCACTGGATGTCAATGAGCCGGAAAGCCTGGCCATCGCCATCGCTGACCTGCGTCTCAAATACGTGGTGATCACCTCGGTAGACCGCGACGACCTGCGTGACGGCGGTGCCCAGCACTTTGCCGACTGCATCCGCGAAATCCGCAAACTGTCGCCGAACGTTCAGCTCGAAACCCTGGTGCCGGACTACCGTGGCCGCATGGACATCGCGCTGGAAATCACCGCGGCCGAGCCGCCGGATGTGTTCAACCACAACCTGGAAACCGTGCCGCGCCTCTACAAGGCTGCGCGTCCGGGGTCGGACTACCAGTGGTCGCTGACCCTGCTGCAACGCTTCAAGCAGATGATGCCGCACATTCCGACCAAGTCAGGCCTGATGCTGGGTCTGGGCGAGACCGACGAAGAAGTCATCGAAGTCATGAAGCGCATGCGCGAACACGACATCGACATGTTGACCCTGGGCCAGTACCTGCAACCGTCCCGCAGCCACTTGCCGGTGCAGCGTTTCGTGCACCCGGACACCTTCGCCTGGTTCGCCGAGGAAGGTTACAAGATGGGCTTCAAGAACGTCGCTTCCGGTCCGCTGGTCCGCTCCTCGTACCACGCCGACGAGCAGGCGAAGCTGGTCAAGGCCGAGTTGATGTCGTCCTGATGCGCTGAAGACAGGAAAACGCCCGCCAGGCATTGAGCCAGGCGGGCATTTTTTTGTCCTGTCCACGGCCATCACCGATTTTTCCTGCAACCTGCGGGGCAAAGAAGCCTCTTCTGTTTGTGCCCATTCCTGACTACTGTGTGTTGAGGATTTCACGCAGGGAGATATGGATGACAGTTCCACCGACCCACACTCTTTGTCCAAATGCTCCCGTTCCGGCATTGCCGATGGAAGGGCTGATTGGCGTCATTGCGCCTGCCGGTCCCGCTGCGCTGGACACCCACAAGGCCGTGCAGTGGATGCGCGCCCGAGGCTATTCGCTCAAAGTGTTTCCCGGCGTCTACGAAAAGGAAGGCTACCTGGCCGGTAGCGATGAGGTGCGGCTGAACGATTTGCATGCGGCATTTGCCGATCCTGAAGTCGACGCCATCATCTGCCTGCGAGGTGGTTACGGCACGCCACGCTTGCTTGACCGTATCGATTTCGAGTTGCTGCGCAATAACGCCAAGCCATTCATCGGTTATAGCGACATTACTGCGTTGCATCTGGCGATCAGTCGCCATGCAGGGTTTGTGACGTTCCATGGTCCACTGCTCAACGCCGACCTTCTCGGCAAACGACAACAACCCACCGAGTCTTCGTTCCTCAACATGCTGCGCGGCCATTTGAAGGCGGGCAGCGTGCTCGCGCACCCCGAGGCCTACCCATTGACCACCATCGCGCCTGGCATCGCTCACGGGCGTTTGCTGGGTGGGAACCTGTCGATGATTGCCGCGACCATGGGCACGCCTTACGAGATCGACGCCGAGGGTGTCATCCTGTTTATCGAAGACATCAACGAACCGCTGTATCGCATCGATCGCTTACTGACTCATCTGCGACTCGCCGGGACGCTGCGCAAGCTGCGTGGCGTTCTGGTCGGGGACGTGGCGGGGGTCGATGTGTCCTCCCTGGATCGATTGCTCAAGCAGGCGTTCGAGCCATTTCGGATTCCGGTGCTGTCCGGGTGGCGCAGCGGGCATTGTGACCCGAATTTGACGTTGCCCATGGGCGCGCTGGTCAGGCTGAATGCGGGCAGGCAAGAGCTGGTGCTGGAACAGGATGTGGTGATCAGGCGCTAGAACGTCACGGCCTGACAAGTCGTCATCGCGGGCAAGTCCCCCTCTGGCATCAAGGTGAATGCAGTATTTGCATGCAGCGTGATGTCAGTGGGGGCTTGCCCGCGATGCTTTCAGCGGCTGCGAAGACCTTCCAGCAACTTGTGCGTCGGGTAACCATCGGCCGGCCAGCCGAATGACTGCTGGGCGCTGCGGATCGCCTTGCGCGTGTTGGCGCCGATGATGCCGTCGGCAGTGCCCGCATCGTAGTTCTGCGCGCTCAGCAGGTTTTGCAGTTCAATGCGCTCCGTACGGCTCAATGGCAAATCATCTTTCGGCCAGGAGCCGTTGATCAGGCCCGCACCGTTGAAACGCTCGGCCAACAGGCTCACCGCCAGGGCGTAGGACGAAGAGTTGTTGTACTTGAGGATCGCCCGGAAGTTATCGAGCACGAGGAATGCCGGGCCGCGATAACCGGCTGGCAGCAGCAAGGCCGCAGACAGTTGCTCGGTGCCTGGCGGGACCTGCCCGCCATTGGGCAGCGTGATACCCAGTTGGCGCCATTCGGCGACACTTTTACGAATTGTGCCGTCAGCCAGCATGTAATTGAAGTTGCCCGGCAGTTGCACTTCGAAGCCCCATGGCTGGCCTTTCTGCCATCCGGAGCTTTGCAGGTAATGCGCAGTTGACGCGAGGGCGTCGCTGGCACTGCCCCAGATATCTCGGCGACCGTCGCCATCGAAGTCCACGGCGTGGGTGTTGTAGGTGGTCGGGATGAATTGGGTCTGGCCCATGGCGCCGGCCCAGGAACCGAGCATTTTCTCCGGTTCGATGTCGCCTTGTTGCAGGATCTGCAAAGCGGCGATCAATTGCGCGTGGGCGAAGCCGGGGCGTCGGCCTTCATAGGCCAGGGTCGCCAGCGAGTTGATCACCGACTTGTTGCCCTGGAATTGGCCGAAGTTACTTTCCATGCCCCACACGGCGACCAGGGCCTGGCGATCGACGCCGTATCGCTGCTCGATGCTTTGAAGAATGCCGTCGTATTGGCTGACCAGTGACTGCCCCTTACGCACTCGCAGTGGTGACAGGGCGCCGTCCAGGTATTCCCATACCGGCCGGGTGAATTCCGGTTGGCTGCGGTCGGCACGAATCACGCTGGGGTCGAAGCTGATGTTGGCGAAGGCGCGGTCGAAGAGGTCGGCGCGAATACCGGCGGCCATGGCGTCCTTGCGGAAACCGGCCTGCCATTCGGCGAAGGTCTGGGTCGGCTGGATGTCGAGATTGTCGTCGCTTGGTACCACTGGCGCTACCACTGCAGGGGCGGTGGTGACAGGAAGGGTCTGAAGCGGCTGGGCGTCGGCGGCGGTGGGTTTTTCCGCGCAGGCGACTAGCAAAATGAGGCTGGAGGCAGCTATCAATTGGCGCAGGTGCCAACGACGGGAAAGACAAAGGGGCATGCACGGGTCCAGGGAAAACGGATCAGGTGCAGACCTTAACATGTTGAGCGGATGCATGCCTTTCAGGCTGCCAGAAAGTAAGAAGCCTCCCAGCTATTAGACTGGAAGGCTTCGCGGCGGTAGCTGCCTTTGCCCTTGCCGGCTCGTTCCTGACGGCTGCGGAACAGTGGCTGGGCGATGATGGATTTGGCCTTGTTGGGGCCGTGTCTGGACGGCTTTTTGCTCATGATGGATTCTCGCAAGTGAGTGGTTTTTGCGGAGCAAATCATCGGCTGAAGTTGGGGTTCTGTCTATAGGGCGGGTTGTCAGTAAATACGCCGTACCCTGTAGGAGCGAGCCTGCTCGCGATGGAATCAGGAACACTGCGGGGAGCCAGACTCCCCGCGTTATCGTTAACGACCATCGCGAGCAGGCTCGCTCCTACAGGGGGGGCGGGGTTACTCGGCAGGCAGCGCCTTACGCTGCCTGCCGAGTAACCCCGCCCCCCCTGTAGGAGCGAGCCTGCTCGCGATGGTCGTTAACGATAACGCGGGGAGTCTGGCTCCCCGCAGTGTTCCTGATTCCATCGCGAGCAGGCTCGCTCCTACAGGGGGGGCGGGGTTACTCGGCAGGCAGCGTAAGGCGCTGGCCCGCCATCAGCAACGTCAACCGACTCAGGCTCATCCAGGGCGAGCCGGCGGCCTGGCCCTTGATCTGTGCATCGATGCGCTGCGCTTCGAGTAGCAACTGCGCCCAGCGTTGCGCCGAATAACGTTGCAGGGCTTTGCTCATCAGTGGCTTGCGCTTGTCCCAGACAGGTGGCTTGGCCTGGCTGAAGGCTTTGTCCAGGGGAGTTCCCTGGCTGTATTGCAACGAGATATTGGCCAGCAGGCGCAGTTCCCGGGCCAGCGCCCAGAGAATGACCGGCGGTTCGACGCCTTCCCCGCGCAGCCCTTCGAGCATGCGCAGGGCATGGGCGGCTTCGCCGTTGAGAATCGCATCGGTCAGCCCGAAGACATCGAAGCGTGCACTGTCGGCCACCGCTGCCTGCACGGTTTCGATCGTGATCTGACCACCTTCGGCCATCAGCTTGAGTTTTTCGATTTCCTGGGCGGCGGCCAGCAGGTTGCCTTCGACCCGCGCGGCGATCAGCTCGACCGCATCCTGGCTGGCGGAAAGCCCGGCCTGGGACAGTCGCTGTCGGATCCAGCTCGGCAACTGGCTGACATCCACCGGCCAGATCTGCACGAACTGGGTTTGCGGGCCTTCGACCAACGCCTTGCCCCACTTGGTTTTCTGCGCGCTGCCATCGAGCTTTGGCAGGCTGATCAACAGCACCGTGTCTTCGGCCGGTCGCGAGCAGTACTCGATGAGCGCGGCGGCGCCCTTGTCACCGGGCTTGCCGGAGGGCAGACGCAGTTCCAGCAGGCGTTTTTCGGCGAACAACGACATGCTGGCACCGGCTTGCAGCAGCGTACCCCAGTCGAAACTGGCATCGGCGGCAAAGACCTGGCGTTCATCAAAACCTTGCTGGCGTGCGGCAGCGCGGATGGCGTCGGCGGCTTCCTGACACAGCAAGGGGTCGTCGCCACTGATGACGTAGACCGGCGCGAGGGCGCCTTGCAGGTGTTTGCCGAGTTGGGCGGGGGCGAGTTTCATAGGCGAGGGCGAACGGGGCGCCTGAGCGCCCCGCAAGTCTTACTGCTTCGGCAGTTCGAGAGGCGACTGACGCGGAGTTTCCGCTTCAGCCTTCTGCGCCGCTTCCAGCGCCGCGGCTTCAGCCTTGGCCCTGGCATCGGCAGTCTGCTGCAACTGATCGAGCTGGGCCGGGGTCAGTTGTTGCAGGCGCAGCATCATGCGCTGAGTCAGCTCGCGACGGGTTTCGCCCCGGGCTGTTGCAGCTTCCTGGTCGGAACCTACCAGGTTGTTGCCGTCGTGGATGAAGATCTTCTGAACTTCAAGTTTGTCGCTCAGCAGATCCAGGTTGTTTTTACCACGGATGTCGTAGTTGAGGACGGTGGTGACCTGGTACTCGCCAGTACGACCGGCGCCGGCGTAACTGAGGATGCGCTGGTTTTCCTGCTCATCGGTCAGCACCAGTTTGTAAGGTGCGCCGGTGTAGACCTTGACGCCGCTGCTTTCCAGCACCTGGCGCATTTGCGTCACGGTTTCGCCGTAGGCGTTGCGCGCGCTCAGGTCGAGCTCCTTGATCGCCAGTTCTGTAGTGCCGGTGCCACGCAGCTGGAAACCGCAGGCGCTCAGCAGGACCGCAAGGCCCATCACCAGCAAATTGCGTTTGATCATTGTGTTGCTCCCCTTGAAACCATGTGGGCCGATCATGCGGCCCGAAAGGTTTTACGCGGCGCCAGGCATGACCTGGCGCCTGATCCAATTAGCTGGCGACGATGTTGACCAGTTTCCCGGGCACCACGATCACTTTCCGAATGGTCAGACCGTCGACGAAACGCAGCACGTTCTCGTTGGCGCGTGCGGCGGCTTCGACTTCTTCACGGCTGGCGCTGGCCGGCATGTCGATATGGCCGCGCAGTTTGCCGTTGACCTGGATCACCAGTTGCAGGCTGTCCTGTACCAGCGCGCTCTCGTCCAGCACTGGCCAGGCGGCGTCGATCACCGGGGCGGCGTGACCCAGTTGATTCCACAGCTCGTGACTGATGTGCGGGGTGATCGGGGCCAGCAGCAGGGTCACGGTTTCCAGGCCTTCCTGAACCAGTGCGCGATCCTGCCCGGTGCCTTGCGGGGCTTTTTCCAGCACGTTCATCAGCGTCATCACCTGGGCGATGGCGGTGTTGAATTTGTGGTTCTGGCCGACGTCGTGGCTGGCCTGCTTGATGGCCTGGTGGATCGAGCGGCGAATGGCTTTCTGCTCGTCGTTCAGGCTGGCCACGTCGAGTTTTCCCGGCAGGCCCTGAGTGACGTGCGCTTGAGCCAGGCGCCAGACGCGCTTGAGGAAGCGGTGCGAACCTTCCACCCCGGAGTCGGACCATTCCGCGCTCATGTCCGGTGGCGAGGCGAACATCATGAACAGGCGGCAGGTGTCTGCGCCGAACTGATCGATCATCGACTGCGGGTCAACGCCGTTGTTCTTCGACTTGGCCATCTTCTCGGTGCCACCGATTTCCACCGGCAGGCCGTCGGATTTCAATTTGGCGCTGATGACCTTGGCCTTGCTGTCGCGTTCGAGTTCCACGTCCGCCGGGTTGAACCAGGTGTAGGCACCGTTGGCTTCGCGACGATAGTAAGTCTCGGCGATCACCATGCCCTGGGTCAGCAGGTTCTTGAACGGTTCGTTGGAGCTCACTAGGCCTTCGTCGCGCATCAGCTTGTGGAAGAAGCGCGCATAGAGCAGGTGAAGAATCGCGTGTTCGATACCGCCAATGTACTGATCCACCGGCAGCCAGTGGTCAGCCGCGGATTTTTCCACCAGGCCACCTTCAAAGTGCGGCGAGGCGTAGCGGGCGTAGTACCACGAGGACTCGACGAAGGTGTCCATGGTGTCGGTTTCACGCTTGGCAGGCTGGCCGCATTTCGGGCAGCTGCACTCGTAGAACTCGGGCATGCGCGCCAGTGGCGAGCCGGCGCCGTCGGGTACGACGTCTTCCGGCAGCACGACCGGCAGTTGATCTTCCGGTACCGGCACGTCACCGCAGGTATCGCAGTGAATGATCGGGATCGGGCAGCCCCAGTAGCGTTGACGGCTGATGCCCCAGTCACGCAGACGGAACTGGGTGCGCGAGGCGCCGAGGTTTTTCTTGATCAGTGCCACTTCAATGGCGTCGAAGGCGCCGGCGAAGTCGAGGCCGTCGAATTCGCCGGAGTTGATCAGCGTGCCGTGTTCGCCATAGGCGTCCTGCCACGGTGCCGGGTTGACGTCACCGGAGCTGGTGCGCACCACGGATTTGACCGGCAGGTTGTACTTGTGGGCGAATTCGAAATCGCGTTCGTCGTGGGCTGGAACGGCCATCACCGCGCCATCGCCGTAATGCATCAGCACGTAGTTGGCGACCCAGACCGGCAGCTTTTCACCGGTCAGCGGGTGTTCGACGAACAGGCCGGTCGGAACGCCTTTCTTCTCCTGGGTGGCGACATCGGCTTCGGCGACGCTGCCGCCCTTGCATTCAGCGATGAACGCCTGCAGCTCAGGATTGTTCTGCGCGGCCAGGGTGGCCAGGTGGTGCTCGGCGGCCACGGCGACGTAGGTGGCGCCCATCAGGGTGTCCGGACGGGTGGTGAAGACTTTCAGTGCGCCGGCTTCGCAGATGGAATCGACGTTGTACGGGAACTGCACTTCCATGCCGCGGGATTTGCCGATCCAGTTGCGCTGCATGGTCTTGACCTGTTCAGGCCAGCCAGTCAGCTCGTCGAGACTCTCCAGCAGTTCATCCGCGTAGGCGGTGATCTTGAAGTAGTACATCGGGATTTCGCGCTTCTCGATCAGCGCGCCGGAACGCCAGCCGCGACCGTCGATGACCTGCTCGTTGGCCAGGACGGTCTGGTCGACCGGGTCCCAGTTCACGGTGCCGTTCTTGCGGTAGATCACGCCTTTTTCGAACAGGCGGGTGAACAGCCATTGTTCCCAGCGGTAGTAGTCAGGCTTGCAGGTGGTCACTTCGCGCGACCAGTCCACCGCCAGGCCCAGGCTGCGCAGCTGGGATTTCATGTAGGCGATGTTTTCGTAGGTCCACTTGGCCGGTGCCACGTTGTTCTTCATCGCGGCGTTTTCCGCCGGCATGCCGAAGGCGTCCCAACCCATGGGTTGCAGGACGTTCTTGCCTTGCATGCGCTGATAGCGGGAGATCACGTCGCCGATGGTGTAGTTGCGCACGTGCCCCATGTGTAGCTTGCCGCTGGGGTAAGGGAACATCGACAGGCAGTAGTAAGTCTCCTTGCCTGGCTGTTCACTGACTTCAAAGGACTTTTGCTCGTCCCAGAACGATTGGGCGGCGGCTTCGATTTCACGGGGCTGATATTGTTCGTGCATGGCTACTTTTGAACTGAATAGGGGTGGCCTAATCCTCTTCAATGCGACGCTGGACCGTGAATGCGCCAATTCGGCGTTTCGCTGCCCAGGCGAGCTGGAAGTGGAGTTACAGGAAGCGCCGTAGCATACATGACCGCACTCTATCGAGGGAAACCCTGATTACTGCCGCGCGTCTCGCAAAAAACGCTACGAGGGCCGTTGGTCGCGGCGTTCAGTCGGTTTGTTCATGGAGGCTAAGCTCTAACTGGGGAGTAGGTTTTATCTTCCAATGAGGTGAGGGATGGTTGATTCACAGCAAAAAGCTACAAAACCGGAGTTATATGAAAGACTGATAGATCGTCTTGGAATGGCCCTGGAAGCGGCAAAAACCGCAGGCCGGTTGCGTGATGAGCGTCCGCTGGAGCTGGAATTGCGTGGTCTGAGCCCCGCAGAGTTTGCTCTGGTCAAGGCGTATCTGGATCGTTGTGAGCGTGAAACGCACGGATGCTTGTCCGAGGCAGTGAAGCAACTTGATGCGCCGCATTCAGCCAAGATCATCTGGCTCAAGGACAAAACACCCGGCAGAGACGCGGTAAAGGTCCGGTCTCTGCATTGCAAGTAAGGCATGGCGTCATGCTCCCGGGTTTTTCGAAGCATAGCCTTTCCATATTGATTGTCGCATTACGTCAACCCACTTAGGCTTCGGGCATCTTCATGGAGATGCTCGATGCCTTTTCGTTATTTCTTAAAACAACTTCTGTTGCCGCCGGGCATTCTGTTGCTACTGCTGGCGCTTGCCTGGTGGTGGCGCCGTTCAAGGCCGAGGCTCGCCGCAATGTGCTTTGCCCTGGGCCTGGGCGGCTTCTGGTTGATGAGCTTGCCCATCGTGGTGCAATGGGGCGCCCAGTTGCTTGAGCGCGAGCCACCGTTGGCTCGCGAGGAGTGGGCCACTTTGGCTCGGCATGCCGATGCGATCGTGGTATTGGGTTCGGGGCGCGAGCGGGGCGATCCGGCATGGGGAGCGGATCAGCCGACGGGCGTGGGCCTGGAGCGCGAACGCTATGCGGCGCGCCTGGCCAAGGCCTCGGGCTTGCCGGTGCTGACCAGTGGCGGCCTGCATTACGGCACGCCGCCGACCGAGGCCCGGTTGATGGCCGATTCGCTGCACGATGATTTCGGCGTCACTGTTCGGTGGCAGGAAGGGCGCAGCCGTACGACCTGGGAAAACGCGAAATTCAGCGCTGAAGTGTTGTTGCCTGAAGGCATCAAGCGCGTGGTGGTGGTGACTCAGGCCTGGCACATGCCGCGAGCTGTCTGGAGCTTTCAGAAGGCAGGGTTTGAAGTGGTGTCTGCGCCCGTGGGTTTTTTAGGCGTGGACAATGCCCGGCCGCTGGGTGGCTGGATGCCGGAATTCAAGTCGATCTGGCAGAGCGGGCAGTTGCTGAATGAAGCGGTGGGGCAGGTGGGGTATTCGTTGTTTTACCGATAGCGAGGGCTGGTCAACACCCTGTGGTGAGGGCGTGTGCTCCCTCACCACAAAAAGCCCTCTGTCCAGGGCCCGCAAGTCAGACCGTTTTGGCCATCCGGCTGGCAATCAGTGCCCAGCCAAACAACAGCACGCAAACAATGATCAACGGCCACGAACGCCATTGAAGATAAGGCGTCAGGTTGTGCATCGGCACCACTTCGCCATACAGGATGCCGCGCTCGAACTGCGGGATCTGCGCGGTGATCTGGCCGAACGGGTTGATCAGGCCGGTCACGCCGTTGTTGGTGGCGCGGATCATCCAGCGTCCGGCCTCCAGCGCGCGCATCTGCGCCATCTGCAAGTGTTGCAGCGGACCGATCGAGGTGCCGAACCAGGTGTCGTTGCTGATGGTCAGCAGCAAATCGCTTTGTGCCGCGAGGCCGGCAGCGAACTCCGGATACACCACTTCGTAGCAGATGAACGGCGCAATCTGGTAACCCTTGGCCTGCAACATGGCCTGGTCGGCCGGGCCTCGGGCAAAGTCCGACATCGGCAGGTCGAAGAAGGCGATCAACCCGCGCAGCACATCCTGCAGTGGAACGTATTCGCCAAACGGCACCAGTTTCTGCTTGAGGTACGTGCCATCGCCTTCACCGACCACGGTGATGCCGTTGTAGAAGCGTTTTTCGTGATGGACCATCTGGCGAATCGGCACGCCGGTAATCAACGCCGAGTGACGTTCTGCGGCAAAATTCCCCATCATGTTCAGGTAACCCTCGGCGGACTCCTTGAGCACCGGGACTGCGGTTTCCGGCCAGATCAGCAGGTCGACGCGTTTGGAGCTGAAGCTCATGTCGCGATAAAGCTCCAGTTGTGCATTGAGCTGCGCCGGGTCCCATTTCATGCTCTGTTCGATATTGCCCTGGATCGCCGCGACACTCAGTGGTGCGCCCGCCGGGCTGGTCCAGGCGTGGTGCTTGAGGGCCATGCCGGCGACCCAGGGGCCGACCAGCAGCAGGGCGCCAGCCGCGATGAAGCCTTTACGACCCGTGCGCACCAGGCGCATACCGTTGTAGATCAGCGCAGCGGTCAGGGCCAGGGTGAAGGAAATCAGCCACATACCGCCAACGGGGGCGAGCCCCGTCAGTGGGCCATCGAGCTGGCTGTAGCCGGAATAGAGCCACGGGAAGCCGGTCAGGAACCAGCCGCGGAAGGCCTCCTGGCCTACCCACAGCGCGGCGAATGCAAGGGCGTCGGCCAGTGGCGCTTCGTTGCGTCGTAGCCAGCGCGCCCAGAGCCAGGCGGGCAGCGCAAAGAACCAGGCAATCGCCGCCGTGAACAGCAGCATCAGGAACCCGGCCAGCAACACCGAGGCGCCACCGAAGTTGTGAATGCTGTAGTAGATCCAACTGGTACCGGCACCGAACAGGCCAAAACCGAAACACCAGCCACGGCCGAGTGCCTGGCGAGGGCTCAGTTCGCGCAGACCGGCATAGAAAAGCCCGACCGCCAGCAGTGCCAATGGCCAGATATCGAACGGCGCCAGGGCCAGGGTGGTGATTGCACCGGCCGCCACGGCCAGCAGGTTACCGGGCCAGCCGGGGCGGGTTGTCCAGCGCATTTCAATCCTTAATGTTTTACCGGGCGATTGGCGTCAGGCGCAGCAGGTGAATCCGACGACTGTCGGCATTCAGGATGCGGAAGCGGTACGGGCCGATTTCGGTGATTTC
Source organism: Pseudomonas sp. MIL9 (assembly GCF_016887925.1). NCBI lineage: Bacteria > Pseudomonadati > Pseudomonadota > Gammaproteobacteria > Pseudomonadales > Pseudomonadaceae > Pseudomonas > Pseudomonas sp. MIL9. The sequence goes on along the minus strand of NZ_JAFEHE010000005.1, from coordinate 231,500 downwards.
GTTGCGTTTTGGAAGATGCCCGAATGCACTCATCACCAGGCCGCCGACGGTGTCGAACTCGTCATCGGAGAATTCACTGTCGAAGAACTCGTTGAAGTTCTCGATCGGCGTCAGTGCCTTGATCAGGAAATCACCGCTTGGCAGCGGCTTGATGTAGCTGTCTTCTTCGACATCGTGTTCGTCTTCGATGTCGCCGACAATCTGTTCGAGCACGTCTTCGATGGTCACCAGGCCCGCCACGCCGCCATATTCGTCAATGACGATGGCCATGTGGTTATGGTTGGCGCGGAACTCGCGCAGCAGCACGTTCAGGCGCTTGGACTCCGGCACGAACGTGGCCGGGCGCAGCAGATCCTTGATATTGAAGCTGTCGCCGTTCTCCCGAAGGATCAACGGCAGCAAGTCCTTGGCCAGCAACACGCCCATCACGTCATCGTGGCTTTCGCCGATCACCGGGTAGCGGGAGTGGGCCGAGTCGACCACGGCGGGCAGGAACTCGCGGGGAGTCTGGGTCGCCTTGATGCTGACCATCTGCGAGCGCGGGACCATGATGTCCCGTACTTGCAGGTCAGCGACCTGGATGGCGCCTTCGACGATGGCCAGCGCTTCGCTGTCCAGCAGTTTGTTTTGGTGTGCGTCGCGCAGCAGCTCCAGCAGCTCCTGGCGGTTTTTCGGCTCATGGGCAAAAGCCTGGGTGAGCTTACCCAGCCAGGACTTTTGCCCGTTGCTCGATCGATCTTCGCTCATAGCGATTACTCTGAATCCTTTGTTGTAACGGTTGGGGATGTTTCGGTTTCGTCGTCCGCGTACGGATCGGGATAGCCCAATTCTGCAAGCAACGTTCGTTCCAGTGCTTCCATTTCTTCGGCTTCGTCGTCATCTATATGGTCGTAACCCAGTAGATGCAAGCAGCCGTGAATCACCAGATGAGCCCAGTGGGCCTTGAGTTCCTTGCCCTGTTCGGCGGCTTCGCGCTCGACCACGGCCACGCAGATCACCAGATCGCCCAGCAACGGGATGTCGAGAAACTCGTCGGGTACGTCGGCAGGGAATGACAGGACGTTAGTGGCGTAATCCTTTTGCCGCCAGGTGTGATTCAGTTCGCGGCCTTCGGCTTCGTCGACCAGACGAATGGTCATCTCGGAGTCGGCGCTGCGCTGGCGCAGGGCCAGTTCGCACCATTGGCGGAACTCGGCCTCGCCGGGGGCGGGTGCCTGGGTAGCCAGTTGCAGATCAAGCTCAAGCATCGCGGCGGCTGTCCTTTGGTGCTTCATCGGTCACACGGTTCTCGAAGCGCTCATAGGCTTCGACAATGCGCTGCACCAACGGATGACGCACAACGTCCTTGGGCATGAAGTGAGTAAAGCTGATGCCTGGCACGTCTTTCAGGACTTCAATCACGTGGTGCAACCCGGATTTGGTGCCTTTGGGCAGGTCGACCTGGGTGATGTCACCGGTGATGACGGCCGTGGAACCGAAGCCGATCCGGGTCAGGAACATTTTCATTTGCTCGACGGTGGTGTTCTGGCTTTCGTCGAGGATGATGAAGCTGTTGTTCAGCGTGCGCCCGCGCATATAAGCCAAGGGGGCGACTTCGATCACCTGGCGTTCGATCAGCTTGGCGACGTATTCGAAGCCGAGCATCTCGTAGAGCGCGTCGTAAAGCGGGCGCAAATACGGGTCGATCTTCTGGGACAGATCCCCAGGCAGGAAGCCGAGTTTCTCACCCGCTTCGACCGCCGGCCGCACCAACAGAATGCGGCGGATCTGCTCGCGTTCCAGTGCATCGACCGCGCAGGCAACCGCCAGATAGGTCTTGCCGGTACCGGCCGGACCAATGCCGAAGTTGATGTCGTTGCCGAGGATTTCCTTCACGTAGCGCAACTGATTCAAGCCGCGAGGGCGAATCATGCCTTTCTTGGTGCGCAGGGCGACGGAAGCTTCGGCAGGGGAGTGATTGTCCAGCTCTTCAACGGCCGATTCCTGCAGGAACAGGTGAACCATGTCCGGCGACAGCTCCGTACCCTTGGTTTCCCGGTACAGGCGGCGCAGCAGGTTTTCCGCAGAGGTGGTGTGTTTGGGTTCGCCGATCAATTCGAACTGGTTTCCGCGGTTGCGGATCTCGATGGTCAGGCGCTGTTCGATCAAGCGCAGATGCTCGTCGAATTGCCCGCACAGATTGGCGAAGCGGCGAGCTTCAAAAGGCTCGAGGATAAAACGATGTGGTTCGATGGGTGCGTTCAAGGTCGTATTTAGCCGCCCTGGGGCAATGGTGATGAGTTCAAGGATAGCGCCAGTGGCGTGGGTGCGAAAGCTCTTAAATACTCCAGCGCCAAACACTGTCCTCTGTGGGAGCGAGCCTGCTCGCGATGGCGGTATGTCTGACGGCTGATGCGCTGAATGTCAGGTCGCAATCGCGAGCAGGCTCGCTCCCACAGCGGGTAGGTGGTGTTATTGAATCAGCGAGCCCCGCAGCGAGTGCGGCTGCGCGGCATCGATGTGCACGTCGGCAAACTGACCGATCAGGGTCGGATTGTCACACTTGAAGTTGACGATACGATTATTTTCGGTCCGGCCTTGCAGCTCTCCGGGGTCTTTTTTCGAATAATCGGTAACCAGAATCCGCTGGATCGACCCGACCATTTGTCGGCTGATTTCGAAGCCCTGTTGGTTCAGGCGATGTTGCAGGGCGTTCAGGCGCTCTTTTTTCAGCTCTTCGGGGGTGTCGTCTGCCAGATCGGCGGCCGGAGTGCCTGGACGCTGGCTGTAGACGAATGAATAGGAAAAGTCGAAGCCGACGTCCTGGATCAGTTTCATGGTCTGTTCGAAGTCTTTTTCCGTCTCGCCGGGGAAACCGACGATGAAGTCCGAACTGATGCAGATGCCCGGTACGGCCGCGCGCAGCTTGCGCAGTTTGGATTTGTATTCCAGCGCAGTGTGGTTGCGCTTCATCGCCGCGAGGATGCGGTCCGAGCCTGACTGCACCGGCAAATGCAGGTGTTTCACCAGTTCCGGCACCTCGGCATGGGCCTGGATCAGGCTGTCGGAGAATTCCAGCGGGTGCGAGGTGGTGTAGCGGATGCGGTCGATGCCATCGATGGCGGCGACCACACGGATCAACTCCGCCAGATCGGCCAGGCGACCGTCGTGCGTGGTGCCGCGATAACCGTTGACGTTCTGCCCCAGCAAGGTGACTTCGCGCACGCCGTTTTCAGCCAGGTGAATGATCTCGGCGATCACGTCGTCGAATGGCCGGCTCACTTCTTCGCCGCGGGTGTACGGCACCACGCAGAACGTGCAGTACTTGCTGCAGCCTTCCATCACCGACACGTAAGCGCTGGGGCCATCGATGCGCGGCTCGGGCAAGTGGTCGAATTTTTCGATTTCCGGGAAAGAAACGTCGACCTGCGGCAGTTTGCTGATACGTGCTGCGTCAATCATTTCCGGCAGGCGGTGCAAGGTCTGCGGGCCGAAGACGACGTCCACGTAGGGCGCGCGATCACGGATGGCGGCGCCTTCCTGGCTGGCCACGCAACCGCCGACGGCGATGACCATGTCCGGGTTGGCGAGTTTCAGTTCGCGCCAGCGGCCGAGCTGAGAGTAGACACGGTCCTGAGCGCGTTCGCGAATCGAGCAGGTGTTGAGCAGGATGACGTCGGCGTCTTCAGCGCGCGCGGTGACTTCCAGGGCCTGGTGTTCGCCCAGCAGATCGACCATGCGCGAGCTGTCGTACTCGTTCATCTGGCAACCGTGGGTTTCGATGTAAAGCTTCTTGGCCATGGAAAGAGTCATCACGTGATTCAAAGAACCGCGCATTATAGGGAACATGCACCCAGGTTCCTACCGCTGCGCGTCCGACGGCTATGCTATAGTTCGCGCCCTCTTTTTTATCCCTCGATGTGTTACCCGCCCACCATGACCAAACGTGAAGCTCCAATCTACAAGGTGATTTTCCTCAACCAGGGCCAGGTGTTCGAAATGTACGCCAAGCAGATCTATCAAAGTGATCTGTGGGGCTTTCTGGAAGTGGAAGAGTTCGTCTTTGGCGAGCGCACGCAAGTGGTCGTCGATCCGAGCGAAGAGAAGCTCAAGGCTCAGTTCGAAGGCGTGGTGCGCAGTTTTGTGCCCATGCATTCGATCGTGCGCATCGATGAAGTCGAGCGCCTGGGCACGCCGAAAATCAGCGAAGCCCGTGGCGCGGTCGGCAATGTCATGCCGTTTCCGATGCCGATGCCTGAGAAGTAAGGTTTCAAGACCGGGTCGACTCCATCGCGAGCAAGCTCGCTCCCACAATGAATCGTCTGCGAACACATTATTTGTGAACGCCAGAAATCACTTGTGGGAGCGAGCTTGCTCGCGATGGGGCCAGAAAAATCGGTACAGAACTTAAGGCAACGGCGCGAACGGCGTACGCCCGTCGGCGCTCTGCAATTCCATCAAATACTTACGGAAAATTTGCCCCAGCACCTGAGTGGCGACTTCCAGTTCTTCGCGAGGCATCTTTTCGGTGACTTCGTCGGCGGTGTCCAGCGCATCTTCGTCGCCATTGACCGCAGCCATTTTCAGCAGGATATACGCCTGAACGTTATTGGCCGGCACGCCTTCGCCGTGGAAAAACATGGTGCCGAGTTTGAATTGCGCCTGGGCGTGGCCTTGCAGCGAGGCCTTTTCGAAATAGCTCAGGGCTTGATTGAGGTCGCGCGGGGCGTTTTTGCCTTCGTAGTAGAACTCACCCAACTCGTATTGCGCTTGGGCATCCCCTTCATCCGACGCTTTCTGGCAGGCGGCGAGTGCCTGTGCCAGGTCTTGCGGCTGGGTATTGAGGGTGCAGCGACCCATCGCTGGGATTAACAACGAGTTACCGCCTGCTTGTGCGAGCGCGAGCAGGGGCTGAAGGAGCAACAGGCAGCCCAGTGAAAGGGCGCGGCCGGTGCGGTTCATGGGAATCGACTTACCTCTGAAGGGCGCGCGGACCCATCGAGGGGATCCAATAAGCGCGCATTATGAAATAAGCAGGGCCAACCTTACAAAGTCTTTACTCGTTTTTCTGCTGCGCGGGAAATATATCGCCCACTTTGCTGGGGATTATTGGCAGATGAGTCGGAAAAAATGCGGGAATGCAGGTGAAAGCCGACGCTGGCGATGGCCAGCGTCGGCTCGATCACGTTACTTCAGTGCAGCGAACGCGCGCTCAGCGGCATCCAGGGTCAGTTTCAGCTCGGCTTCGCCGTGGGCGATCGAGGTGAAGCCGGCTTCGAACGCGCTTGGCGCCAGGTACACACCACCTTCGAGCATCAGGTGGAAGAAGCGACCGAACAGCGCCGCATCGCTGGCCATCACGTCATCGAAGGTCACGATGTCGTCGGCACCGCTGAAGTACAGGCCGAACATGCCACCGGCCTGAGTGGTCACGAACGGGATGCCTGCCGCATCGGCACGTTGTTGCAAGCCATCGAGCAGGCGCGTGGTGTAGTCGGTCAGTTCCGCGTGGAAACCCGGGCGGCTGATCAGGCGCAGGGTGGTCAGGCCGGCAGCCATCGCCAGCGGGTTACCCGACAAGGTACCGGCCTGGTAGACCGGGCCCAGCGGGGCGATGCGCGACATGATTTCACGCTTGCCACCGAAGCAGCCGACCGGCATGCCGCCGCCGATGATCTTGCCGAACGTGGTCAGGTCCGGCGTTACGCCGTAATGAGCCTGGGCGCCGCCCAGGGCGACACGGAAGCCGGTCATCACTTCGTCGAAAATCAGGACCACGCCGTGCTTGTCGCACAGGGTCCGCAGGCCTTCGAGGAAGCCCGGCGCCGGTGGTACGCAGTTCATGTTGCCGGCCACCGGTTCAACGATGATGCAGGCTACGTCCTGGCCGACTTCGGCGAGCATCGCTTCAACCGCGTCGATGTCGTTGAATGGCAGGGTCAGGGTGTGTTTGGCGAACGCCGCCGGCACGCCGGCCGAACTCGGTACGCCTTGGGTCAGGGCGCCGGAACCGGCCTTGACCAGCAGGCTGTCGGAGTGACCGTGGTAGCAGCCTTCAAATTTGATGATGCTGTCGCGACCGGTGAAGCCGCGGGCCAGACGAATGGCACTCATGGTCGCTTCGGTGCCGGAGCTGACCATGCGCACCATGTCCATCGACGGCACCAGCGAGCAGACCAGGTCGGCCATCTGGGTTTCCATCTCGGTCGGTGCGCCGTAGGACAGGCCGTGCTCCAGCTGTTTACGCACGGCGTCCAGCACGTCCGGGTGGCTGTGGCCGAGAATCATCGGGCCCCAGGAGCCGACGTAATCCACATAACGTTTGTTGTCTTCGTCGGTGACGTAGGCGCCTTCAGCGTGTTTGAAGAACAACGGCGTGCCGCCAACGCTTTTGAACGCGCGCACTGGCGAGTTCACGCCACCGGGAATGTGTTTCTGGGCATTGGCAAACAGGGTTTCGGAACGAGACATGTGCGGACTCTCAAATCAGATTTTTAGTAATTCATTGAATGCGCGGGCGCGGCGGGTCACTTCAGTCGTGCTCTCGGCGCCAAACAAACCATGCACCACGGCCAGCAGATCGACGCCATGGGCCACCAGCGGAGCGGCGTTGTCCAGGGTGATGCCGCCGATCGCACAGATCGGCAGGTGCAGTTGCTTGCGCGCCTGGTCCAGCAGATCGAGGCTGCAGGTCGGGGCTCCGGGCTTGGTGTTGGAATTGAAGAAGCGTCCGAACGCGACATAACTGGCGCCTTCCTTGACAGCTTGCTCGGCCAGTTCGAGCCGTGCATGGCAGGTCGAACCGATGATGGCTTTGGAGCCGAGCAGGGCGCGGGTCGGCGACAACGGGCCGTCGGTTTGGCCCAGGTGTACGCCTACGTTCAGGCGTGCGGCCAGTTCGGCGTCGTCATTGATGATCAACTGCGTCTTGTAGCGCTCGCACAAATTGCGCAGGGCTTGCGCCTCGCGCAGTCGACGGGCCTCATCGCTGCTCTTGTCGCGGTACTGCAACAGGGTGACGCCGCCTTCCAGCGCCGCCTCCACGTACGAGAGAAATTTACCGGCCAGCAATTGGCTGTCGGTAATGGCGTACAGGCCACGTAGTTTCATCGGACAGGCCTCATGGCGTTACGAACAGAAGTCCAGTGGCAGGCGGCGTGGCACGAATTGCCCTTTGCCCAGTTGCTCCGCGTCACGCAGGGTGCGCCACGTGTAGTTAAGTGCAGTCTGTACGGCGCTGGCGAGGTTTTCACCCTGGGCCAGACGGCCGGCGAGGGCGCTGGCCAGGGTGCAGCCGGAACCGTGATAACTGCCTGGCAGGCGCTGACAGGTAAAAGTGTCGCGATGGCCGTCGCGGCTGTAGAGGCGATTGTGGATTTCGGTTTCGTCGCCATGACCGCCGGTGATCAACAGGTGTTTGACGAACGGCAGGAGTTTTTCAGCGCACTCGTCCGCGGTGCCTTCGGGCAGTTCGGCGAGGATGCGGGCTTCGGGAAGGTTAGGGGTGGCGATGATCGAGAGCGGCAGCAGGCGTTCGCGCATGGCGTAGCCGACTTCGTCCTTGCCCAGGCGTCCGCCGCCGCCAGCGCGCAGCACCGGGTCGCAGACCACTGGCAGGTGCGGGTGCGCCGAGAGCAGTTCGACCACGGTGTCGACCATTTCCAGCGAACCGAGCATGCCCAGTTTGACGGCCGCGACCTCGGAATCGTTGAGCACGGCATTGGCCTGGGCCAACACCCACTCACGGTCGAGGACGCGGAAGTCAGTGACATTGACCGTATCTTGCACGGTCAGGGCAGTGACGGCCGGCGCCGCATGGCAACCCTGAGCGAGCAGGGCTTCGATATCTGCCTGCAAGCCGGCGCCACCACTTGGGTCGTGGCCGGAGAGACAGAGGACAACGGGGCGAGAGCTGTAGATATTCATGGTGCGCGAGCTTACCACCAAACAACTTTTTTCGGATGCAGCGACATGCTTGTGGCGAGGCAGCTTGCACCGGCTCGAGTGCGAAGCAGTCGTAAAGTCCAATGGCTCGGCGCAACTGACAAAACGTTGGGGCCGCTTCGCCGCCCGGCGGGAGCAAGTTCCCTCGCCACAGGTGTTCGCTCAGGTATTTTTACAACCTGATCAATTAAACAGCTCTAGCTCAATAATCTCCGCTGAAAAGCCCGTCCTAGAGCCTTTTCAGGAAAAATTTCAGTAGTGCTCAATGGCCATCAACGGCTATGCTAGAGTGGATCCAAATCAATAACAGGTAATGCCGGTTTTACGTCTGCTCAAAAGGAATGGGGGGCTTCCTGACAGAACCGGATAGGCCACGCTGGGGCACCAATGCGCTATTTGCTAATGTTGATGTTGTGTTTGCCCTTTTTGGCGAACGCCGTCGAATTCGATGAGTTCACTCAAAGCCTCCCCCTGGGCCGATCCCTGCAGGTGTTTGAAGACGCAAGTGGTCAGGCGAGCGTTGCGGACGTGCGCGCGCAAGCGGCGGCCGGCAACTTCAAATCCCATGACAAAGCCACCCTCAATGCCGGGTACTCGCGTTCGGTGTTCTGGCTGAAAATCGACTTGCAGTACCGCCCGACCAACCCTGCGGCGCAACGGACCTGGCTGCTGGAACTGGCCTACCCGCCCCTCGATCACCTTGATCTCTATCTGCCTGACGCAACCGGTAACTATCAAGTGGTCCGTCAGACGGGCGATGCCTTACCTTTTTCCAGCCGCGAGATCCGTCAGAACAACTACCTGTTCAGTCTGAATTTCACCCCCGGCCAGACCCAAACCCTGTACCTGCGCTTGCAAAGTGAAGGCTCGATCCAGGCGCCGGTGACATTGTGGTCAAGCACCGCCTACCTCGAAGAGCAGCCGGTCCGACTCTATGTGTTGGGCCTGATCTATGGCGTGTTGCTGGGGATGCTGGTCTACAACCTGTTCATCTACCTCAGCGTGCGCGACACCAGTTATCTCTATTACATCGTCTACATTGCCTCGTTCGGCCTGTATCAACTCTCTGTGAACGGCGCTGCCGTGCAGTATTTCTGGCCGGACAATCCCTGGTGGGCCAACGCCGCGACGCCATTTTTCATCGGTTGCGCCGGGCTGTTCGGCAGCCAGTTCGCTCGCAGCTTCTTGCAGACGGCCACCCACAGTCGCTGGCTCGATCGCCTGTTGCTGGCATTGGTGGCGTTCAGCGCGCTGGTGGTCGGGTTGTCCTTGATGACCAGTTACGCCCTGGCCCTGCGCCTGGCCACGGCGCTGGCGCTGACCTTTACCGTGGTGATCTTTTCTGCGGGGATTTTCGCCTGGCTGCGTGGCCTGCGAGTGGCGCGGTATTTCATCATTGCCTGGTCGGCTTTTTTGCTGGGCGGCATCATCAACACGCTGATGGTGCTGGGTTATCTGCCGAACGTGTTCCTGACCATGTATTCCAGCCAGATCGGTTCGGCCATCGAAGTGGCGCTGCTGTCCCTGGCCCTGGCCGACCGCATCAATGCGATGCGCGAACAGCAGGCGCAAACGCTGTTCGACGCCGGGCAAAAGCTTGAAGTGCTCAACCAGCAACTGGCCCACAGTAACAAGCTCAAGGACGAGTTCCTTGCCACCTTGACCCATGAACTGCGCACGCCCATGAACGGGGTGATCGGTTCGCTGGAGCTGATGCAGACCGTCGAGATGGATCCCGAGCTGGAGCAATACCAGCAAACAGCCGCAGGATCGGCGCGGGAGATGATGCGCATGGTCAACGGCATCCTGACCCTGACCGAGTTGCAGGCCGGCAAGCTCAAGGCTTACCCGACGACATTCAGTTTGCGCGGTGTGGTCGAGGCGTTGCGCGTGCAATTCGACGGCAATGCGTCGAGCAAATCGCTGGACTTCAAGGTCGACGTGGCGCCCGGCGTGCCGGACCGATTGCATGGCGATAGCACCAAGTTGGCGCAATGCCTGGAATGCCTGCTGGATAACGCGATCAAATTCACCAAGGTGGGAGGGCTGGCGTTGCGGGTGACGGGTAAAACCGTCGAGCCTGACCGATTCGCGCTGTCCTTCGCGGTGATCGATACCGGCATCGGCTTTACCGATCTGGGGGAGGCGACCCTGTATCAACGCTTCTTCCAGCTCGACGGCTCGATGACCCGTGAATACGGTGGCTTGGGCGTGGGTCTGGCCATCTGCCGGCAGTTGGTGGAATTGCTTGGCGGACGCCTGACCCATCGCTCCGAGCCTGGGCGTGGGAGTCGCTTCCAGCTCGATGTCGAGTTCGAAGTGCCAGCGTCGGAACGTTCGACGGTGCCCTCTATGGTCCGGGATTTCCCGCGCCTGCGCCTGCCGCAGGATTGCTCGGTGTTGCTGGCAGACGAAAACAGCATCAATCAGTTGGTGATGCGGGGCATGTTGCTCAAGCTCGGGTTCCGGGTCCGCACGGCTGACAGCGGCCAAACCGCACTCGAATTGTTGCAGTATGAAACCTTCGACGCCGTGCTGCTCGATGGTCAGTTGCCGGCCCTGGATGGTGTGTCGTTGTGCTGCCAGATTCGCGCCTTGCCGGGCTGCGCCGAGGTGCCGATATTCATCATCGCACTGGGCGTTGATCGGGAGCGCTGCCCGACCGGCGCGTTGATCGACTACCTGAACAAACCGGTGAAATTCGAAGATTTGCAGGCTGCGCTCTATCGACGGGTGCTTTGCGCGTAACAGGGCGAAAGCGCCGGCAGTTAGGCAGATATGACACTTTGATCAGCCCAAGGGCGGTGCTTAACTGAGGTCCCTTGGCTGACCAAAGGAGCCCCGTCATGAACCTGCATCAGTTTGCCGAAACCCACGAAGTCACCAACCAGCCACCATCCCTGGACGGCGCCAACCTGTATCGCATCGACTTGCCGTTGCAGGAGTGGTCGCGGCGCTTTGGGGCCGGTTGGGCCGAATCGCGGATCGATGCGTACGGTGCACTGGCGGGCGGGCCGCTGATGGAAGCGGGGTTCCTGGCCAATCAGAACAAACCGGTGTTCAACAGTCACGACCGCTTTGGCCATCGTATCGACCTGGTGGAATTTCACCCGGCCTACCATGAACTGATGCGCACGGCGATCGAGCACGGCCTGACTTCATTGCCCTGGGCACACCCGCAGGACGGTGCCCATGTTGCCCGCGCGTCCATGACCTATTTGCACAGCCAGGCCGAAGCCGGCAGTGGCTGCCCGCTGACCATGACCTTCGCCAGCGTGCCGGCACTGCGCCTGCAGCCGGATCTGGCCAGACAATGGCTGCCGAAAATTCTTGCCACCGAATACGACCCGCGCAACGTCGGCATGGCCCACAAGGCCGGGGTCACCATCGGCATGGCCATGACCGAGAAACAGGGCGGCACCGACGTTCGTGCCAACACCACCAAGGCTTATCCGGTCGGTGCCAGCGGTCCTGGCCAGGCTTACGAACTGGTGGGGCACAAGTGGTTCTGTTCGGCGCCGATGTGCGATGCCTTTCTGACGCTTGCGCAGACGGACAAGGGCTTGACCTGTTTCCTGCTGCCGCGCCATCGCCCGGATGACACGCGCAATCAGTTCTACATCCAGCGCCTGAAAAACAAACTCGGCAACTGCTCCAACGCCTCCAGCGAAGTGGAGTTTCGTGGTGCGCTGGCGTGGATGGTCGGCGAAGAGGGGCGCGGTGTTCCCACCATCATCGAGATGGTGGCCATGACCCGCTTCGATTGCATGGTCGGTTCCAGTTCGCTGATGCGCCAGGCCCTGACCCAGGCCAGCCATCACTGTGCGCATCGCTCGGTCGGCGGCAAATTGCTCAGCGAACAGCCATTGATGCAAAACGTGCTGGCGGACCTGGCACTGGAAAGCGAAGCGGCGCTGGCCTTGAGCTTGCGCATGGGCCGGGCGCTGGATCATCTGGAGAGTGAGCAGGAAGCGAAATTCGCCCGACTGGTGACGGCGGTGGGCAAGTACTGGATCTGCAAACGCGCGCCAGCCATGATCAACGAAGCTGCCGAGTGCATGGGGGGGGCCGGTTATGTCGAAGACAGCATCCTGCCGCGGCTGTACCGCGAGGCGCCGGTCAACTCGACCTGGGAAGGCTCCGGCAACGTGCAATGCCTCGATGTGCTGCGGGCGCTGTCCAAAGAGCCTGGCGTACTGGACGTATTGTTCAACGAGCTGGGCGACGGCCATGGCGACAAGCGTCTGGCTACACACATCAATCAGTTGCAGACAGCCTTCAAGGACACCCGTGACATTCAGTACCGTGCCCGGCAATTGACCGAAGACATTGCCCTGGGTTTGCAAGCCAAACTGCTGCTGGAGGCAGGCAATGCGGCGGTCAGCGATGCCTTCATCGCCAGTCGTCTCGGTTCCGCCGGACGTGTATATGGCGCGTTGCCACGGGGGCTGGATGTGGAAGCCATTGTCGCCCGGTCGACCCCGCAGGGCTTTTGATCACCATCAACCCACTGTGGGAGCGAGCCTGCTCGCGATAGCGAACTTCCATTCAACCAAAATGTTGGATGTGATGGCCTGATCGCGAGCAGGCCCGCTCCCACAAGGTTTTCGGTGTGTGCAATATTTTTTGTATCAGCATGCCACTGTTCCCGTGAAGCGACGATGCAGGCAAGATGAAGGCCTGCAAGTCAGAACACAGGATGCTGATCGTGACCGAAGCTTTTATTGTCGTTCAAACCGCCGAGCAAGCCGTTGACCGGCTTGCGCTCTTGCACAATCGTGCAACCACCGCACTGAGTCAGGCGCTCAAGCGCTACCTCAAGGATCGCGTCGAACCGGACGCCGAGCAGCGGGCGATGTTTCGTTATCCCGAGCTGCGTCTGACCTACCATTGCCAGGGCGAAGTTCCGCAGACCACGCGCGCCTACGCCAAGGTCCAGTTGCCAGGCACCTACAGCGTCACCGTCACCCACCCTTCAGCGTTCCGTAAGTACCTGCTGGAACAGCTCGTGCCCTTGATGCACGACTTCACCGTGACCGTAGAGGTCGGTGTCAGTCAGCAAAACATCCCGTATCCGTATGTCGTCGAACAGGGCGATGAGCTGGCCGGTTCTGGCGTCACCGCAGCCGTGCTGGCACGGGTGTTCCCGAGCACCGACCTGTCGGCGGCGACCGACGGCATTGCCGATGGCTTGTACGACTGGGAAAACACCGATCCGCTGCCACTGGCGCTGTTCGATGCCGCACGGGTGGATTTCTCCCTGCGCCGACTGGTGCATTACACCGGCAGCGACTGGCGTCATGTACAGCCGTGGATTCTGCTGACCAACTACCACCGTTACGTCGACCAGTTCATCGTCCATGGCCTTGAACAATTGCGCAAAGACCCGCGTTTCGTGCGCATGGTGCTGCCGGGCAACGTGATCATCGAAAAGAGCATGGACCACGGCGAAGCCTCGGCGATTGCGGCGGGCGTGGTCTGGCACCGCTACCAGATGCCGGCCTATCACCTGATCGCCAGTGACGGTCACGGGGTGACCCTGGTGAACATCGGCGTCGGTCCGTCCAATGCCAAGAACATCACCGATCACCTGGCGGTGCTGCGTCCGCACTGCTGGCTGATGATCGGCCACTGTGGCGGCTTGCGTCAGTCGCAGACCATTGGCGACTACGTGTTGGCGCACGCCTACATGCGCCGCGACGGGATTCTCGACCGGGTGGTGCCACCGAATATTCCGATCCCGGCCCTGGCCGAAGTGCAGATGGCCTTGCAGCAAGCGGCGGCCAACATCACCGGCGAGCAAGGCGACCAACTGAAGAAACGCCTGCGCACCGGCACCGTATTGACTTACGACGACCGTAACTGGGAGCTGCGCTGGGCCCAGGAGCGTCCGCTGATCAACCTGTCTCGCGCCGTCGCGGTGGACATGGAAAGCGGCACCATTGCCGCCCAGGGCTATCGCCTGCGTGTGCCTTACGGCACGTTGCTCTGCGTGTCGGACAAGCCGCTGCACAGTGAAATCAAACTGCCGGGCTCGGCCAACGCCTTCTACGAACGCGCGGTCAGCCAGCATTTGAAGATCGGCATCGAGGCGGTGGACTTGCTGCGCACCGAACTCAACTCGCTGCACTCGCGCAAACTGCGCAGCTTCGACGAACCGCCGTTCCGCTAACGGTTTGTCATGGTCATTTGGCGGTCAGGGCAAGGGCGCGGCAGTGGTAATAATTGATCGCGCGCCCTAGCATTAGCAGCCCTGACCGTTAGATGTTCTCTTTTGCCATGTCCCGTCCTCAACGTCCCGCTCCCCGCCGTCCTGGCGCGAAGCCATCCCCTTCGGCCCCGCGCCGTGTCGCCAAGGCGCCACCGGCCGAGCCCAAACTGATCCTGTTCAACAAACCGTTCGATGTGCTGACGCAATTCAGCGATGGCGAAGGTCGGGCGACGCTCAAGGACTTTATCGAGATTCCGGGAATTTACCCCGCCGGACGGCTGGACCGTGACAGCGAAGGCTTGCTGCTGCTGACCAACGACGGCCAGCTACAGGCGCGGATCGCCGACCCGAAACACAAACTGGCCAAGACCTATTGGGTGCAAGTGGAAGGTGAGCCGAGCGCCGAGCAGTTGCAGCGCTTGCGTGACGGTGTCGAGTTGAACGACGGCATGACCTTGCCCGCCGAGGCGCGGCAACTGGATGAACCCGAGTTGTGGCCGCGCAATCCGCCGGTGCGCTTTCGCAAGAGTGTGCCGACCCGTTGGCTGGAGCTGGTGATTCGCGAGGGGCGAAACCGTCAGGTGCGACGCATGACGGCGGCGGTCGGACTGCCGACGTTGCGCCTGGTGCGGGTCAGAATCGGCGACTGGACCCTCGAAGGGCTTGATCAGGGCCAGTGGAAGGAAGTGCCGGCGCGCTTATAAGGTGCCGGACTCGATCAGTCCGATCACCACGCTCTTGATGACGAACGCCGCCACGCCAAGGCCCAGCACGAAGAACAGAATGAACGAGCCGAAACGCCCGGCCTTGGACTTCTTCGCCAGATCCCAGACGATGAAACCCATGAAAATGATCAGGATGGAGACCAGGCCGGTCATCATCCACTCTTCGAAAACTGCAGGATCCATTGAACATCTCCAGCGCGGGCGAGGCTAAAAGGGCGCGGGGAGTATACGCCTCGCTGGTGGAGGGCAGTATTGACCTGCGGCGGTGTGTCGCAGTCATTCGTCGGCTGTTGCGGCCCCATCGCGAGCAAGCTCGCTCCTGCCGTTAATCCTGGTGCGCTGAAGATCCCCTGTAGGAGCTGGCTTGTCAGCGAAGGCGCCCTTAGCTACGAAGATGAGTCAGCGGCAGCTCAGTGCTGTTCAAAACCTGGTTCAACACAAAACTGGAGCGCACGCTGGTCACACCTTCAATTCGCGTCAGGTGCCCCAGCAGCAGTTTCTGATAGTGGTCCATGTCCGGCACCACGACCTTGAGCTGATAATCGGCATCCATCCCGGTCACCAGGCTGCATTCCAGGACTTGCGGCAAGGTACGGATGGCCGCTTCGAAGTTCTCGAAGCGCTCTGGCGTATGGCGGTCCATGCCGATCAGCACATACGCCGTCAGGCTCAGGCCGAGCATCTTGCGGTCGAGCAGGGCGACCTGGCGGGAAATGTAGCCGTCGTCCTCCAGTTGCTTGACCCGCCGTGAGCAGGGCGACGGTGACAGGCCGATGCGTTCGGCCAGCTCCTGATTGGAGATGCGTGCATCACGCTGCAATTCAGCCAAAATGCTCAGGTCGTATCGGTCGAGTTTGCTCATCAATCAGGCCTTTGTCATAACTATTGCGACAGATTATCTATCCAGGGTTAAAAATTGCGCAAGTAGTGTTTATTTGAGCAATCTTCGCAATCCTCTGCTGGCTCTCCGAGTCTATTCTTATCACCAGAATCACTGCTCGGACAAACAGTCCAGTGCGGCTCGCCCAATCAGGCCAGCTGCGGTCGCCACCCCCACAGGGGATGTGCCGGCCCCCGAGCTACACACTGTCCAGAAGACGGCGTGAGGTGAGCCGACGTCAAAAGCGTCGAGCACGGACGAAGTTCTCAAGGGGAGGCCGACGGGTCTCCCCTTTTTCTTTGCCTGGATTTTAGTGCTGTTCCCTTAATAAATAAGTTTCGCGACTGATAACCTGTGGCAGAACCAGCCTGTGCATCTCCAGTCTTACGTACAAGCGCTGTTCGCTTCACTGTAGGAGCGAGCCTGCTCGCGATGGACGTTAACGATGACGCATGCTTTCTGAATAAACGCATGGCGCTTGAGTTCATCGCGAGCAGGCTCGCTCCTGCGCAATCCGTACCCCAGCAGTCCCCACAGTGAGGAAAAGCATGAAGTCGCGCATCTGGCGTTTGGCCGGAGTTGGTTTGCTGTGTGTCAGTGTCACTGCGCAATCGTTGGCCGATGAGCCGCAGAACCATGGGCCCGAGGGTGGTCGACAGGGGGAGGGCGGTCATCAGGGAAATAATCAGGGCCATGGCGGCAACAATCAGCCGCGCCCGCAAAACAATGACGTCATTCGTGGCGACAACAGTCGCCAGTTCGAGCACAACGGCCAGAACCGCAACGATGGCCAATGGCAAAACCGTCAACAGCCCGATTTCAACAATCCGGTTCGCTCTCCTCCGCCGCCACCGCAATTGCCGGCCAATGACTTGCCGATCCAGCCACGGCCCGACGCGGTGCGTCAGACCCAGCCGCCGCAACGCGGGTATTACCAGGACGTGCCGCGGCGCAACGACAACAACCAGCACTGGGGCGGCTACACCGGTGCGCCGTCGAGTCATGATCAGTGGCAGGGCCGTCCGAACGGGCACGGCAATGGTTGGGGCCCAGGGCCGCAGTATCGCCCGGGTCATGTGATCGATCGCTTCCCGGACCGCGAGTACCGCGTGCCATATCGTGGCATGGATTATTTCTACTCCGGCGGCTACTGGTATCGCCCGCTGGGTCCGCGTTATGTGGTGGTCGAGCCACCGCGCGGGATTCGCGTCAGTTACTTGCCGGATTATGCCGAACAGGTGTTGATCGGCGGTGCGGTGCTCTTTTTGGCGGCGGGCGCGTATTACGCCTATCAAGAGAGCACCCAGGATTACGTCGTGGTCGAGCCACCCGTTGGCAGCCTTCAACCGCAGCCGCCGCAACTCGCCAATAATAGTTATGACGTAGTGGCTTATCCGGCCAACGGCCAGTCCCAGGACCAGGTCAATCGGGATGGCTACGAGTGCTATCAATACGCGGTGCAGCAGAGTGGCTTCGATCCGCGAACCGCGACCTACCAGCCAGACCCTTCGGTGGTGCAAGCCTATCGCCAGGCTCAGGGCAATTGCCTGAGCAGTCGCGGCTACCAGGTGAGTTACTGAGCGCTGGCAGCGTTCACCACTTCCTGCGGGTCGGCGTGCACCAGCACCTCGGCTCGCGGGTAGGCGGCGTGAATCGCATCGGCGGCTTGATCACTGATGCCATGGGCAACGGATAGCGTCAGATCCCCCGGTAATTCAAGGTGCAGTTGTACGAACCACTGGTTGCCGGACACCCGCGTGCGCAGGTCATGCGCACCCAGCACCCCCGGAACGCCGCATGCCAGTTCGAGCATGTGCTGGCTGACATCCGGCGGCAGCTCTTCATCCATCAGCACCGTGAAACTTTCCCGGGCGATCTGCACCGCGCTCCAGAGGATGTACGCAGCGATACCCAGACCGAACCAGGCGTCGACCTGATGCCAGCCAAACCCGGCCAGTACCAGCGCCACCAGAATGCTGCCGTTGAGCAGCATGTCCGAGCGGTAATGCAAGGAGTCGGCGCGCACCGCGTTGGAGCCCGTGGCCTTGACCACACGGTGCTGCAACATCAGCAGCGCCAGGGTCAGGACCAGCGAGAACACAATCACCCCGATGCTGATCCACGGCGCGCCCACCGGCTCCGGATGCTTGATCCGCTCGAACGCCTGCATCGCAATCAGCACCGCACTGCCGCCGATGAACAGCGCCTGGGCCATGCCGGCCAGCGATTCGGCCTTGCCATGCCCATAGCGATGATCGTCGTCGGCGGGGCGCAGGGCGTAGTGCACGGCCAGCAAGTTGAGCATCGAAGTGATGCCGTCGAGTGCCGAGTCGGTCAACCCGGCGAGCATGCTCACCGATCCGCTCAGCCACCAGGCGATGGCTTTGGCGACGACCAGCGTGCAAGCCACCGCCACCGAGGCACGGGTCGCCAGCCGCAGCAGGCGGGCGTGTTCGGAGCTGGAGATCATAAATGCGGCCTTTCCTTGAAATGCACCGATTACGCGGCGGGTTGCAGGCCGAACATGGCCAGTTGCTGGGTGCTGCCCTTGTGCTGGATCAGGCGTGGATCATCCAGCGGGAAGCTGCGGCCCAGTTCACGCTGCAGAATAGTCTGCAACTTGAGGTTATCGACCTTACCGTCGGCGCCGATGGCGTCCTTGAGTTTTTCCGGATCAACCTGGGCGGTTTTGCCCGGTTCGAAGTAAATCGCGCCGGTGGCAAAGTCCACGGCAAACGCGATCAGGCCGGGAATGATATAGAACAACAGGCCCACGGCGTCGAGCACGGCAATGGCCGGGTCGATCTTGCCGTCGATCTGGCCGCGGCGATCCGGGTAGAAGATCGAACCGCAGGCCGTCACTTGGGTCAGCAGGGTGGCGACCAGAACACCGCCAATCAGGCGAAGGGGAATATGCATATGAAATCTCCTGGGTCATTTCAAAACGAAGTGTTATCGGTATGAATTAGGACCGCAACGAACACTGGGCAGTTCGCCGTTATACTCGCCGCTCTGTTTGGGAGCCAGCATGATTTCTTTGCCGATCGATGAAGTTTTACCCGCCCTGCGTGAAGCCTTGGCGACACGCCACGAAGCGGTGCTCGAAGCACCGCCCGGCGCCGGTAAAACCACCCGCGTGCCCTTGGCCTTGCTCAACGAGCCGTGGCTGGCCGGGCAAACCATCCTGATGCTCGAACCGCGCCGGTTGGCGGCGCGTGCGGCAGCGGAGCGCCTGGCCAGTGAACTGGGCGAGAAAGTCGGCGAAACCGTGGGTTATCGCATCCGGCTCGACAGCAAGGTCGGCCCCGACACCCGCATCGAAGTCGTCACCGAAGGCATCCTCACCCGGCGCTTGCAGGACGACCCGGCGCTGGAAGGCGTGGGCCTGCTGATCTTCGACGAGTTTCACGTTTTGTCACTTGCACCGAAAAAAAGCTGTTTTTTGTCAAAAATTGCCTGCAATCCCACTCCCCCTCATGCTCAATTCCTCTCCTGACCCACCTCCAGTTCAAGATCCGCCTCCCAACCCCAACCCCCGAACTTCATTCCTAGCCCCCCAAAAAACCAAATCTCCAGTCCCCCCCTCACTTAGTCAGCCCCAGAATTCTGACTCCCAATCCTCCCCCAATCCGCCTCCATGTCTGCTAAACCGATCATCCTTGACCCGCGTGAGACCACCTATTGAATGATCAGGGCTGTGGAAGCAACATGGCTCACCCAGCAGGCCACGACCACTGCCTGTGGGTAGAAGAGCGGGTAGGGCTGACCCCTCCAATAAGCCCGCCGACTCTTCAAATGCAATCCATAAGCGATGCGCTTACCGAGACGCTGGTGCGCTGTCCCCATATCAATCTGAGGCTCAATACAGAATGGAATCACCTGCCAACAGCCCCATCACCACTTCAAAACCTAGTCGCCCGGAAAACCCTCTATCAGCGTCTTTGTACGACGCCCTGATGTACCAACGCGACCTACCTCGGGAGGGAAGAATTACCCATATGGGCAGTTTGGAATTCGATAGGTTGGAAGCGCTCTCTCGTGTCGAACAGCACGTGCCTGGCATCAAGTCTGACCTTGACACAGTTCGGACTCTTTTAAGTGCCGCTACACAATCTGCCCCTACCGCAGAACAGGGAGTAGAACTAAGAGATGCGTATAACCGTTGCCTCGATATGGCGTTTCCAGTAGGTCAGAAGTATCTGCATTGGTGCCATGAGTTGCATGGGTTGTCAGCAGACCATAGCCTCAGTTCAATTTCGTGGAAAAATTTAAAGAAGCTCGAAGAAGATTCGTATACAGACCCTGAGTTAAAGGGGCTCATTGATGAGCTGAAACATGGCTTTAGTCTTGTTTCTCATGTCAATGATAGTAATAACTTTCGTCAAGCTTTTGAGTATTACGGTGAGGCCCTTGTTTATGGAATGCTCAGTAAGCACTTCAAGACTAGAAGGGTAGATGCGAGAAATAACTCTATGCCGGACTTTGCTTGTTTGCTTCCAAGTGGGAAGGAGTTTTTCGTAGAGGTCAAGTCTCTCGATATCGTCGATGCGCCGTTCAGGCCGACTCAGATGCACGAAGATGCAATGCAACAGCAGATTGAACTTGAAGACCAGATCAAACAAGGGCGACGAGTTGCGATTGCGGAAAGAGAAATAGCTCCTTATAAACGTGCTTTTAATGATAGCTCATACGATCCTCGCTCACTGCTGACTGTGACAAACACACTTATCAACAAAGCAGGTTCGGCATTTAAGTCCACTCAGTTCGAACAAGGCCCCACTTTTGCGTTTATCCTGGCTGACCGATTGGTGATTCCTGGCGGCGAACACAGCGTGGCACCTCACTATTATGAGCGCGGCGGTGGTGCAGTCGTTTCTGGTGTACTTTGGAATGTTTGCTTCGGTCAGAAAGGCTGGCCGATTTATAGGATGCCCGACTTTGAAGGTAAGCCAGGACTGGAAGGCTATATGTCCATGTATGGGCTACTGGCAGATCCAGAGGTGTCATTTCCTACGGGAGCGGTGATTGTTGCAAGCACCGGCTCGGAGGATGCCTTAATGGGGCTGTACGATTCCAAGTGGGCTCCTGTTCAGGATTGGGGCGAGGATGAGACCTCTGAAGTCCTGCATGCGCTTTGCAAGGCGTATAACGACGAGAAGAACTCGCTAGGTCAGTTGGTTTCTATGACCTGATACGTGCCCCAACAGACTCTTGAGGCACGGAGGTAGCAGGTGCCTCAAGCGTTGAGGCTGCAATGGAATGGTTGGACTCCGCGAGTGCTGACGTCGGCCAACCAGATGGGAGGGCGCCTGCTGGCGTGTCTCCCCAGTCGTTATCAACGCGCCATAATTTCCATAAGCACCATCTTGTTCAAGTAGTAAGCGATCTTCTCTGCGGGAATGAAGTTCAAAAGGTCATGCTTCTCACTTGCGAGCGTGACCATGCCAGCAAACTTCCACACGTCATCGACATCTGCGATGACCACCGCCCCACTCATGCCACGATAGTCCCCTGGGCGATCGCCCTCGATCTTGATGGTTGAAAGTCCAGGAATCCCTGGTGTGGCGAGCTGCCCTCTAAGCCAGTGCAACTGCGCGTCCAACATCCTGCTGTCGTAGTCGTACGCTCGGCCCTCGTCCGGGTAGCTACTGTCCAAACACCGTGGTTTTAAAACCTGTTTTTACGCCAAGCAGGGCCATTGGCGCAGCACTCGATCGCCTCATCAAGTGTTGGAAATGTGCCCCACATAGTGGGTCGATCCCATGCTCCGCCGTCTAGACAGTGCACCGTGTACTTTGTGCCACCTGGATTGAAGCCAAAGAACGAAGCCTTACTGGTTTCGATCTGAGCTTCAGCTTCCATTTTGCTGAGTTCATCCCCTCGTGCCTGCTGGGCTATACGAATACTCGCCTCTGACTGTTGCCAAGTCGTCGATTCGATATAGGGTAGATCCCACCAGTCCTCGCGCTCCAGCGGCTCTCGATATTCGTTAGGTGTGTTCCAAAAGTTGTCGCGGAGAACAGGATTTAGCGGGTAGCCCTGGCCGACCTTTTCCTGCTTTTCTGGTCTGTGTTTGTCTTGGTAAACATCGACTTCCACGAGTTCGTCAAAGACACCCGGGATGATTCTTTTGGTGGTTGCCATGCGCGTTTCATTCCTTCTGCTTGGTGGCGGATCGGGCCGAGCGCTCTGCCTTTAATCGTCATGAGGTCTTGCTCAGCGGATTGAGTAACACGCTACACAGAGGTGAAGGCAATTCGGTGCCGATTCAAGGCTGGGCGAGGTTTTTTTACACTACATCTGGGCGCAGGCTGGTGTTGAAGGCACCTGGCGACCTGCGATTCCTGATGTTGGTATCGATGGAGCGAGATTGCTGCGCCTAGCGTACCCGTGGTCTTGAGGCACGCCTCCATTCGACCTAATCAGCCATTTGCATCGAGTCTGACCAAGGTATTTCCTGGCCCCGGTAGTAGAGAGCGAGGCTCTACCAGCGTGCCTGCCGACTACTGCGCTTTGTCAGGCTCATATTCATTCGAGCGACATGAGCGACGGTGTAGGCCAAACTAGAATTCGTACTTTTCCTTGCGCTGGATGAAGGCATCCCGACCTCCCTCCAGAATATTTGCAACCTGGTCGCGGATCGTGGGCACATCGATTGAACCCTGAGCCTCCAAGGTCAGTGAGCCACGGTTGTTCTGCGCAGTGAAAACCCCAATCCACTCCGCGTCGCCGAAGACGGGGATATTCGCATTGTGGGTTGCAAACAAAAATTGCCTGGAAGTCTTTGCATCCCTCAGCTCGGTCACGATTCTTTCCGCAATGAACGCGTTGTCCAGATTGTCCTCGGGTTGATCCATCAACAGCGGGTCGGGGTTATCCAATAACAGCATGTGAAGGATGGCTGTGCACTGCTGGCCCGTCGATAGCTTGTTCAAAGGCCTGAAGTTTGGCTCAGCGGTACCATGGGCGACGTTCAGGGAGATGTCGACTCTGTGTTCGAGCTCAAGTGCTTCCAGCTCCATCATCTGAGACGGCTGGAGCTTCGTCAGGGCTTCGGCGACCATCTGAGAGGCTCCCCAGTCGAGACAGACGACTTCAGCTCCTTGCTTGATGGAGTGCACCAATGCCATTGGTGTTATGGCGGCATTGCTCTCAATCCAGGCTAGGCGCTTCTCGCCAATGTTCTCAAGCTTGCATGCCTTGAGGAATTCAACGAGAGGTGATTTATCAGCTTCGGGAATGATCTCGATCTTGAGCTTACGCTGGAGGCGCTTGTTCATTTTCTTGGCGGCTTGAATCAGTGCTGCGATACGCTCGGCCCGTAGGTCGGACAACTCGGCCAGGACATTTCGGCGTTGCTGCTCGAATTCATCAAGTTGCGATTGGTGATTGGGCAGCTTCGCACTCAATGGTTTGATTTTTTCGATATCTTCCTGAACTCGCTGGTACGCGACACCGATTTCTTGCCCTGTTTTTCCGGCCATGTCAGGCAGGTTACGGAGCTCTTTCTCAAGTTCTGCGTCGTGCTCCTTGAGCTGCTGCTCCCAGGCCTCGTGTTGCACATTGAACGTCAGAACTGCTTCGTCCACGAGGCCCTGCATGGCTTGAAGATGCTGGGCGCAGTCCGTGTTGAGCGTTTCCAGGGTCTGGCGCATGGCGGCCAGTGCATCAATGTCGGGTACACCCTCAAGCGCCTCGTCACTGATGAATGCCAGCTCCGGAAAGTAGTCGGTGAAGGTGGGTACGGCTTGTTCTACCTCGTGTATCGCCTGTTTGGCACTCTTGGCCATCTCACGCTCCCTCGCAAGTAGGGAGGTCTTGGCAAGCTTCTCCTTCACGCCCATATCTTCGAAGCCACGCAGTTGTTCTTCCAAGTTGGGTAGTCGATTGACCTTTATAGCCAAGTCATCGAGGTCATCCATCGATTTTGAAATGCTTTGTTGGTTTGCCTTCAGCCGGCGATGGGCATCGGCCCGCTTGTCCTTGTAGTCACCTTCCTGAGGGAGGAAGCGTTCGAGTAACTGTACCCGGCTGGATTCGTCCTGAGCGAGTTCGTAGATTTCGTTTTGCCCATAGATGTCGATGCCGGGCATCAAATCGCCTGGCGTCATGGTTGAAACATCTCCACGTTCGTCACGAACCACCGGTGGCTCGCCAAAGCGACGAGTAATCGTGTATCGCTTGCCGTTCTGCGATGAGGAAACCAGGGTCAGCTCGACCCGTCCTCCCTCCAGACCAATGTTCTCTTTGATGATCTCAGTGTGCAGCTTTTGCGCCTGCTTGCCTTTGGGTATGCAATTTAGAACAAACCGAACGCATTCAAGCAGGGTCGACTTCCCTGTCCCGCGTCCTCCTATCACTGTATTCAAGTGGTCGGAAAAATTGATATGCACTCCATCCAGGTATCCGCCTGCCACACTCATACCTATCAGTCGACCGATGGGGCTCTGCGCCTGGGTAGAGTGCAACCTAATGCGGGACTCGGGATCGAGGAAGGCTACTTTGAAAGCAGAGAATGTCGGTCGGGTCATTTTGATCAGACATGTTGCGCTGGGGTGCTCAAGGTCTTCAGGCTTGGCCACATCTTTAGCGTTGATGACTGCGACCTGACGATCCCGTCGATAGGCCTCGTCTTTTCCCAACAGCACTCGACGGTAAAAATCACCGTCTACCCCGGCGAGTTCCTCGATCGAGCCAGGTATCTGGGCGGCTCGAAGCATGGGGTGTTTCCAGACATGGTTCTGGCGATTTTTCAGCAGCCCACTGTCATGCGTGCAATGGGCTGCATAGATGAAACCACCCAGCTGCTCAATCTTCTCGATTAGTTGGGTGGAACTCAATCGAGAGGGGAGGATGCGTTCTTCGGGGTCAAGAAGATCAAGGTGGCCCAGGTAACGTTCAAGTGACTGGGCTGTGGTGTCCTCGGCAAACAGGCAGACAAAATGGGTCTTGTCGTTTGAGGCAATTTCAAAGCCAGGAAAGACCACGATTCCATGAGGCTCAAGAGCCTGACGAAGAGCATCTACACTCGCAACGCTTCCATGATCGGCGATGCCTATTACCTTGACCTTTTTCTCCAGGCACTTTTGAAGCAGAGCCTGGTTATATGCAGCCTCGTCTAACTGATGATCAGCACCTCGATACGCCCCGTGGTAGGAGAAGGGGTTGACCTGCAAGGCGCAGCGCCAGAATCGCGCGAAACTGAAGTTATCGTCCATGAGAGCTCCTTCTTTCGAATTTAAGTTTTACGAACTTGTCTGACTACAGTTGGCGATGTGAGCCTGTGAACTTGTGTGGGTTCCCACTGCCCGTCGTTGAAGAACTCCGTGCATCACCAAACGCTTTTGCGGAGGCGCTTGATCACGGGATGATCCTGTGCAATCTGTTTGGCCGCGTGCAGCAGCGACGGCAGCCTGAGGAAGCCATCCCACTGTGGCACTTCCCGACACCAAATTCCGATCTGAATGGCGAGCCCCCTGGTGCTGCTGAAACTCTCCTCCTGGATAACCACCATTTCCGTCACGCCGAACTGCTGAAAAGGGTTCCATAACAGTAACCCTGCAGCGCATGCGCTGCGGCCGAATGTGCGCTCTGAACTGGAGGGGCAAGGTTGATCAGTGAGGCTGGTTCAATATTCGGTGAAAAGCAAGGCCGAAGGGCGGGCTTTGAGTGGCCCGGTAAGGGATGGCATTAGTCTGTCACCGGCCCGGTAGACCGCTTGGCCGGATCTGTAACCTGCAATGAATCAGTCTTTGCCCGTCTTTTTCAGGTGCCTGGTAACAGTCGATTTTGCAATTTTTAAACGCCGAGCAACCTCAGCTTGCGTAAGCCCCTCGTCCATCAATTTGATGATCTTGAATTTCAGTTCAGCCGCATCCGCTACAACCGGATGCACAACGGGCGCGGGGGTCGTTGGAATTGTGGCATCCAGAAGTCCGGATGACTCAAGGTCGGCCTGGATGCTGCTGAGGATTCCACGAGGGGACTGTCCGCGCTGCGCAGCGTAGACAATGGTCAGAAAAGACAGGGGGTCTAACTGAAGTGCTTCTGCAAGTTCTTGGCTGACTTCAAGGGACGCAGACCTGGTGCCGGCTTCAAGACGGCTGATGTGAGACTGATCAGTAAGGTTTGCAATGTCCTGCTGCGAGAGTTTTCGATGCGCTCTCAAAAACTGCAGGGTTGCTGCAAACGCGGTGCGAAGCGACATTCAGGCATTCCTGCTAAACGGAACGATATGTCGGGATTGCGCCGTTCGATGCAAATGCTTATAGTCATATGCATCGAACGATTCGGGTTTACGTACATCTCCACGCCCAGACAAAAGCGAGGGGGTAAGAAAGCGCACCATCACAAAGATTGCGCGGTAGGCCACTGGATCAATTCTCACTAAAGGGAATGTCAGTTCAATATATATCTAATTCGAGTGCGAGCGTTTTGCATGCGCCGTGGCCTGAATGTATGGGCAGCCACGTTATGTTTTTTACTATTTTCAGGCCGGTATTTTTTGATTGGCGATCGACATGAAAATCCAGATTTATTCGGATCTGCACAACGAGTTCGCCCCCTTCGAGCCGGCTACAACAGGTGCTGATATCGTCGTTCTGGCCGGCGACATCGACACCCAGGCGCGAGGCGTGAAATGGGCAAGCGAGACCTTCAGCTGTCCCGTGATTTACGTATGCGGTAATCATGAGTTCTACAAAGGCCACATCGACCACACCCTGCGCAAAATGCGGGAGGTTGCAGCACCTCATGTGCACGTATTGGAAAATCAGGTTTGGATTTGCAACCAAGCGCGTTTTTTGGTCACAACCAGCTGGACGGATTTTTCCTCTACCGGCGATGCGGTGGCAGCGATGGTGACATGCGGAATGTGGATGAATGACTTTCAGGTGATCAGAGCCGAAGAGCACTTTCGCCGGCTGCGTCCTGCAGACGTGATTGAGAAAAATCGCGAGGCTTTTGATTTTTTGGTAGCTGAGCTCAACAAGCCATTCGATGGGAAAACCATCGTTGTCACACATCATTGCCCAGTCCCCGAAGTAGCCGGCGAGAAGCATGACGGCCATTTGAGTGCAGCCTATTCCAACAGGTGGCATTCACTGCTTTCGACGGTAGATGTTTGGATTTTCGGTCATACGCATCGAGCCGTGGATATTGAACTGGACGGGTGCCGGTTGATCTCAAATCCGCGTGGTTATCCCCAAGAATCCACAGGATTCATCTCGGATTTCACGATCGAAATCTGATAGGTGCGGAAGGGCGGGGCAGGATGTACTGGATTAAAACTTACGGAGCAGAGCTTTCCGATTTTCGGTTACACAGATTGCCGACAGTCATAGAACGAGCGCGAGCGGCTATCGCTGATCCAAATGTTGTCGGGTATCTGTTGTGTGCGCTAGAGAGGCCTCCAAGAATGACTGGGCTGTTGTTTTGTAATCACACGGGTGGCTTTCCGGAAGGATTACCGATCCATACACCAGCCATTGCCGATCGATGCCGACGGGCAGGTTATGAGGTCGTTACCACGGTCGATGGTGGCGTTTACGTTGTCGCTCACTGGCTTTTCGAGAATGGTGCTTTAGATCGGTTCGACAGGGTTCATTGATGTGTTTGGTGGGGCGCTTGTGACTGATAAAGAGAAGCTTAGCGAAAAAAGAATGGGGCTCCCCCAATGTGTTTTGGACGCAAAACAAATTGATTTCGGCGTCGAGATAACCGGCTACTTGTGTTGCGCCGAATCCCAGCCTCCCTGCGTGATCGGAGTGGTTTTTTCTGAAGCACGCGGGCGGTTTACGGATGGAAAAACGATCCGTACTTCGAGGCTCGAAAGGGTGTTCGAACTCATGGGTTATCAGCTTTGCGAGACATGCAACGGTAGTCGGTATGTGATTTGCCATTGGTGGCATGAAAACGGCGCCATGCCCGAGATCAATATGATCCACTAGCGAATTACGGGCTTTTCAATCGGCATCCAAGGTTACCCAACTCCCGCGATGCACGGCTCCCAGATGTCTGGATCCGTGTCGCTTTATAAGTCTTTAGAAAACTAGGCAGCAGTGTGCAAGCAGATTTGATTGAAGATGTGCTGTATGGCCCCGCGCAGATGCTCGGAGGCTCTCAGCTTGAAGACGGTGAGCTCATTCAACTGGCGCGTGAGGAGTTCGAGGGGCATCCATTTTGTATTGTTCGGAATTGGATGTTGCTCGACCTCCTGCTCACCGAGGCCCAGGAGCGCGAAGTACGGAAGCAGGGACTTCAGCCCACTGTCCTATTCATAAGCAAAGCTGTGTTTGACAGCGAAGCTTGCCCCCCAACCGGCGATGGCTACATCACCGGCTATCAAAAAGATTTCTACGGGTGCTTTTTTGAGAGCAAAGACACGCTGTACATCCTGGCTGGCCGTGGTGCAAGAAAGCACGTGAGTGTGCCTGCAATTTCAGCGCTGAATGAAAATTTGTCTGGGCTCATCAGATAGTTGCGAGATTGGGAAAAGCTCCATAGTTGGGCTCAGTGCCTTGCTCGCGATTGGAGTGATTCAGAGACGCTGATCAAGAAACTATTCCCCGCTGTCCAGGGGTACCCACAGCACCCCAAAAGCTCGGCGTACTCATATTGATCAAGGCACAGTGAGGCTTCGGCAATTTGCCAAGATGATGTATGGAATCCATCACGCTCCAGATTCACTCGGCAGGCCATTGGCATGATGCATTGGCGCTCAGCTTTGATTCACCCGGAGATAACCTGCGGAGCCGGTGCATCATGCACTATCACCCCGAATATCTTGTGGATCAGCACGTTCAACTGGGTACGGTTAAAGCGCCTGCCGTCAGTGCGAACCTCCCTCTGGAGTGGGATATTCGGCGTGAGCCTGCCCCCGCTTTTCTGCACGATATCATCCCAGCCGGTGCTGGGCGTCGGCACCTCTTGTCGAGAATGACAGTACCGTCAGGGATGTCGATTGATCTCTTTCTGCTGCAGCAATTCGCTGCTGCTCCCATTGGGCACCTGCGTATAAAAGGTGCGACCGGAATGCTGCATCCCGCCGAAAAAGTGACGGGTGGGTTTACCCGAGAAGAGGTTATTCAGGAAGGTATGAGCTTTCTCGACCAGGCCAGGGAATCGGGAATGGCAATAAGCGGTGCTCTTGGGGCCGGCGGTGAAGCTCCGAAAATGCTGCTGGCGGAGGATGCGTCGGGTCAGCTTTATCCAGAGGGGGTGCTAGATGACGCAGATGTGCGGCGACATTGGTTTGTTAAATTCCCGCGTAACACCGCCACTCAGTTAGACCGCACCATCCTGCATTCCGAATACTGTTTTTACCGCGCGCTGGGCAAGCTGGGGATCGACACGATCGCCTCCGATGGTCTGACCCACGAAGCGGCGAAGATACCTAGCATTTGGATGCAAAGATTCGATCGGAAGGTCTCTTTGGGGGGAGTGGAGCGCATCGCAGTCGAATCGATGTATTCATTATGCGGCGTCAGCAATCGAGGTAGTTGTTTGAATCATTTCGATGTCGTGGATCGGCTAGCGAAAACATGGATTGCTGCCGGCCAAGAATCTGAAATACCGGACATGCTTAGCGAATACTTGCGACGGGATTTAATCAATCAGATCGTCGGTAACACCGACAACCATGGCGGAAATCTCTCGATCCTTCGGGGCAAGGAGCGAGTGAACTTTGCACCCATCTACGATCTTGCGCCGATGGTGATGGATATCGAGGGTGTTGTGCGGATCACACGGTGGACAACAAATATTGAACGATTAGGTTCAGTCGATTGGGAGGCTGTGTGTGCTCGCTTCGCGCATAGGGCAGATCCGGAATGGTTGTTCGATCGCTTACAGGCGGACGCTCGGTTGCTGCTGGCCTTGCCGGATTTGCTACAAGATCTAGGACTGCGCCAGGAAGCTTGGCGCTCGCCGATGATTCCGCTTAGGTGTCTCGAAGATACGTTTCGCAGGTGGAAGTTGATGTGAGGCTCTTTCTGCTCAAATCCAACTCAATCGGCCTCGCACCACTCGCTGTGCGCAGCAACGTGCTGCATATCTTGCACCCAGCATCGAAGAAACCGGCGCCAGTCGCGCGCATAACTACCTTGCGGCAACCGTGAAGAGAGCGCGCTTGCTGCTTCGAATCGCGCACGCCAGGGCAGGGGTATGTGTTGGTCAAGCACGATAATGAAAAGGTGGCCATCGCTCCCTAGGAATTCTGTTTCTGGAACACGCTCGCGCAGCTCATCGACCGAGATCGAATAGGCGTCACCAATTGGTTTTTCGAGATCCTGGCGCTCTATGCTTCTGAGCTCTTCGAGCAACGGTTTTGCCTCCTTAGCACCGGGGCGTATTCGTTCGAGCGTCCAAAGCAGTCTGCGCCGTTGGTTCTCGCGCAGCCATAAAGTCTTCAGGTCGGTTTCCATCAATGTTTCCTTGTCACGGTAGTACGTAGATCAGATCGCGAATCACGTGCCTAACTAGGTATCGTGAGGTCTGTGGGAGGGTCTGGTTGCGTTGTTGTATCTTCTCAACGCCCGGTAACAGCGTGTAGATCTAGATTTTTTGGAAGATCTTAGGCAGCAGTTCACACGTATCACCGAACCGACCAGCTTTGCTGCGGTGTTGTGTCAAGAAAAATATTTTTTCAGAAGGCCCCTTGAAAATTTTTTTCAGCGACGGATCTTTATTATTTGAGAGCAACAAAAAAGCGGCGATCTCAGCGCTCCTCCTTCCACCTATCCTGCAGGGGAAACGGTATTGGTTTTTGCTTTTGCAGTGCTTCTGTTTCTGTCCGTTTTTCCTACGATTTATCCCGCTGACGCTGATGTGTGACTGCCCTGCGGGCATAGCAAAATCGCCCCTTCGCGGCGTAAGCCGCTGCTTTCCAGTTTGATTTCAAACAACGAGAATTTTTTTTAAAAAATACTCCTGTCGGACAACTTTCACATCGGGGGACGCCCGCATAGGAACTGGAGAGGACAGATGAAACAAGAACTTGAGTTGGAGGTTTGGCGCTTGGCGCAGCAGGCTAGTGACTCGGCAGCGTTTGTGCGACTGGTTGAGGAGGCGGTCGACAGTTTCAAGAGAGACCCTGGATATGATCCTAACGTGCGGTTGCACGCGTCAGGAGTTGGCGTGGAGAGCATCAGGGGGCTACGTGACGTGATGAAACGTCATGATATCTATACAGGCCCATCTGCAGACTACGTTGAGCTCAGGTCTCGTCTGAGAATGCATTTGCGCGACCAATTGCAAATGCACCTTATGAAGTCGGGGCAGGCCAGCGACGAAATGAAGGAGGATCAGTTGGGGCGAGATCTTGGGCTGTAGAAGGTTCCAAGTTAGGGAGAGTTCAGCTCAATTTCTACTCGTTCAAATTTCCCGCCTGCTTCCCATCAATTGTGGACGGTGTACTGCAAGCACGACAACGAAATTGTGTCCGTCCCGTCTCAAAATCTTGGTTTCAGGAACGCGTACTTTTAGCTCGTCAATCGACATCGCCCATGCTTCACCAATAGGCTCCTCCCGATCTCGGCGCTCAATGTCATCAAGAATCGCCAAGTGAGGTTTCGCTTGATCAGATCCGGGCTGTAGACGCACCAACTTCCACAACGCTCTGCGTCGTTGGCGTTCGCGGGCTTCTAATTCATTCATCAATTTCCACCTGCGTCTTGTGGTGCTACATCGACAGCTTGCCACATATTCGCCGCGAGCGAGGCGTGGGTATGGCTGGCCAAGGCACGCTCACTCGCGCGCCGACTCACGACATGATTTTGTATACACCCTCTTAGGGAGATTGAGGCTTGCAGAAGTGGTTCTGTAATCCTAGGGGGACTGGAGATGTTGGTCTAGCTGGCCGCGACTGCTGCGGCCAGCCCTTCCAATGGGCCTGTTACGCGGGGATCAGTCGTCGTCGCGCCAGTGGTGTTTGCGCCAGCCATAGTGATGGCCACGGTCGTGGTGGTGGCGACGCCAGCCGCGATCGTCGTCATAGTAACCATCACGGTAGCGATGACCACTTTCATCATCATATTCCCGGCCCATGTTGTTGCCCAGGGCACTGCCCAAGCCACCACCGGCTGCCGCACCGATCAGGCTGCCAGAGGTGCCGCCCATCTTGCGACCTACCACGTTACCGCCGGCTGCGCCCAGTGCGCCGCCAATGGCCGCTTCGCCACGGCTGTGTTTGTTGGCGCCCACCGCACCACCGGCCGCGCCACCCAAGCCTGCGCCGATTGCCGAGCCGGTGCTGCCGCCGATCGACTGGCCGACCACTGAGCCCAATACTCCTCCCAATGCGCCGCCTATGCCTGCTTCGGTATTGCCGCCTGCCGACGCAACACCGCTTAGCAGGCCAAGTGACAACAAGAGAATCGAGGAGTACTTCATTTATGAAAGCCTCAAAGGGGTGACGAGGCGATCCTGAGGCTCTGGACTGGGGCTTACAATTGAAATCCGACGAGTAACACGGCTTGACAAAATTCTCTAAGCTGCTGTTTTTTCAATGAAACTTTAGGGGTGTTCGACAGTCTCAGATTAATTGCGACAGGCCATTTTCAAATATGGAAAGGCCTATTTTGGGGGGCGGAAAAACCGCTAGCCTGTTGGCGCCGGCGCCGAATTGATCCAGTTACCGAGATGCCACTGACCCAGTATGATTCCTCGCGAACCATTTCCTGTGCTGGATTTCTGCCGATTGGAGATGGGTCAGTCTTGCGTCGGCACGTAGGTCAATTCGGTGTTGGCGCCAACACTGTTCGAGCGCCTGCTCTTCAAGGGCTGCCGCCATGGCGTGGCGAAGCGCTGCTTAAAGCGGCGTATCAGGCCATGTATGGCGTTAAACAACTGGGACGCAAAGGAGTTGCGATGACTGAGTCCCCAGAAGCTTGAGCTGCTTACTCTTGCTACGTTGTTCCTGAACATCGCAGTCGCTTAGTCAAGGCAATCATGAAGCTAAGGAAACCAGCGCATGTGAATATCCTTGAGGACGCCGTTGGTCTTGATGCGTCGATAGCCCTCGTCATACATTTCCAGCGCTCGCAATCCGTCTGGATGAGCCAGGCTAAAGCCTAACGTCGAGTTTTCCACTCCGCAATTGAAGGCGAAGCGCACCACATCTTCTGTGCCGGACTGTATGGCTTTCTGGTTCCTGGCCTCAAGGTCGTTACTCATGACCAATGCCGCCTGAAAACGCCGAGCGGCGAGTTTTTGCAGGCTTGTTAAATCCGAGAGTGAATTTTCGAGCACCACGCCAGAGGTCTGGAGTGCCGTCACCTGGGCTGAGTATTCGTAATCTCTGGTAATGCCAACGACAGTGTCGGGCGGCAAAACACATTTTCCATCTGGAGGCTTCGGCAGGGGAGCATTGATATGTTCGAAGATGTCATTACGTACTTTGAAGATCGGCTGTTCAGCCAGCTTGATCTTGCCCTCGAATTCGGGTTGCCAGCTCATGTTGAAGCAGGCGGCAACCTGGCCACTGAGCACCATGTACTTACAGCGTGAATACGGCACGACTTTTAGCTGTACCTCTACCGCCATTTCTTTGAAGGCGGCGATGACTACGTCATTGGCGTAACCTGTTCCGTCACCCTTCGACCATGGCGCGGCGGCATCTTCCACCATGATCGTCAGTGTCTCGTGCGCCTCCTGTGCGATGCAGGCGCTCGCTGTCAGCAGCTGTAGTGTGCAGGTCAGAAGGGGCAGAGCAATATTTGGCCACATTCTGTGACCAGTCTTTTTTTTATACATGGCAGGCTTTATTGAATCGATGAATCCACCGAAGGTGGATGGGCCAAAGCTTTTCGTCATAGTGAAAAACAGGCGCGAGATTTGATCTAAGATATGTCGATGACATAACCCATGCCGCGTGAGGTGTGAATCAATTTGGATTCAAAATTGTCATCAATTTTTGCTCGTAGTCTGCGCACAGCAACTTCGATCACATTGGTGCCACTCTCAAGGTGGATATTCCAAACCTGTGATGCAATGAGTGATTTAGGAAGAACCTCACCACGGTGCTGGAGCATAAATTTCAATAACGAAAACTCTTTCGCCGTTAGGTCAATCCGTTTCCCTCCGCGAAACGCCTGATGTTTGAGTAGATCAAGCTCAAGATCGCCAATTGTTAAATGGGTCTGACTGGAAGGAGGGGTTGCTCTACGCAGCAAGACTCGGACTCTAGCAAGTAGCTCGGAGAACGCAAAAGGCTTGACCATGTAGTCATCAGCACCCAGATCCAACCCTTTAACTCGGTCTTCTACGCCATCCCGAGCTGAGAGGAACAACACTGGCACGCTTGCGCCTGCGGCACGGATCTTTCTCAGGACGTCCCAACCATTGAGACCAGGCAACATCACATCCAAGATGAGCAGGTCATAGGATCTTTCCAGAATGAGTTGAAGAGCGTCGTTACCATTTATGACGCGGTCAACACTGAAACCGGCCTCGGTGAGGCCTTTCTGCAGGTAAATTCCAGTTTTCAGTTCATCTTCAGCTACCAAGAGTTTCATATTGGCAGGTTCCACGATTTGTATTGCAGCAGTTTGCGGCCAAAACCGATGCCTCAATACAAGCTGATGTAGTTTCTACAGCCGACTCAGCGCGGACGCACAGGCTCAACATAGAATATTGGGAAGCACTGCCTGCATTTACTTCACGGGTTACTCAGCTGACATCTCCATCTCTGGGCTGAGTGTGCCGAGCCAGGCAACCAGGCCCATAATGATCACCGCGACCGAAAACTCTAGAATCATGCTCCGCCGTAAAGCGTTGATGGCGATGGTGTGAGTACCTGACTGAATGGATCGCTCAAGCAGCGGGCTCAGGTGAAAGCGGTTCACCGCCGCAAATACCAGCATCCCCGCAAACAAGAAGACCTTCAAAGACAACAGGGCCCCGTACGTGCTGGATGTCAGCGTCTCGAATGCTGGCCCGACAACCATCAGATAGTTGACGATCCCGGTGATAGCCAGGGTTGCGACGATAAGCGTCCCCGCTGATTCGAAACCAGTCAGCGTTCGAGCCAGCAACCGTATCTGCAGATCGCCTGTGAGGTGGGTTGAGCGCAATAACAGCGCGAATGCAGCGAGAGCGCCCAACCAGCTGCCTGCACCCAGAAGATGGACAATATCGCTGGTGAAATGCAGGTAGCGTCGACTACCTTCATCCATAGCGCCATGTCCTGTCCAGGCCAGCGTCGAGAGGGCGATGGCCCCACACAATGTGACCAGCCAGAGGCTCAATGCCGGGGCTCGTCGATTGAGAGTCGCGGCGATGACAGCCACCGTCAACGAGGCTATTCGGGCCATCCAGGTCAACCCGACGTCAGTGTCCATCAGCATCATCTGCAGGATGTGGTGATGCAGTTCCATGACGCTGGACATACCGCTCATCGTCTTGGCCATGTGGAGCATGGCCGCCATCGATAGCAGTATGCCGATAAGGGCAGTTACCCCCAGTAACGACCCAAAATTCAACACGGCACCGTCTGCGCGTTCCTTTCCTTTGAGACTGTACAGGCCAAACAGTGCCAGCCCGAAGAGCAGCATCAGGTCGATATAGAGCGCGAAGCGAAGGCTAATGTAGATTGAGTCGTCCATGGATCACTTGACTTTAAAGGTCACGGTGCCTGTGATCGGGTGGGTATCGGAAGAAACCGCCCTCCACTCAACCTGATATGTGCCAGGTGTGAGCGGTGCTGCCGGGGTGATAACCATCATTTTCGGATCGGCGCTACCCGCGACACTCGCTTTGACACCCATAGGGGAGTGGGCGGACATGCCCGGCATTTCGGTCATGATCAGTTTCGCGCCGGAAAACTGGGTGGTGAGCTTTTCTGAGAAATTCAGTTCGATTTTTGCCGGTGCAGCCACGGTGGTGCCATTGACCGGGGTAGAGGACAGTAGTTTTGGATGCGCCTGGGCAGCAGCGCTCAACAACAAACCGATACTGAGTGCAGCGACAACACCGAGGGCTTTAAAAGATGACATGCAAGGCTCCTGACGGCTTGGGCCGTGGGTGGGGTGTTTTTGATTGACTGGATGTGGGGTGTATCTATCGATCAGGTTTAGAACCACATTCGCACACCGACGACAAAGCGCGTATCGCTCTTGTCTTCGCCTTCTTCAAGGCGGTAGTCCGCTGTTTTGCCGTAGGCGCGGTTCCAGGTCACGCCGATGTAAGGTGCGAACTCGCGGCGTACTTCATAGCGCAGTCTCAGGCCAACCTCGGTGTCCGACAGCCCGGAGCCTGTGACCCGTTGTGGATCGTTTTTGCCATAGAGGTTGATTTCAGCAGTGGGCTGCAGAATCAAACGGTTGGTCAGCAAAATATCGTAGTCGCCCTTGAGCCGCATCGCGGTCTGGCCAGCCTCGCCCAGGTAAGCGGTAGCTTGAGTTTCGAAGTCGTAAAGCGCCATGCCTTGCAGCCCCAGTGCCGCCCATGTCTGGGGTGCACCTGGTTTGAAGTCTTGTCGCACACCGCTGACCACGTCCCACCAGGGACTCACGGCGTGTCCCCAGAGTGCCTGAAGCTCAGCGCTTTCTGTCACGCCATTGGTTCGTTCGCCTTCGGTTCGCAGCCAGAGACGATCCGTGTCACCGCCAATCCAGCCGTTGGCTTCCCAACGTAATGCACTGCCCTTGTCAGCGTCTTGCCATTCGAGTTGATCGATCAGGAAAAATGAGTTGATCGAGCTGTCGTGCATCTGGTGGCCGGCATGGCTTTCAAACACCGCCGCGCGATCTGCATCGGTGAGTGCCGGAATGGGTGTACGGCTTTGCTGGGGCGCTGCGGGTTTCATACCCTGCATCTGGCTGTCATCCATGCCCTGCATCTGAGAGTGATCCATACCCGGCATTTGGGAATGATCCATATCCTGCATCTGTTTGCCGTCCATGCCTTGCATCAGCTCGGTCTGCCCATATGCAAATGGCATGACACCCATCCCCAGGATGGCAAGGCCGGCGAGTAGCGGTTTAGCGGTTCTTTCGAAGTTCATGTCTGGCTCCTACTCTTGCACACGGACTT
The DNA here is from genome assembly GCF_016887925.1 of Pseudomonas sp. MIL9. Lineage (NCBI taxonomy): Bacteria > Pseudomonadati > Pseudomonadota > Gammaproteobacteria > Pseudomonadales > Pseudomonadaceae > Pseudomonas > Pseudomonas sp. MIL9. The sequence goes on along the minus strand of NZ_JAFEHE010000005.1, from coordinate 194,731 downwards.
CGCGAAACATGCCCATTTCCATGTGGTACATCAGGTGGCAGTGGTACGCCCATCGCCCCAGGGCGTCGGCGGTCACGCGGTAGCTGCGTTTGGTGCCAGGCGGCATGTCGATGGTGTGCTTGCGAACCATGAAGTCACCGTTCTCATCCTCCAAGTCACTCCACATGCCATGCAGATGAATGGGATGCATCATCATGGTGTCGTTGACTAGAACCACTCGGATGCGCTCTCCATATTTGAGATGAAGTGGCTCGGCATCCGCAAATTTGACGCCGTCAAAAGACCACGAGAATTTTTCCATGTGTCCGGTCAGGTGCAGGGTGATGGTGCGGCTTGGTTCGCGGCCATCGGGATCTTCGAAGGTGCTCTTCAGGTCTGAGTAGGTCAGTACCCGGCGACCGTTGTTTCTCAATCCCATGCCAGGATCGTTGAGTTTCGGTGTGGGGCTCATCGCCTGCATGTCGACCAGCGGGTTATTCGCTTCCGAGGCCGGGTGAGGCTCCATCGAGTCCATGCTGCTCATGCCCGACATCGAGTGACCTGACGTGTCTGCCGAGCCTGGCGTCTGACTATGATCCATGCTCTGCATCGATCCACCGTCCATGCCCGTCATACCCTGCATGCCTTTGTCGTCGCCGGCCGACATTTGGCTGTGATCCATACCCTCCATGCCTTGCATCGAGTCCTGGGTCATACCCTTCATATCGCCATGATCCATGCCGGCCATATCACCCATGCCCATGTCGCTCATCGTGATCAACGGACGTGGATCCAGGGGAGGCACAGGAGCTGAGAGCCCTTCATGTACAGCCAGAGTACCTCTTGCGAAACCGGTACGATCCATCGACTGGGCGAACAAGGTGTATGCGTTTTCGGTGGGTTCGACGATCACATCAAAGGTTTCGGCCACGGCGATGCGGAACTCATCAACGCTCACCGGTTTCACGTACTGCCCGTCTGCGGCGACGACAGTCATTTTCAGCCCAGGAATACGCACGTCAAAGTAGCTCATCGCCGAGCCGTTGATGAACCTCAGGCGTAGCCGTTCTCCGGGCCTAAAAATACCTGTCCAGTTGCTATCGGGAGCCTGCCCGTTAAGCAAGTAGGTGTAGGTGGCGCCGCTAACGTCAGCAAGATCGGTGGGGTTCATTTTCATTTCAGCCCACATCTTTCGATCCGCGACGGTGGCAGACCAACCGTTCTTGCTGACGTCATCAATGAAGTCGCCGACGGTGCGCTTGTGCAGGTTGTAGTAACTAGATTGTTTCTTGAGTTTCTTCATGACCCGAACTGGGTCTTCATCCGTCCAGTCGGACAGCATCACCACATAGTCGCGGTCATAGCTGAAGGGTTCGGGATCCTTTGCATCGATGACCAAGGGGCCGTAGACGCCGACCTGCTCCTGGAACCCGGAATGACTGTGATACCAGTAGGTGCCGTTCTGTTTGACCTTGAACGAATAAACGTACAGGCCGCCCGGTTCGATGCCGTGAAAACTCAGGCCCGGTACACCGTCCATGTTCACCGGCAGAATGATGCCGTGCCAATGGATCGAGGTGTCTTCCTTGAGCCGGTTCCTGACCCGCAACGCCACCGTATCGCCTTCACGCCAGCGCAATATCGGGCCAGGGAGGCTACCGTTGATGGTCATGGCGGTGCGGGGCGTGCCAGTGAAGTTCACCCCCATCTCACCGATAGTCAGATCGAAACGAGTGCCAGCGAGCACATTCGGCTGCCCCTCACTGGTAATTGCCCACACCGGGCTGCGCCACAGCCCAAAGCCTGCGAGTACCCCGCCTGCAGCCAAGGCTTTCACGAAAGTGCGTCTTGATGTTCTGGAATGCATGGAGGGGTATCCAGTAAGTCGGAGTGCAGGCAGATACGAAACCGCTGCCACAGTAGGGCCATGGCTCGCTTCAGAGAGTCGGTGCCAGCCGCCATTTTGCGAGCAAGATGTCATATCATCAGGCGGCGCGTGATTACATTTCCGTCAGGTTAGCAATGGCAGTTTGGCTGCGCTGCGATTGGGCAGCATCGATAGATTTGTCTTGTTGTGATAGGCCGTGTCAGGTTAGCCCTGACGTAGTCGTCAATTGCCGTTTAAAAATATCGCTTACCGACAGCAGCAACCGCCACCGTTCCCGCCACAACCAGAGGCTTTCTTACTCGCTACGCTTTCCATTGTCACCAGCTGTGCTGGATAGCCAGCGTCCTGCAGGGCTGTAAGCAGCGCAGGGCTGTCCGAATCGCCACTGACCTTCACCCGTCCGGCTTGTAGATCCACTGCTATGTCACTGACGCCTTCAAGTGGGCGCAGCGCTTCGGTGACGTGTTTGACACATGAGCCACAGCTCATGCCTTGGACTTGCAGTTCAACGGTTTTCATCGGTGACTCCTCATAACAAAATGCATCAAGCAAAGACTGAGGCATTCAGCTTTTCTGCGACGTTGGCTTATCTTCAACCTTGCTGCCATGGCAAGGTCAAGCGGGCGTTTTCACTCAATTAATGGAAGCCTGGCGCAGGCGTAACGCGTTGAATACCACCGACGCCGAGCTCACGCTCATGGCCAGTGCGGCAATTAACGGTGACAGAAGGTGACCGGTAAGCGGGTAGAGCAAGCCGGCTGCCAGCGGGATGCCCATGGCGTTGTAAAGGAAGGCGAAGGTCAGGTTCTGGTGCATATTTCTCACCGTTGCTACTGACAGGCTGCGAGCACGCAGGATACCGAGCAGATCGCCTTTGACCAGGGTGATCTGAGCGCTGTTCATCGCCACGTCAGTGCCAGTACCCATGGCGATACCGACATCAGCGCGAGCCAGCGCGGGGGCATCATTAATGCCGTCGCCGGCCATCGCCACGCGGTGTCCGGCTTGCTGCAGAGATGCAACCAGACGTTCTTTATCTTGCGGTTTGACCTCGCCATGCACCTCCTCAATGCCCAATTGGCGAGCTACCGAGCGCGCAGTGGTAAGGCCGTCGCCAGTGGCCATGATGACCTTGACGCCATCCGCCTGCAGACGCTCGACGGCCAGCTTCGAGGTGGGTTTGATGGGATCGGCTACAGCCAGCAAACCCGCCAGGGCGCCATTGACTGCCAGGTACATGATGCTCGTACCGTCGCCGCGTAGCTTCTCGGCCTGCGCTTGCAAGCGCTCAGTGGCGACGCCGGCTTCCTGCATCAGCGCCGTATTACCCAATTGCAGGCGGCGACCTTCAACCTGACCGCTTACACCAATACCGGAAGCCGACTCGAAGGTTTCAGGTGGGCTCAGTGTCAGACCTGCGGCGCGTGCCTGATCGACGATGGCGCGGGCCAACGGGTGCTCGCTGCCCTGATCAAGACTCGCAGCCAGGCGCAGCACCTCATCCTGAGTGAATCCGGGTACGGCCCCGACGCTATGGAACGCTGGTCGACCTTCAGTGAGGGTGCCGGTTTTGTCGACTATCAAGGTGTCTATTTTGCGCAGGTTTTCGATGGCGGCGGCATCGCGAAACAATACGCCGCTGCCAGCGGCCTTGCCGGTGGCGACCATGACTGACATCGGTGTCGCCAGGCCAAGGGCACAGGGACAGGCGATGATCATGACCGCGACAGCGTTGATCAGTCCGAACACCCAGCTCGGCTCGGGCCCCCACAGTCCCCAGCCGAGTAGAGTCAGCGCGGCGATAGTAATCACCACAATCACGAAGTAACCGGCGATTACATCAGCCAGGCGTTGCATCGGCGCCTTTGAGCGCTGGGCCTGAACAACCATCTGCACGATTTGTGCGAGCAGGGTGGCCGACCCTATCTTCTGCGCCTGCATCACCAGGCTGCCGTGGATGTTGAGAGTGGCGCCGATCAGCGCGTCGCCGGCCCTCTTCATGATCGGTATCGGTTCGCCAGTGAGCATCGACTCATCCACAGCGCTTTCGCCTTGCAGCACCTGACCGTCGACAGGCACTTTTTCGCCTGGTCGCACACGTAACGTGTCGCCGCTGTGTACGTGCGTCAGGGGGATGTCTTCTTCCGTGCCGTTGGCATTGATCCGTCGGGCAGTTTTCGGGGCCAGTCCAAGCAGCGACTTGATGGCGGCCGAGGTTTGCGAGCGCGCCTTGAGTTCAAGCATCTGGCCGAGGAGGGTGAGTGAGATGATCACAGCCGCCGCTTCGAAGTAGACGCCGATACGGCCGTCCATCAGGAAGTTGCTGGGGAATACATCGGGGGCCAGGGTCGCCACAACGCTGTAAAGAAAGGCCGCCGCCGTGCCAAGGCCGATCAGCGTCCACATGTTCGGACTTCGCTGAATCACCGAGCGCACGCCGCGTACATAAAATGGCCAACCAGCCCAAAGCACCACCGGTGCGGCCAGTCCCAGCTCGATCCAGTTTTGCGTGGGGCCGTGAAACAGCACTAAGGCATGGCCGCCCATGGCCAGAACGGTGACGATTATTGTCAGTGGCAATGTCCACCAGAAGCGCTGGGTGAAGTTCTTGAGTTCAGGGTTCTCTTTTTCCTCCAATTCCGGGATCACCGGCTCTAAGGTCATGCCGCACTTGGGGCAGACGCCGGGGCCAATCTGGCGAATCTCCGGATGCATGGGGCAGGTGTATTCAGTGTCAACGGTCAACGGTTCTGCTGGTGCCTGATGGATGTGTTCAATTTCAGTCGGAGATATTTGATATCGCTCAGGCTCTGCCCTGAAGGTCGTTTGGCATTTCTGGCTGCAGAACCGGTAGGTTTGCCCCTTATATTGCGTACTGAACTGGCTTTCGCTACTGACGGCCATGCCGCAGACCGGATCATGGGAACCGGTGGGTTCAAGCTTTTGTATTGGGTCGTCTTGACGAAGCTCAGGGGCGTGCATGGGCTAACTCCTGTTCGCATCCTTGGTTGAGTCTGAGCTTTCGCCGTGATGACTGTGTCCACCGTGGTGGTGCCCGAAAAAATGCATCAGCGGGCACAGCAGCAAAATCATATAAGGCAGTAAGCCCAGCATATGGCCGTAGTGTTCTCTGGCCAGATAAAACAGCGCGATCACCAACAGCATGCCCAGCGCTATGCCGGGTTTGCTCCTCCAAAATGCTGGAGAGGTTTTAGCTGAATGTGCTGAATTCATCATGGTTTTGTACTCCTGAGGGAGTTCTATCGAGTAGTACGGCGGTGTCGCTCTAGCCATGCTGGCCATGGTGACACCGCCGTTGCATTGCAAGCGCCGCAATCCTGGGTGGATAGCGGTCGTTACTTCTTCATTGGCATGTCCATCATCGACGACTGCTGATCCATCATCTTCATCATCATCTCCATCATTCCTTTACCCATGCCCATACCCATACCGTCCTTGGAGCCAGACATCCCCATCCCTGAGCCCATCTCCATACCCGTACAACCAGCAGCACCTTGCTGCTTACTCATCATTGCCAAGCTGTCCTTCATCGTCTTCATGCCCTCTTGCATAGCTGCTTGCCGTTCGGCTGGCGTCTTCGCCGCAGCAGCTTTGTCATGAGCCGCTTGCATTTTCTGCATTTGCTCGCTCATCGCTTTATTCATCGCCGACTCGGACGGTGCGCTGGCAGCCGTTGCGCTGGCAGGTGCGTCGGCAGGGTGATGTTCATCTTCGGCAGAAGCCATGAAGACGCTGCTGGCCAAAATGGCGGCAAGAACCAGTTTCAATTGTGTTTGCATGGTGAACTCCGGGTATTTAGAGATAAGTAGGAACTACTAAGCCGCGCCGAATTGGCGCAATGAAGCAGAGCGGCCACGGTGTGACCTCCCTGAAAGTCGGATTAATCGTTGAAACGGACGAATATCAGGCGGGCTGGAGGCCCCGATGGCGCGGGGCGCTTCAGTGCGAGTGCAGCGAAGGTTAATGTTTGAGCGGGGATAAGCAGCAGCATCGCAGGTAACAGCAAGGCAAGCGCCAAACTGGCGAGATCCAGTGTCGGGATCTGCGATGCGGGACTGATCGCGTTTGCTGCATCGGCACAATGCTTAAGGCAGCCGCTGGCATGCAGCGCATGTTCATCCACCTGTTGCAGCGTGGAAGGCTTCTCGTGCGTTGCACTCAGGCTGTGCTGCGGCTGCACCAGGCAGCCGTGAAATACCGTCACGATCACAGCCAACACCCACACCCCTAGGGTGAGTCGCAAAAGATTGCGGTAGTGATGACGGAACCAATACATGACGTGCTCCACGGGCTTGTTAGTCCCTAGTTGTTCCAGTGTAGACATCCAGGCAGTCGCAGAGTTGACTTCAATCAGGTAAGTGGGTTTTTAGGTGCGCTTGGGCAGCAAGGCTGTTGCTCGGCAAGCAGGTGTTGCGGTGGTCATGATGCCGAGAGTGCAATCTTCCCGAGTCGGTTTATTTCGGCAAAACTAAACTCAGCTTTCTTGGATGCAGGCCATCCTCGCCGGCTTTTCATCGGCAGGCTGTAGGCAAATTGGAGCTAAGGTTTGACGTTGATGCCGGCGGCGATCAGAGCGCTGCGTAAGGACTGAGGCGCAGCGAAAGCGAGTCGCACAACTCGAAACTGCCAATGCAGGACAATCGGTAAGTGCCATGAGAAAAAAACCTGAGCATCACCTTCAACTTCGAGTACGCGAGCTTGGGCAGTTGTTTAACTCGATGGATCCGACACCTTTTCTTAACAAGGATCTCGATCGCGAAGCTGAAGCGTTCATTGAAACTTGGGCTGCGGAATTTTCGTCGGACAGCCGGCTTCGTATCACAATCCACCTTGAACACCTACCAGCAGAGGGCGATCCAAGCGCAATCATGATTGAGGCAATCCACAATTACTTTGATCATAAGGCAGACCTCACGCGCAGTGAGTTAAAACACCTCCTTCGAGATGGCCGCATCAGCCTGGTGATCGGCATCGCCTTTGTTACCCTTTGCCTGATTGCCGTGGATGTCATTGGCCAACTGGGTACTGGCGCTGTAGTCGGCATGGCACGCGAAAGCCTAGTGATCGTTGGCTGGGTGGCAATGTGGCGGCCGCTGCAGATTTTTCTATATGACTGGTGGCCGCTTTTAAGATTGATTCGCGTCTACAAAGCCATCAGCCATGCACATATTCGAGTGGTGCAAGGTAAATAACTTATATCGCAAGCCGAAATAGGGTGTAAGCCCTATTCATGAATGCTGCAGAAGTGAACCGATCAGCACGAAACCTACGTAAAACACTAGACTCTGCAGCCAATACCGAGGCGGCTGCGGTTGATGTGATAGGGCTACGAATTAACACAGTGAATCAGCCCCTAGGCGGGCTGAGATAAAAGTAAATGCAGCCTTCATGCCGAAGTTTCCCCTGAATACAGGCGCATATACTCTTGGCACCGTGGCGATCGAAAAAGGCCTAGCTGCTCTGAATCAGTTCAGGGTGGCGGTTCAATGCCCAGAAACCAAGAACCTCGCGGTGGTATCGATGCCCGAGCCAGAACGAAAGACCATTACCCGCGATGGCACCTAATGTGGTGGCGACCAGCAATGGCCAGAGGAGCAATGCGCCGCTCGGCACCAAGGCACTGAGCGCGAGGATCACGGCTGTTCCTGTAACGACAGCGCCGATAATCGGGATTGACTCAGAAAGTGCCAGAAGAAACGCCGCCAGATAGGCAACATGCGGATTCGCCTTGAGAAACTCAATGATCGATGAGGCTAGGGACGTCATCATTCGCAGGCTGCCTATGCAATGTCGGTGATGAGGCGATCAAATGTACGTGTTTTCCCGATAAGCCGCCCAATCGTTGTTACGCAGGGGCCACGGCAGCGGGAAACTCTTCGACGCGCTTTTCAAAGCGTCCGAAATGCAACGCCAAAGTTGGTAACACCAACAGGTTGAGTGCTGTCGAGGTCACTAATCCTCCCAAGATAACGATAGCCATAGGCCCTTCAATTTCGTTGCCAGCAGCGCCACTAGCGAGTGCCAAAGGTAGCAGTCCCAACGCGGTCACCACGGCTGTCATCAGAATCGGTACAAGTCGCTCGGCTGCACCCCGTTGCGCTGTTTCGGGGCCCCATGTCATGCCTTCTTCATTCACCAGGTGTGAGTAATGTGAGATGAGCATGATGGAGTTGCGCAGCGTGATACCAAAGAGGGTGACAAACCCGACCAGTGATCCCAATGACAAGTTTCCACCGCAAACCAACACGGTCAATACACCCCCTACCAGGGCGAAGGGCAGGTTTACCAGGACTAAGACCAGCGCACGCATGCTTTTCAGGGCAAGGAATAGCAGCAGGATGATTCCGATAATGGCAGCCGCTGTGTAAACCAGTAAGTCCTGTTGCGATTGCGCACGGGCTTGTTCCTCTCCAGCAAACAAGACGTAGGTTCCCTTGGGCACCCTAGTGTCTCAATGCTGTGGCTATTTGAGGTAAGAGCGCAGAGCGGAGACGACTTGCTCGACATCTTCTTGTCTGCTTTCTGGAGAAACGGCATCAGGCCCAAGGTGCTCCCGAATATGCCCTTCGAGCACTTCTGTCATTAGGCCGTTAACGGCACCTCTGATCGCAGCGATTTGTTGAAGCACCGCTATGCATTCAACCTCTTTTTCCAACGCCTTCTCTAGCCCCATAAGTCGTGTGTGCAACGACGATTATTTAGTCGCTGAAACCTGCAGTGACTGATTCAACAGTGTGGTTTTTCGGGTCATAGATGTAGGCGGAAGCTGATTAGGAGCCAGGCCTTATGACCAGCCTAAGCCCACTCAGTAAGCTGTGCTTTGGCAGCGAGCAAAGTAACCTGAGCAGATGATTTCAACGCCTAACGCACACTTTCAAGTGTGCCTCCTACATTGACTGGCATAAGCCCAGTGAGATCCGGTCGATGATTCAGTCAAGCGCTTGTTAACGTACTGAATGCGGCAATTGTGCTGTTCGAGGGTGATCGTTGTGCTGCCAGGCAATGGATGAGGTCACCTGTGCGAGGGGTTAACTCAAGGGCGCCCTTGGACATGATCGCGACTAGGGTAGAGACCCAGGCCGTCATGGATCTGATTGGACTATTGGAGCATGGGGTAGTGGTTTGAGTGGTGACAGGATGATCCTGAGAGCACCGTGTTCGACAACCGCACCCGAAATGCAGGTCTGGCTGGAACCCTATTTCAATCAACTGCAGATCTAGGAAAAAGGGAACACAGGTTAGGTATCTGAACAATTCAGGTGTGACACCAAAGCTTCTTTCAATTCGAGCAACGCTTCTCGCAGTCGAGCGTCTTCGCGGGGATCGCCTGATGTTGGATTGAATTCTTCGGCGTGCCTGAGCAGGGCTTCCGCATCGTTTGTGTTGAGATCAAAAACAATCATGTTGAGTCCGGGGTTTTGGAGGAGGGGGCTCGTGTTAGCAGGCGTATCCGTGGCTGAGTTTTTCAAGCTCAGCCTTTACGAGTTCGTATCCCTCTTCTGTGCGAGAGAGCTCCAGTGGCGTGCTGCCTCCGAGAGCGGTTTTCGGTTGAGCCAGCCAGGTGTCGGCTTTCATTTTGTTGCCAAAGACCCGTTCGGCTTCCAGCTGAATTCGCTCAACGTAGTTCATCTTCTGGCTCTCATAAGGGTTGCCGGCGGCTGCTTGGTTTTTAGCCTGCGGTCGAGGCCGATGCCGGGGCCTTGGCGCAGTGTTCCCGAAACGCCTTGATGCCACGTTTGATGATCAGTATGCGTTTGATCATGAATTTGTAGCTTAGGTGGTCTAACTCAAAGAAGCGCTGATGTGCTGGTTGAGCCTATGCAAGGTGAATTGGATGATTATGCCGAATCTCCATGTGGTGTTGGATTTTTACCGGTCATGCCAGGGATAAATTCATGGTGTCCTGCGCGATATCGCTTGATGGTCTGTTGGTAGGGATGCTCTTTTAGGGACTTCCCTGAGAGCGCCGGAAGCGCAGGCCCTGGAGAGACTTGCGCTGTTACGGGGAGCATCTGGACAGTTGCCGTTTACTGACCCTGCTGACCTAGCACCGCCCTACGGTAGACCTGAGCAAGGTATTGAGCATTGCTCCCGAACTGGCGTGCTAATCGCTGCCAGCCATTTAGATCGACGACGGTGAGAATCGAAGTGCCGTCCGCTGCCCAATTACCAACGATGTGAGCTTTTACAGACTCTACGAACTCCTTCAGTGCGGAATAGAACTCCTTCCCTGCGAGCAACGTCGCCTGGACTTCGGGGTAACCGGCACTGTGCAGCAGGTCTGTTAGACCTAGCCGCAGAGCGTCCTCTACCCGCTGGAGGTCGATATACAAATATTGGAATGGGTCGAACGCCCGCTCAGGCATCCAGCCCACGCTGAAATCATAAGTTTCTAGCCAGGTTAGATCTGCCATGGTGATGCGAGATGGGACATAGCTCTGCAGCGCCCTAAGCGAGGTGATGTACTCGTCGGCGGATGGCGGCCGTACCATCGCCGCTAAATCAAAGGCGTTCGGAAAGATGTTCCGGAGGACATTGGCAGGAACGAAGCTGAGATCACTTGTCTCGTAATCCGCCCAATGTTTGACAATAACTGGGAAGGTCGTGCCATCGGGTCGGGTGTGGCGATACACAACGCCGCTGTTTTGTTGATCCTGAATGGTTGTGTGCCTGTTCGCTGTCGTGAACACCACGTAACACTGGATCGCACCCGCGTAGCCGTCGGTCTTTTCGACCTCAGTCAGTACGTCTTTCCAAGTGAAGGTGGTCTCAATCATCTTGCACTGACCTACCAGAGGTAAGGGCGAATTTTTAGGCACTAAGTCGACGCCATGCTGGCTTTGGCCTCGACTGCCGTAGGATTGATAGCCGACCGAGTGGCCGTGCTTGCTTGCAATTTCTTGCATAAAGTAACAGCAGAGCTGTTCCCATTGCTCCCAGAACTGAGGCTTCAATCCATTCATAACGACTCCGATTCCATGTAGTTGATGCCGCCGATGGTGACAGCCAAATTCCCGCCAAGAAAGTCTGACGTAGCGGCTCTATGATGTCACCCTAATATGTGGATGAGTGAATACGAGACACGCACTTTGGCCGAAGGCCCTTCAACCTTTCGCCAGCTCGCCCGCCTGCGTCATCGGGCTGCGAAGGCGTTAGCGTCCTTGGGGCCTACCTGGGATCATCCGGTTCCGTCATCATCACCTTACGGGGGCTCTGTGGGTGAGTTCGCCGGACGCTTACAGCTCAACGCCTAGGCAGCCTGTATAATCGCCGGATCATTGCCGGAGAGAACATGAATTCGTTGCCGATCGACGCTGCCTTGCCAGCGCTCCTAACAGCCCTTCGCGATCGCAACGAGGTTGTGCTCCAAGCGCCACCTGGTGCTGGTAAAACCACACGAGTACCCCTCGCTCTGCTTAATGAGCAATGGCTGGCCGACCAGACGATTATCATGCTTGAACCTCGCCGGCTTGCTGCGCGTGCAGCAGCAGAAAGGATGGCAAAGGAGCTGGGTGAGCAAGTAGGTGAAACCGTCGGCTATCGAATCCGCCTGGAAAGCAGGGTGGGTGCCAGTACCCGTATTGAAGTGGTGACCGAAGGAATCCTCGCACGCCGGCTGCAGGACGATCCTTCGTTGGATGGCGTTGGCCTGATTATCTTCGACGAATTTCATCTGCGGAATCTGGACGCAGACCTTGCCCTAGCGCTCGCCCTCAATGGCCGCGAGCTCTTTCGCGAGGACACGCCCCTGAAGGTGCTGGTGATGTCTGCCACGCTGGACGGTGAAAGGCTGTCCACCATGCTCAGCGATGCTCCCATCGTAACTAGCGAAGGCCGGATGTACCCAGTGGATGTGGTCTGGGGTAAACCCACGCAACAAGGAGAGTTTGTCGAGCCTCGCGTCGTCCGTGCATGCATTGACGTGCTAGAGGAGCAAACCGGCAGCGTGCTGGTATTTCTTCCCGGCCAGGCCGAGATCAGACGGGTACATCAAGATCTGCAGGAGTGGCTCAGCAAGCAATCCACAGAACAGGCTTCGCAGATTCTACTCTGCTCGCTCTACGGCGAGCTCTCGCTGAACGAGCAGCGCGCGGCCATCGAGCCTGCACCAACGGGCAAACGCAAGGTTGTGCTGGCCACGAACCTGGCCGAGACGAGTATCACCATCGAAGGCGTGCGGATCGTCATCGATACGGGCCTGGAGCGAGTGCCTCGCTTTGATCCGCGCAGTTCGATGACTCGACTTGCCACTCAGCGTCTCTCCAAGGCCAGCGCGACTCAACGGGCCGGTCGGGCAGGTCGTCTAGAGCCAGGGGTGTGCTACCGGTTGTGGTCTGAATCGCAGCATGAGCAGCTTACCAGCTTCAGTGCACCTGAGATTCAGCAAGCCGATCTCTCTGCGCTTGCCTTGCAACTGGCTCGCTGGGGTGTAACGCCAGATCAGCTTCACTGGCTGGATGCGCCACCAACCGCTGCTTATTCACAGGCGTGTGACCTGTTGCGGCGATTGGAAGCCCTGGACTCAAATGGCCAACTTACGAAGCACGGACAGGCCATGGCGCAGCTACCTGCCCATCCTCGCATTGCCCATCTGCTGATACGCGGCCATGAACTGGGCTTGTCAGAGCAAGCGTCTGATCTCGCAGCACTATTGGGGGAGCGAGATATTCAGCGCGGGGGAGGTGCTGATGTTCATAGCCGACTGGCAATACTCTCAGGGCATCGGGTGCACCGGGATGGTCAAAGAGCCAAGCAGCTATCTAGGCAGTACCGCTCGTACTTGCAGGGGCGTCCGCTGACACCCGTGACAAATTATGACGATCCGAAGTGGGTCGGATGTCTGCTTGCGCTGGCCTACCCGGATCGTATCGCTCAACAACGGCATCCGGGCGGCGCGCAATACCGCCTGAGCAATGGTCGGGCGGCGATGTTCGGTGATGTCGACGCACTCATGAAGCATGCTTGGCTGGTGGTGGCTGATTTGGGAAGCCGTCAGGGGCAGCGCGAGGAGCGGATTTACCTGGCAGCTGATCTCGACCCGGATCTGTTCGAGAGTGTCTTGGCCGATCAAGTTTGCGAACTCGATGAGCTGGACTGGGATGAGCGCGAGGGCGTCCTTCGTGCGGAACGCCAGCGCCGCATTGGTGAGCTTGTTCTCTCCACCGCCCCCCTGACCGACCTCTCTGATGAAGCGCGCGGCTTGGCTTTGCTGAACTATGTGCGCCGTAAGGGGCTTGAACTTCTCGCCTGGACGCCAGAACTGCGCCAGTGGCAAGCCCGTGTGGGGCTCATGCGGGCGCTCGATTTGGCCAGCCAGGGTGTCAGCGATTGGCCGGATGTGACTGATGCCGCTTTGCTGGCAGGGCTCGAAGGATGGCTCCTGCCTTACCTAACCGACGTCACGCGATTGAGCCATTTCGCTCGGATTGATCTGTCGTCTGCATTGACAGCGTTACTGCGGTGGCCGCTACCTAAACAGCTCGAAGCCTTGGCCCCGCAGACGTTCCAGGTGCCCTCTGGCTCGAATATCCGGATCGACTACAGCGAGCAGCCACCCGTGCTTGCTGTTCGCCTCCAAGAGCTCTTTGGGCTCGCGGATACTCCGCGCATCGCGAATGGGCGCCAGGTGCTGAAGCTTCACTTGCTATCACCCGCGCGGCGGCCTGTGCAGGTTACTCAGGATCTGGCCAGCTTCTGGTGCACGACTTACGCGGAGGTGAAGAAAGACCTGAAGGGCAGGTACCCCAAACACTACTGGCCTGAAAATCCATTGGTGGCGGAAGCCACGGCGCGGGCGAAGCCTCGGGGTACGTGATCACTGGCTTGGGGCAGGAGCCGATGAGTTGCTGCCTATGGCATTGCCTGGGTTTTGCTACGCTTTTGCTCGGCCTTTGTTGGACTATTGCTCACTGCTTGGCGTTTGGTCTGGCGTCGCGGCTACAACGTTTATGCCTACGCACGCGCGGTCGCAGGTGTCCCGCCTCTCAATTCAGCTACGGCGAGATCCTCTTCGTGCAGTGATTGCAGGAGGTCAAGCTCTATCGAGTATTCATCAATAGGCATCCCTTCTTTCAAGCGCTGACGTAGTTCTCTCTCACGCATAAAGTATCCAGCCATGGCGCGCTTGATATGAATGGAAGTTACCGTGGCTGAATAATCACTAAGCGCAGCCAAGGCCAAGTGCAGATAAGTATTTATGGACGATGCATTGATGTGGCCCGTCCACTGGATAACCTCTTCTTTGAAAATGGTTGTGTTAAGGAGGAGGGTTTTGCGGAAGTCATCAGGATTGTTGATTTGATGTTGTTGAACGAAGTCGATAAAGTATTCGGTAACGAATCGGTGACGGAACATATGCGGGCAAATCTGCGATTCAATACCCGATAGGGTTTTGATTTTGTATATTTCGTTGTAAAGCGTTTTGCTGGTTAAAGGCTTGCCAGTAGTTTCCGATACGAAAAAGAAGCGATGATCCTTTCTATCCCTGTACACTTGCTTCATGATGGTTCTGCGTTGTTTTTCGATGAAAGTGTCCAGGAGTTGAAGAAGGGTTGGTGTTACAGGGACTTGTCTGAAAACTTTCTCACCACCTCTTTTTAAAGTGGTCATTCTTAAGGTTGGCTGAGCCATTGCCTTAGCTGTCTTAACGTCGTCGATCATGAGATTGGCGATCTCTGAGCGCCGGGCGCCCGTGTCTGTCAGGACATCAATCAATAACGAACGCCTGGCCTTGACGAAGTTAGAGTCTTGCGATTTTCTGGATGTTTCTTTCAGGAAAATGATCTGCTCAGTGGTAATCGGGTTCCTTGATTTTCGGCGCGCGGGTGGGCCGAAAGAATGATGAACCAAGTAGGTACGCTTGGATTTGTTTCCAAACCCATCAATGAATTCAAAGGTTTTCGTCTCTGCACGAATTCGGCCATCAGGGGATACGAAATCATTGTAACCATGGAGGCGGCCCACAAAACCCAGGAAATCCAACCATACCCGGCCAATTTCGGTGATCGAATCTTCAGTGCGTTTCGCTACGGAAGGGTTCTTTGGAGATGGCTCTACCCGCAGCTCTTCGATATAGTCCCCGAAGTTTCCATCGTTCAACATTACCGGATCGCGACTATCGCGGTAACAAAGACGCAGCAACTGACCAAGCTTGGCAGCGTAGTCCCCCATTGTTCCTCCGCCGTCGCCAGAGCGTGATAGGCCGCGTGCTCCGCCACGCCCCTTTCTATTAAATAGGGTGAGCATGTACAGGTTGCCGATTATACAGGGTGAGCCATTCGGCCAGCTCATGAAAGGAATATTGGTGGCATCGCGCATCAATATTCGATCGACGGAGAAGCTACCGAATGTTTCGTGTTTACCTAAAAGCGTATAAAGCTTCTCGGAAGTACGATCTGAGTACTCACTTGCGGTAGTCATTGATGTCCGTCACCGTCGAAGGTGTATATTTTTGTTGCGCGGGCATGTCGGTCAGGTTGAACGGGGGGATGCATAGGCTGGTAATGGCCAAAAGTGTTGAAATGGCATCCGATGCCCATTTCTCCCGGGTTAAAGGATCACTCACAGTGCTGATGCTTTTGATCTGTCCCATCGACTCCTGAAGTGCTCGGAGGAGCAAGAAATTGGTCTGACGAAGCATGTCGAGCTCCTGCTCATGATCGGCGACCCGCTGTTTCAATCCGTCCTTCGTGCGCTTGTTGCTCTTAGTTTTCTTCCGCTCATGCCGCTCGATCGCTTCGATGGCTTTAACACGAAGCGTATTCAGGGTGTCGAATCCACCAGTCAGTGCTTCATCACTGTACTTCTTGAGGGTGTTCAGGCTCGTAGGGAAGGTCTTGAACTCATGGCCGTCATCGGTATTCATAGCGCGATCAAGGCCTGCCAGGGCGCCTTGGGTCTTCAGGGCGGCAATCAACGCCTCATCCCCCACAAACGCGTGAGGGGTGGTAATGACCTGGCTCAGCAGGCGCTGTAGGGCCAGCGCCCCCGCTCTGGCACTTTCAGCGCGAGATGATTTCTTGTCAGTCATGCTGCCTCCTGGTACTTGAGGCGAGAAACGATCTTCATGTGGGTGCCATCGGTATCGGTGAAGAATTCGGGCTCGATTTCAATCATGCCTTTCTTCATCAGATCACTGATGTAATCTTCAAGTTCAGAGGTGGCAATCAGCGTGTAGTTGTCGGTCTTGTAATGCTCTTTAATTAGCTCCACAAGCTCTTTGAAGTTCTCAGTATTGCCAATGTGGATGTTTTCAGCAGCATGCTGCGCAGCAGCGGATGCGAGAATGGCACCGTCCGTACTTTCAGTGATGTAGTTCCAGATATGCTTGATGTCGGTGTGACCCAACATCCATCTCAGCGTATCGATGTTTGAAAAGCTTCCGCAATAGAAGAACAGCATCGCGAAGAAGCGACGCATCTGGTGTTGACGCAGGTACCAGCGCTGGCCGAGTTCATTGAGCGGCATCTCAAAATAGTCGCAAAAAATATCCAGGTTGCGGTTGTGTGCAGTATTGCCTGTGTCAACCAAACTTCGTTGGCCACGCATGTGGGGGAGGGCAAAGAGCGTTTTATAGGACTTGATATACCCGATACGCAGAAGAATTTTCTGCATTTTGACGAGGTTCTTGATCATGTCCCCAGCGATGGGTTCGATCGGTCGTGCTTCGGTGCGACGATGGCCGAACAGGTGTTTACTGCTCTTTGCGTTGCCGAAGTACAGCCATTCGCCGCATGCGCTCAAGCAGGTGTTGGCTTTGAGCGTATAAAGCTCGCTGACGCGGCGGGCCATGAGCACGCCAACCGTCAACTGGATTCCACCCACGTAGGTAGCAAGCAGGTCGTAAAGACCTACATTATTCCTGAGTTTGGTAAAGTACTTTGTTTTATCCCCTTTGATCGACTCGCGTAATGTTTTGGTGTCGATGATTCGCGAGCTCAGCGATAATTGCGTGACACCGAGGTTCACCAGGTAGGGGCCAACAATTTTTTGTACTTCAATTTCTGAGAGGGTCGATGGAGCGACGTTACGCTTTTGGCACTCCAGGGCAATTCGACAAAAGCCCTTGATGATTTCCTCACCATGTTCAATATGGAACTCAATCGCATGCCGCAGCGATGTAAATACCATGTCGGAGGGCACAGTCCTGAAGCGACCCTTTGTTCCCAGCTTGGGAGCGTGGGCGTCAGCTTCCACCAGGGCTGAAACCTGAGGGGCGGGAAGTCCAATCTCGTGGAGGGTTCCAAGGTTGTAGAGACTCGACCGATAGGCAAAGTAGGTCTGGTCACGCATCAGCGAATTGGCGGCGGTGTGCGCCGGCACTCCAGGGTATTCACGCGTGAACATCGACGTGTCGTCGTTGAACCCTAGAATGTTATGTGCAGTTTTGGTCTGGTTCTTGCCCCACAGGCATTGCGGATAAAAGACTTGAGACAGGCTGATTGTATTGGGTTGATAACCATAGTCGACCTGAGGGCTTCCGTACATCCCGTTCATGTACAAGCAGGCACGGATCGGAGGGATCAGATCGAACGGAATGCCAAGTTCGTCCTCATCTTTCTGTTCGTTAGTCAGGATTAGAAGCTGGGGGCGTGCCTTGAGAGTCTCAACAATTTTGCTTTCGCTCGTCTCTTTGAGCAGGCTGTAGCAGTATTCCCTGAGCCTCGGAGTCCAGTTGTAGACTGACTCGGAAATGGAGGTGTTCTTTGATAGGGTATCCAGCAACTCGATCAAGTTGCCGCCCGTTAGCCCGGCCAGGCCATACTTGGATATCCGGTACCTGGCATCGTTGAGCAGTAAGAAGTCAATGATGTGACATGCACGCCAGAATTGCCTTGCCTGTTGCCCTTTTAGGTCGTTGGTTTCGCCAGTGTCACTTTCGTTGCGAGTGCTGGACGTCAGGAAGTACTTGAACCCCTGCAGGGTGGCCTTATTTTTTTCATCAAGCAGTGAGCTGCCGTCAGACATCGTGACGTTCCAGTCCAGCTCCTTGGGGCTTTTCTTGTACTCAAAAGAATACTGCCACACCGGGCTATCGAAATCATTCAATAGCCAAGCTGCTGACTTGTACTCCTCGCGCGGCGTTCTGAGGAGTGGTTCAAGGAAGGCGAGTTCAGGCGGCAACAGCATAGATGAGGTTCTCCATTTGAGCTGAGTCAATTTGGGTGCGTGCAGTTGCCAGGTAATCTTGAAGGTCAAACTCGTTCCCGCCCGTGATGTCGTTGACCAAAAGGTTGCTCAGTTTCGCCCAGTAGAGTGCCTTAGCACTGATCTCATCGCGGCGCGTAGAGAGGCGCACTGCTTCTTCAATCGAGAGCAAGGTGGTCAGGATGCCGACGTCGAGTGAGATGACGACCCGGTCGGCTGCTTCTTTATCCTCTGGGGACGACCTAGCTGGCTTCGGATTCTTGAGCAATTCCGGGTCGCGCATGCTTTCGGGGATGTCCTTGAGCGCGTTGTTCTCCAGGAAGGTGTGAAGCTCATCCATGGTCTGGAAATTCGAGACTCTGAGAAGGTACTTACTGTCTTTCATCGCCATGCAGACGATCCCCCGCTGGAAGACTCGAATCCACCGGGTCTGGAAAAATGCCAATATCGGCTCGGGCAGATAGCTGCTCAGTAAATCCAGCGACACGTCGGTATGCCCCAGTGCCTTTGCTGTTTCGGTGATGCTGTTGCTCTCGATATAGACCAGCACCGCTCTGGTTGCCCTTAGGGACGTGATCGAGATTCGGCAGATGTATTCCTCCACCTCTTCCTGCGGAAGCTTGAGGTGGTGGGAAAACTCGTCAACGAGATGCTGGT
The DNA here is from genome assembly GCF_016887925.1 of Pseudomonas sp. MIL9. NCBI lineage: Bacteria > Pseudomonadati > Pseudomonadota > Gammaproteobacteria > Pseudomonadales > Pseudomonadaceae > Pseudomonas > Pseudomonas sp. MIL9. Next base: position 176,040 of record NZ_JAFEHE010000005.1, on the reverse strand, counting down.
AACGCGTCGCCAGGGTGCCTGCGTTCCAATTGGTTGGCGTCATGTGCGTAGGGTGCGTCAGTCCGCGTGAGCAGGCGATGAACAGGTACCGCCAGGCATCGTCGCCCTGCTCCCGGAGATATTCTCGCAAGGGCTGTGTTGCCCTGATCACCTGCCGTACTCGCACGGCATCTCTAGGCTTCAGCTTGATCTTGATCTCGCTGAGCTTTCCGCCTTTGCGATCCTTGTAGCCGGTTAGCTGGTAATAGCCCTCCAGTTTCACGAACCCATGAAGATCGCCCTTCTTGTCGTAAAGCTCTAGGTTGTCGATGCACGATTGTGTAATGCACGGGTAGGCATGGACGAGTAGGAGCTTGTACGGATACAAATCATCTGGCGTCGGAACATGCAGGAAGCTATTCAAAAACTCCCTGTTCATTTTTTTCCCGAAGCGCTTGGAGAAGTCTCGTTTTACGTAGTCAAAGCCGTGTTTATTGAATGCGGCGCATACGTCAGCGGGGTTGAGATCTTCAGGTCGAGAGTGTGTGGGGTAGATGATCTTTTCCGGATTTCCAGACTTGGCTAGGCGGTTTCTGGCTTTCTGGTTGTTCGAAGTTTCCCAGGCTCGCGCATTAGCCCACCGATAAAGAATATCGTTGTCAGCTTTGATCTCTTTGAATAGAAGTTCAATAGCTTGAGTGTCGGTAATCTGGTACGGAATTTCGGTGATCAGTTTTGACTTGATGATCTCGCCTTTGCGGTTCTTCTTTTTATTGGTGTCCTCACCAGCCACATTAATGATTTGAGGTTTTGGCAACGAGCCTGCGAAAGGTTTGGCCCAAGTACCTCCGGACAACATTGTCGAGTTGACCAGGTTGATGAAGGCTGCGTAAGACTTGGTTGAGGCCGCAAGGTCGTTGCCCTGCGCCAGTTGGTCGTTGAAATACCAGACCATGAAATCCAGGAACAGATGCTTGATCTGAATCGGGTCTCGAAATGCTTCGACGGGCCAACTATCCGGTCGTTCGGATACAAAGTTCAGAAATGCACTGAACTCACTGCATCTCGGACGCCGCATCTTGATCGTCCATTGGCACAGGGCTTTGTAAGCCTGCTCTGTGAATTCCGCGCCGTGAGAGATCCAGAGGTTCGCGAAGGAGATATAGCTGGTTTTGCCTTTGGCGCTTTCGACGGGCCAGCCATTCCAGAACCTGACCGCTTGTGGGTCGAGATTTTCTTTGGCGGCAGCCCAGTAGCCAGCGTTTGGCTTTGGCCAGCCGTCCTTGCCCTTGAAGGTCGGGAGCAGAGGAACCTCTTTGGCCATCTCATGGATGAGCCTCACGAATTCACGGGCGTACGAGTTTCGAAAGCTTTGGGTGATCTCAACGAAGGTGTCATCTGACAAAGCGCCCAGGAAGCCCCTGATGGTGCGTTCGAAAGCAGGCGAGGACATCCCGACGTAGGTGACTGGGGTCTTCGTGATGTCGCAGTATGCATCGAACAGCTTGGTCAGCTGGCCCATCCCGTCACGGGCTATCGGGGCGTAGCAGCGGTGCATCAGGGCGATCACGTCATTGGGCAGGGTGGTGAACGGATAATTCACCAGAGCGAGGGCTCCTTTGATAATTGTCAGATTTTTATCCACAGTATTGATCGTCTGTAATCCTTGTGATATCTATAGTCTCGTAGTTTTGACAAGGTAGTGCAAGTGGCAAAATGTTGGAACGCAGCCTCGACGCCGACCTGGCGTTGGCCCTGAGCCTCAATGGCCGGGAGCTGTTTCGCGACGATCAACCGCTGAAAATCCTGCTGATGTCCGCGACCCTGGAGGGCGAACGCCTGGCCGGGCTGCTGAACGATGCGCCGATCCTGCGCAGCGAAGGGCGCATGTACCCGGTGGCGATGCGCTGGGGGCGGCCGTTCCAGGCGGGTGAATTCATCGAGCCACGGCTGGTGCAGACCATTCTCGAAGCCTTGAACGATGAAACCGGCAGCGTGCTGGTGTTCCTGCCGGGGCAGGCTGAAATTCGACGCGTGCATCAACAGCTGGCCGATGCGCTGGGCGATAACCCTCAGGTGTTGCTCTGCCCGTTGCACGGCGAACTGGACCTGGCCGCGCAGCGGGCGGCGATCGATCCGGCACCGGCGGGCCAACGCAAAGTGGTGCTGGCCACCAACATCGCCGAGACCAGCCTGACCATCGATGGCGTGCGCGTGGTGATCGATGCCGGGTTGGCGCGGGTACCGCGTTTCGACCCTGGCAGCGGCATGACTCGCCTCGACACCCAGCGTATCTCCAAGGCCAGCGCTACCCAGCGGGCGGGTCGCGCCGGGCGACTGGAGCCCGGCGTGTGTTATCGCCTGTGGTCGCAGGATCAGCATGAACAGCTGGCGGCCTACGGCAGTGCGGAAATTCTCTCGGCGGATCTCGCCGGTCTGGCCTTGCAACTCGGCCGCTGGGGCGTGACGCCGGGGCAACTGGTCTGGCTCGATGTGCCGCCCGCCGCCGCGTACGCTCAGGCGCAGGACCTGCTCGAGCGTTTGGGCGCACTGGATGGCGAAACGCTGACCCGTCACGGTCAGGCCATGGCCGAGTTGCCGGCCCATCCGCGCATCGCCCATTTGCTGTTGCGCGGCCAGGCCCTGGGTTTGGCAGACATGGCCTGCGATGTCGCAGCACTGCTCGGCGAGCGCGATATCTTGCGCGGTGCCGGCGCGGATCTGCACAGCCGACTGGTGCTGTTGTCCGGCGAAGCGCGCGCCGCTCGCGGTGCCCAGGGCGGGGTGCAGCGGGCGCGGCAACTGGCGCGGCAATATCGGGGCTATCTGCGCGGCAAGGCAACGGCGCCAGTCAGTGACCCGGATCACCCGCGCTGGCTCGGTGCGCTGCTGGCACTGGCCTATCCCGATCGCGTCGCCCAGCAGCGCCGCGCGGGTGGCGCCGAGTATCGCCTGGCCAACGGCCGTGCAGCCCTGTTCGCCGAAGCGGACAGCCTGATGAAGCAACCCTGGCTGGTGATCGCTGACCTTGGCAGTCGTCAGGGCCAGCGTGAAGAACGGATTTATCTGGCGACGGATTTCGATCCGGCACTGTTCGACTCGGTGCTGGCCGAACAGGTGCGCGTGGTCGACCAACTGGATTGGGACGAACGCGAAGGCGTGTTGCGCGCCGAGCGTCAGCGCAAGGTCGGGGAACTGATCCTCAGCCGCGAACCGCTGACCGGCCTCGATGAAACCGCCCGCAGCCAGGCGCTGGTCAATCTGGTCCGCCGCAAGGGGCTGGAACTGCTGCCGTGGACGCCGGAACTGCGTCAGTGGCAGGCGCGGGTCGCCTTGTTGCGCCAGTTGGATCTGGCGGGCAAGGGCGAGAGCGAGTGGCCGGATGTCAGCGACGCCGCGTTGCTCAAAAGCCTGGAGCACTGGCTGATGCCGTATCTGGGCAAGGTCTCGCGGCTCAGTCACTTCGCCAATCTGGACCTGTCGAGTATCGTTCATAACCTGCTGCCCTGGCCGTTGCCGCAACGGCTCGACGAGCTGGCGCCGCATCATTTGAGCGTGCCGTCGGGCTCGTCGATCCGTCTGGATTACAGCGAACAACCGCCGATTCTGGCGGTGCGTCTGCAAGAGCTGTTTGGCCTGGCCGAGACCCCGCGCATCGCCGGTGGCCGGCAGGTGGTCAAGCTGCATCTATTGTCCCCGGCGCGGCGACCGGTGCAGGTGACCCAGGACCTGGCGAACTTCTGGCGCAGCACCTACGCCGAAGTGAAGAAGGACTTGAAGGGGCGCTACCCGAAACTATTCCATAAGTTAGACCCTTGGGTTGAATCACTTAACAAAAAAGGATTGACAAAAAAGGATTGATATTCATCTCGTAACTGTGAACATTGACGCATCTACGCATTGAGAGGCGGATGTGCACATGTCGTCATACGAGAACTCTGCTCATACAGGCAGGCTGGTCATTGTCCCTCGAGTGCGGGATGCTTTTGCTGATCTGTACGTTTCTAACAAACCTCGTGGAGCGACCCCCACGCTCTTGGTAGCCACTCAGCCACCCATTGAACTATTCCAGGTCAATGAGTTTGGTAGCAAGAACGGCGAGCGCGATGTGTACAACTTCCCTGTGTTGTTCCATCGCTGCGGTCTGCCGTGGATCGAGGCGAACTCATATCTTCTTAACCTCGTCAAAAATAAGCATGCACGGACTAGGCCGACAGACAAGGCCCGTCGCACTGCAAGCAGGCTCTTAGACTACCTGTTGTTCTGTGAGGATCAGGAGATTGATTGGAAAGACTTTTCCGGCAAGCGACCACCGCTTAGACCAACATACCGCTATTTCAGGCATTTGATTGATGATGGCGGAAAGTCTCCTGCGGTAATTAACCAATATACAAATATCGTATATGATTTCATTAAGTTTGTTTCGTTGAATTGGCACTATGAAATTGATATGGAGCGCGTTGATACGGTAAAGAAAGTTAGGCTCTTGCTGGAAAGTGGTCGCGGAGCCAGGATGATTGAAGTTGAAAAGCGCAGCCAGACGCTTCCAACGTCTAAGGAAAGTAATGTTCCCATTGGCTTTGTCCGTGACGATGGTGAAGATTTAAGACCGCTCACCAATGAACAGCTTTCCGAGTTGTTGGCGATAATAGATGATGAGAGAAATTGGTCGCAGCAGGAACGACTGATACTTCTTGTTGCATTGATGACTGGCGCGCGGAAGCAGACAGTCCTGACCTTACGTATGAAGCACCTTGAGGGTTTTACAGAGGACAATCTTCATCGTGACAAAACATACCATCTGCATGTGGGGCCTGGGACTGGTATTGATACCAAACGCGATAAGCCTCAGATGCTTCATGTACCGAAGCAACTGGCTGATGACCTGAAGGTTTTTGCTAGCAGTCCTATGGCAGTCAAGAGACGGGGATTGTTGCGCGAGAAATTAAAGAAAGAGCATAGCAGTCTTGAAGCGTTGAATGATGACGATATGTATGTGTTTCTATCTGATCAAGGTAATTGCTATTACATGGCGGAAAGTGATCCGCGTTATTTAGAGGTTAAGTCAAGGCCGACGGGGCAGGTGACCGAAACCATAAAACGAAAATTGATTAAGTATGCATCAAAAGAATTTCCTCTTGGTTTTACGTATCATTGGTTAAGGGCAACCTTTGCTTTTCAGTTGTATCAGCATTTGCTGCCGTTATTGGCGTCGGGGCGCTTGCAATATGGTGAGGAGGTTTCACTTGTTCAGAGGCGCCTGTATCATTCAAATCGAGAAACGACAGAGAATTATCTGAAGCTCTTTCGATTGCACTCTGATAAGTTGGCTGCTCAAGAGCTTTACGAAGATGAGATTTTCGGATTCGGAGACTACAGTGATCTGAGATTGGAGAGCGCTAATGAGTGATTTGGACCAAATGGTTATCCGTGAAACGGATGTGGTCACCTTGTCTCAGCTAGGACAAGATTTTCTGTATCCAGAGCGTTTGCGATTGAAGCTTGATCCTCGTGCCATTAAAAGCCCTATTGATATAGGTTCATTTGCCTATTCGGTTAGGTACATGGGAGTCAGGTCATGCAGGGAAGGGGTTCCAGTTGTTATTGGATCGTTCATTAGTGGTCGGAGGATGCTGGTAAGAACCATTGGTGATTATTTCAATACTGGTGGATTAAGAGATAGAAGCATCCTTGGTGAGTTTAAAAGTTTTAAGTTTGTATTGGATTGGTGTGATGCCAGTGGGCATGTAGACGCGTTCGACAATGTAAAGTCTGCTAGGGTGGCATACAAAGGATTTAGAGAATTTCTTCTGCATCAAATTTTGGCTCTGGGGAAGTTAAAGCCAATCAGTTGCTTTGCTCGTCAGAGGGCATTTAAGCTTCTTATTGGTCTTCACTTCAAAGATGGTGCTGATTATATTACAAGAGGCGTGCCTGGTATTAAGGCGAACCGGAAAAGCCCTGAGCCTCCGAGAGAAGATAATGTAAAAAGCTACATAAATGTCTGCATTGATGTTGCGTCTCGATTTAGTTCTTTTGTCATGAGCGGGGAGCCATTCCCCTGTCGGGTTAAATTTTCAGGTCTAGAGGCTGTAGTTTTCCCTATTTATGGCGCGACGCTAACCCCGTATTCGAATGGTAAGAGGCTTCACTGCCTTAATCTCGTGGAAGCACGGGTGGCTACGCCAGAAGAATATATGGCTAGTGGAGCACGAGTTAGTAAGCTGGATATAATTCGCCGGTCGCTTGGCGATACGCAAAAAACCATAGATGAAGCGAATACGGATCTTCGGCATGAGCAAAGGATGCGTTTGGCATCCATGTCTGCCAGTGCATATGCATGTCTTTTTATTTTGATTACAGGGGCAAATCCTAGCGAGTTTGTGCAGTTTGAATATGCAGAAGCTCTTGAAATTGAGCGGTCGGCGATAAAGAAAGAGTTGACGGCGGTGAAGTTTCGGGCGAAGGGAAGGACGACGCGCTATCCAATCGGTAGAAAGGGGCTTCAGTTGCTAAGAGCCTATTTGAAGCTAAGACAATGGATGCTTAACGGACAGAGCTGCGAGTATCTTTTCTTCAGAATGCGTAAGGATGGGGTCTATTCTGGAGAATATAGTCAGTTGAACGAGAATTTTTCTAGTGCATTTTTTAGGCGGCTTAGAGGAGTGTATTTGCCACCTGATGCGAAGAATATCCCAGCATCTGCGGTAAGAAAGTTCAAGAGTTTGGTTTTACATGAATTGAGAGTTTCGCCATCATTAGTAGCCGAGTCGCTGAATCATTCACAGCGTACGAATGCATCAAATTACTCAGAAACCACGGTGGAACGGCAAGAGCAGGAGTTCGGTATCTACTGGGAAGCTGTGCGCAAGGCTGCGGAGGTGGTTCGAGAGCGTGGTGCCAAGGAGGAGGCTGCCACTGTTGTAGGGCACTGCGAAGACTTCAATCATCCAGTGCAAACACGCGAGGAAGTGCCGATTCAACCGAATTGCGAGACGCAGTACGGGTGCCTCTATTGTGAGAACTATATGTGTCATGCGGATGAAGAGGATGTTCACAAACTCCTAAGTCTTCAGTACGTTGCTAACGCAGTGAGGAAAACTACCGCAGATTTACAGCATGCCGAAAGGCTATTCAAGGACCTTTCTATTCGCATTGAGTTTATCCTTGAAGCTGTCTCCGAGCGCTCAAAGGAGAGTTCGACCCTAGTCGCTGAAGTTAAGTACAGAGTGCAAAAATTGGGCGATCTGACGCCTTTTTGGGAGAGGCGCTTGCAACGTTATGAGAAGGTGGGGGTGGTATTTTGAGTTCTACGTTTTTTAGTGATTTGTTCTCTGGCGTGGCGGGAGTCGGCTCTGTTCCACCGGATCCTTATGATGAAGAGGACGGCGTCCCTCCTGATAGCTTTGTGATGTGTCGCGATAGAGATGGGAATGCTACAGCGGTCTATGGGGATGATGTGTGGGATTTCAATCCTTATCGCCTTAGCGCGAACAGAGTTAATTTGTTTCGGTTTGACGGCATGTTGGATGGTGAGGGCGTTGAACGGCGGCGCTTGATAAATGAAGTAAAATATATTTTTTTCTGCCTTATTTTTTATGTAAGTGCGGGGCATATTGGTCGGCTTAGCCCGTCTTCTTTGTTACAGTATTATACTGTTCTTCGCTCTGCCGTTCGGTATTGTTATGCGCAGAGGGATAGAGAAATGGTCGGGGTGTTGTCACTCCAGCAACTTTTTACTATTCCGGTATATCTTGCTGCCTTCCTCAGGGAATGTAAGATGTGTCAGAGTAAGGTCAAGAAGCTTCGTGCGCTGCTGCGGCACTTAGTTTCGGTAGGGGAGAAACGCCTTGGGTATCGAATTCAGGGTGTTTTTGATGTGGATTTCGGATTGGAAGGGTATAGGGAAGGATTGCAGCACCCTGTTATACCAACTCGTATCTATCTTGAGATAATAAATATTCTCGGTGATAGGGTTGATCAGATTTTTTCTGGTATTGATTCTCTTGAGGAGTTTATTGCCTCCTTTGAGGATAGAGTTTACGGCACAAGTATCAATTTTCAACGCTGCACTATGAAGGTTTCGAAGCGGGATGTCCGGCCTATATTTGAGGAAGCTATTGCGCAGCACCAGTTGAATAGCGTTTTTGCTGGGGATTTTATCTGTAAAGAGCGAATGGGGTTGTCGTTAGCGTTAGCTAAGGTCCAGTATATTATTAAAACTATTATCCACACCTATACAGGGATGCGCGATCAAGAGGTCGCGAGACTTCCGTATAATTGTCTTTCACAGTCTGTCGTTGTTCCTGATACGACGGATAGTCGGGGTGTTGTCCGAGATCGAGCAAGGATGGTTGATCTTATATCCACCACGACAAAATTTGAAGGGTACAGGCAAGTCGAGGCTTGGCTTGCCACTGAAGACGTAATTAAGGCGGTCAAGGTGGGGCAGGCAATCTGCCGAGGTCTTTCAAAAATTTATAAGACTGATGTCAATGATATGCCGCTTTTCCTTAATCCATCAATCATTGTGAGAAAAGGCGATATAGAGGTTGGCGTTACGATTTGGAGGGTCGAAGCAAAGCCTGAATCACTGGCAACATCAATTCTGATTGAACAGTCGGATTTGGCTGAGCTTGCGGCCACCGACCCAGGAAGAGATTTTTCTGCTGAAAACTCTTTTGCCGTTGGCATGCCTTGGAATTTAACTAGTCATCAGTTTCGACGCTCACTGGCATTTTATGGTAGCAGTAGCGGCTTTATATCACTGCCTAGCTTGAAGAAACAGTACAAACACATGACGTTACAGATGGCGCGCTACTATGCCAACAATTTTGAAAATCTCAAAACTATCTTTGGCTATTACGATTCGGAGAAGAAAGAGTTCGTTCTACCCCAGAATCACATGGCGTATGAGTTTCAGATGGGAATGCCGATGAGTGTCGCCTATGACATTCTGACGGAGGTTCTGGGAGAAAACATACCTCTCTTTGGAGGCGTTGGAAGTTACATCAATAAGCAGCGTCAGCGCCTTGAAAGCGGGGAGGCTCAAATTGCTGATGTGCGCGCTGAAACGATGAAGCGGGTCGCTAATGGTCACCTCCGATATCGCCCAACGCTGCTCGGTGGTTGCACTAAAGTTGGGGAGTGCGATTCCTATCTTCTTGGTGACTTTACGACCTGCTTGAGCTGTGAGGGCTCAATCATCAAACCTCAGAAACTAGATGAAGCTATTAAAGACGCTGAAAGAGAACTTGCGGTGTACGAGGAAGGTTCTGGCGAGTATCAGATTACAAAGGGTGATTGGGATAGACTGGTTCGATACAGACATCGTCTGATTAATGTTATGGAGGTTGAATGATGTCTGGTGGGATCACATCTGACGGCGTTAAAATATGCGAGGCGGCGTTTGAGCGCCTTAAAGCGGGGTGCCCAGTCATTTCCGCACATGTAGGTATCGACGGATCAAAGATCACGGCAGGTATTGTTAGTGTTGAGGCTGGATTCGATCGTGGTTATTTGAAAAGGTCTCGCGGCTCGCACATGCCTTTAATTGCCAGAATAGAGGCCTATCGAACAGAGTGCAGCACGACAAGCAACTCTAAGGCTTTACAGATTAAGCGCGCCCAGAATAAGGCCGGGAGGGCTGTGGTTGAGCTTGAACAAGCCCGAGAGCAACTTTACCAAGTGCTTACGCAGAATCTGCAGCTAGTTGAACGTGTAAAGGAATTGGAGAATAAATTGAAGCGCTATCAAAGTAGCTTGGATTTTTAATTTGAGGGAGTGGCGTATTCGTAAATTCATGCCTGTGCAATGGCCAAAAAATTAGTAACCAGAGGTAGCCATATCCAGTTCTTTCATCAGATATCTTGTCTCACTTTGAAGGGCCACAAGCGTCCTAAGTTGATCTTCAATTACCAAAGCGAACACACCGAAATTTGGGAGAGCAAGGTGCTTCAAATGGCCCGGGGGGATTCCGTGGAGTACGGTGATGAAGCGGGAGCCCTTGTGAAGCTCAGTCAGTGATCGACTGCACCCTAAAAGCCCTCTCAACCATGCTTTTTGCTCTAAAGGATCCTTGATTACCGCGGCGTTATACTGAATAAAATAATTCAGACCCTGGCACTTCCCCACAATGTGCGAAGAATCATGGTTGATTGAAAACCAGGTATTTGCACAGTTGTGCCAACCCTTTGCATTCGACCTGAAGGGCACTGTGCATAGCACAGCCCCTTCCAGCTGAGTTTTCGGTTAGTTGGCTTCTTTCACTGCGCTAAGGAACGCGCAAGTTCGTTCCTGTTGCGGGTGTTCAAAGATCTGCGCGGGAGTGCCCTGTTCGTGAATCTGCCCCTTATAAAAGAAGCATACGCGATCGGCGAATTCCCGGGCGAAGCCCATCTGGTGCGTGACCATCAGCATCGTCAGGTTGTGCTCGGCGCCGAGTTTGCGGATCACGTTAAGTACTTCGCCGCACAGTTCCGGGTCGAGTGCCGAGGTCACTTCGTCGAACAGCATGACTTTGGGCCGCATGGCAAGTGCCCGGGCGATCGCCACCCGCTGTTGCTGGCCGCCGGACAGCTGCGAAGGGTAATGGCCAAGCTTGCTGCCCAGCCCCACCAGTTCCAGCAAGTCTGCTGCCCGTTCGCGCGCTTCAGCGGGTTTCATGCCAAGGACTTGCACCGGCGCTTCGATGACATTTTGCAACGCAGTCATGTGCGGGAACAGGTTGAAGCTCTGGAACACCATGCCGATCTTGCCGCGCACCCGGCGGATATGCCGATCATTGGCCGGCACTAGCACACCGTTGCGATTGGGCATGTGGGTCAGCAAGTCATCCTCGATGCGGATCAACCCGTCATCGATGCCCTCGAGCGTCATCAGCACCCGTAATAATGTGGATTTACCCGAGCCGCTGGGACCGATAATCGCGACTTTCTCACCCGGCGTGACGTCTAGGTTCAAGTGGTCGAGCACGGTGAAGTTGCCGTAGCTCTTGGTGACGTCCTGAAAGCTGACGATCGGCTTGACCGATCTGGTTTCCTGCATGGCCGTGGCCTCCTGCGAATGCAGCGGGGTCGGGTTGCTGCGCCGGGAAAGGTCGCTGGGTGTCGAGAGTGGAGAAGTCATTAGCGTAGCTCCAGGCGCAGTTCGAGGCGCCGTACCAAATAAGCCAAGGCGATGCTCAGGGCGAGGAAAAACAGACCGACCATGGTGATCGGTTCCAGGTAGCGGAAGTTCTCTGAGCCGATGTTCTTGGCCTGTTGCATGATCTCCACCACAGTAATCGCCGACAGTACCGGCGTGTCCTTGAGCATCGCCACTAGGTAGTTGCCCAATGGCGGCAGGATCGGCCGCAGGGCTTGGGGCAGGATGATGTTGCGGTAGGCGCTGTACGGGGCGATGTTCAGCGCCGTGACCGCCTCCCATTGCGCACGCGGCACGGCGTCGAGGCCGCCGCGATACACCTCGGCGATGTAGCAGGCGTAATGCAGGCCTATGCCGAGAATCCCCACTTGCATCGCGGTCATGCTGACGCCGTAATTAGGCAGCACGTAGTAAAGAAAATACACCTGGATCAGCAGCGGTGTGCTGCGAATGAACTCGATCACCCCGGTGGCTGGCCACGATAGCCAGACTCTGCGGCTGCGTCGACCAATTGCCAGGAACAGACCTAGCACAATGGCGATCAGGAAACCGATCAGGGTAATCCCTACGGTGTTAAGCGAAGCGCGCAGTAAATCGGGGAGGATTTGCCAGGCATAGGTCCAATCAAACAGTGTCATGACAGACCTCCCCGCATCCGCCCGCGAGCCAGATGGAGCTCAATGCGACGCATGCCGATATTGATGGCTTGCGCCAGGATGAAGTACATCACCAGCGCAAGGCTGAAAATTTCCAGGGTCTGGAAAGTCGCCTGATCCAGTTGACGCGCCCGGAAGCTCAGATCGGATAAAGTGATCAATGACACCAGCGAAGTATTTTTCAGCAATTCAATCAGCAGATTGGTGCCCGGCGGAATAGCGGCCAGCAACGCCTGCGGAAGAATAATGCGGCGAAAGCGCTTGTAGCCGCTGAAGTTCAGTGCTGTGGACGCTTCATACTGACCCTTCGCGACAGAGCTGATCGCGCCGCGCATCACCTCTGCGCCGTAAGCACCAATGTGCAAGCCAAGGCCGACGATGGCCACGCTATAGGGGCTCAGTTCAAGGTTGAACGGTGGCAGCGGTAGCACGAAAAACAGCCAGAACAATTGCACCAGCAACGACGTGCCGCGAAACACTTCAATGTAAGCAACGGAAAACCAACGCAATGGCCGCCATGGCGACATACGCCCCAGGGCCGCGAGAATCGCCGCGACAATCGCCAGCAGCGAACCGAAGATCGTCACCTGGAGCGTCACCCAGGCGCCTTGTATCAATAGCGGAAGTAATTCACCCATGGTTTAAACCTGGCCATCCGGATTAAGCAGGGAAATAGGCATCGCACCGTGACGCCATGCCTGTTTCGACTATTGAGCGCAGAGCTCGGCAGCCGTTTTTCTTGTCACGTTGGATTTGTCAAATCCGAAAGGAGCGACCGCCTTGAGGTGCTCTTCGGAGCCCAGCCACTTTTTCAACTCCGCGTTGACCGCATCGCGTAGGTCTTTGTCTTCCGGACGGAAGGCGAGAGCACCGTATCCTATGTGCGACGGGTCGTCCTTGAACTCGGTGACTGCTTCGACTTTTTCTCCACCCTTGGCGGCCAAACCTTTCATGGTCAGTTGAGTACCCACGGCGGCATCGGCACGACCGGCGCGCACGGCTTGCAACTGAGCTGTGGTGTCCGGCACCTGGAGGATCTGCGCGTCTTTCACGCCCGAATCCCGCGCATACGCCAGGTTCACCGTACCGGCCATGATCGCCAGTTTCACCTCGGGATTCTTGGCGATGTCTTCATAGCTGTGTAGAGCCTTCGGGTTGCCTTTGGCTGTAAGCAGTGCGTCCGGCAGTTGATACTGCGGATCGGTAAACAGCACCTGCTTGCAGCGGGCCGGCGTGATGTACATGCCGGCGGCAATCACGTCGAAGCGCCCGGCGCGCAGGCCCGGGATCAACGAACCCCATTCGGTCAACACGCCGTCGACCTGTTTGATGCCCATTTTGGCAAAGATGGCTTTGGCGATTTCCGGTGATTCACCGGTGACCCTGCCGTCTGTTTCGGTAAAGGCGAACGGGGTTTCGTTGGCATAACCGATACGGATGCTGCTGTTCTGTTTGACGGTTTCCAGTGTTGTAGCGGCTTGGGCGCTGGCGGCCAGGCCGAGCATCGCGCAAGCCACGAACAGGCGACGCAAAGCATGGGTGCTGCGGGAAGGGAAATTGCTCATCGATAAAATCTCCTGTTTCTTGTTGACCCGTCGGTGACGGCTCTGTGGTAGGAGGCAGTGTTACAAGAGCAAAGCGTACAAGAACTGATCCCATGGATCGGGACACAGTCCGGTACAGGTCGACTGATTTTGTTGTGGGGGCTTGAAGTGTGCCCGGCTATCGACCTTGAGCCGAGCATACAAAAGCTCTGAGCATCATTGTATTGCACTAGGACAATTGCTTTGCATGGATTCTAGCGAGATGCTGTCCCGACGAGTACAGACCCGGGTTTTAGCGCTGATGGACAAGTGGAAAGCAGCACTGGAAAACGCCCGTAGCGGCGAGTCCAAATACAAGATTCTAGTGCAGGCAATTGCCGACGATATCGAGCAGGGTGTCCTGGTCAATGATCACCGCCTGCCACCGCAGCGGCACGTTGCCGATGCCATGGGCATCAGTGTGCAGACGGTCACCAACGCCTATAAAGAGCTGGAGCGCCAGGGGCTGGTGCGTTGCGAAGTCGGGCGCGGCAGCTTTGTGTCGCGGCGCATGAGCGATCGAGTGGCTACCTATATTCTCGATAGCCCCGAACGGGCCCTCGTGGATTTTTCCATCACGCGGATCCTGCACACCCGCGAGCACGACCAGTGCTGGCGTGACACCTGCCGCGAGCTCAGCACGGAAGAGGATCAGCCGTGGATTCACGCGTTTCGTCCGATTGCCGGTTTCGAGTCGCACCGTGAAGAGGCCATGCACTGGATCGGACGGCAAGGACTGCGGGTCGAGCGCGATGGCATCCTGATTACCAATGGCGCGGCCCACGGCATCTTCCTTGCGCTGGCATCTCTGGCGGGCCCCGATGATGTAGTACTTTGCGAAGGGGTCACCGATCACGGAGTGATTGGCAACTCCCAAGTATTGGGGTTCACCCTCAAAGGCCTGGAGATGGACCGTTATGGCATTGACCCGGAACATTTCGAAGACATGTGCAGCAACGAGCGCATCACCGCGCTGGTGTGCACGCCGAACCTGAACAACCCGACCACCAGCCTGATGCCGGACAGTCGTCGGCGGGAGATTGCCGACATCGCCCGGCGTTTCGGCGTGCACATTATTGAGGACGATGTATACGGCCCGTTGCTGGACGAGCATCGCGCGCCGCCGATTAGCCATTACCTGCCAGAACTGTCGTTCTATTGCACCAGCATGACCAAGTCGGTGCTGACCGGTTTGCGCATCGGCTATCTGGTGGTGCCCAAGCGTCTGGCGTTGCGCACCGAGAGCATCTTGCGGGTCAACAGCTGGATGGCCACGCCCATGGTCTCCGAAATCGCCGCGCGCTGGATTCGTGACGGTCGCGCCGACACGCTCGTGCGTTTGCAGCGCAAACTGTTGGCCGGCCGTCAGGCGATGGTCAGCGAATACCTGGGCGAGCACCTGCTCGGCCAGCATCCTCATGCATTGAATGCGTGGGTCGGTATTCCCCCGCATTGGGAGGTCGACAGCCTGGTGCGGGCCCTGCGTCACCGGCACATTGCAGTCACGTCGCCTGACCCGTTCACCGTGCGTGGAACGCCTCGGGCTCGAGCGGTGAGGATCTGTGTCGGCGCCGAATGCAGCGACGAAGAAATGCGCGATGCGCTGATTGGCATGCGCGAGATATTCGGGCAGTACCCGCAAATCCACGATTTTTGA
This sequence comes from Pseudomonas sp. MIL9, assembly GCF_016887925.1. NCBI lineage: Bacteria > Pseudomonadati > Pseudomonadota > Gammaproteobacteria > Pseudomonadales > Pseudomonadaceae > Pseudomonas > Pseudomonas sp. MIL9. The sequence continues at coordinate 161,020 of NZ_JAFEHE010000005.1, read as the reverse complement.
CCGGGAAAAAGTCCCCCAAAAAGTTTGTCGGCTAAATTGCCCTAGTACATTCATTGCGACAATCCAGTCCTCTTAGACTGCGCCTAACACCACAGTCGGGACGCGATCATGTCATCGTTGCAGCTACATGATGTTTACCTCGCTCGCCAGCGCATCGAATTGCTTGTCCGGCGTACCCCCATGGAATATTCGCCCAGCCTCTCGCAGCGATTGGGCGTGGCGGTGTACCTCAAACTCGAATCCCAGCAAATCACCGGCAGTTTCAAATTGCGCGGCGCGAGCAATGCCGTGGCGCAGCTGAGCGCCGAGGAGAAAACGCGTGGCGTGGTGGCGGCGTCGACCGGCAATCACGGTCGTGCTCTGGCGTATGCCGCTTCCCGACAAGGCGTGAAGGCGACGATTTGCCTGTCGCATCTGGTGCCGGCGAACAAGGTTCAAGCCATTCGCGATCTGGGCGCCGAGGTATGCATCGTCGGCCAGTCCCAGGACGACGCCCAGCGTGAAGCCGAACGGATCGCCAACGAGCAAGGCGCGACATTGCTGCCGCCGTTTGATCACCCGGCCATCATCGCCGGGCAGGGCACGCTGGGGCTGGAAATCCTCGAACAGCAACCGGACGTGGCGCAAATCCTCGTGCCATTGTCCGGCGGCGGTTTGTTTGCCGGTGTGGCGCTGGCGATCAAAAGCGTCAGCGCGAACATCATCACCCACGGCATCAGCATGCAACGCGGTGCGGCCATGCACGGCAGCCTCGCAGCTGGGCATCCGGTGGAAGTCGAAGAGCTGCCGACCCTGGCCGACTCGCTCGGCGGTGGTATCGGCCTGAACAACCGTTACACCTTCAACATGACGCGCGATCTGTGTGACCACCTGCATTTGCTCAGCGAGACTTCCATCGCCAATGCCCTACGCCATGCCTATCGCGAAGAGCGTCTGGTGCTGGAAGGCGCGGCCGTGGTCGGGATTGCCGCGTTGCTTGATGGATTGATTGAGCCGCGCGGGCCGATCGTGGTGGTGGTCAGTGGCCGTAACGTCGACGTCGATCAGCACCTGCGCGTCCTCGCAGGCGCGGATGCGTGAACCCCAACAATAAAAACTGAATGGAGTGCCGCATTGATGAGTGATATCACCTTATTGAGCGAAGCTGATCTGCGTGCCTGCGTGGCACTAGACCTGCCGAGCATCGAAGCCATCGAACAAGCCTTTGTCCTGCTGGCCACGGCAGCAGTGGCAATGCCGCCGATCCTGCGTCTGGACATCCCCGAGCACAACGGTGAAGTGGACGTGAAGACTGCGTACCTGCCAGGCCTGGAACGCTTTGCGATCAAGGTCAGTCCGGGTTTTTTCGACAATCCGACACTTGGGCTACCGAGCCTCAACGGCATGATGATGCTGTTGTCGGCACGCACCGGTTTGCTCGATGCCTTGTTGCTGGATAACGGTTATCTGACCGCCGTACGCACAGCAGCGGCGGGCGCGGTCGCTGCTCGTGCGCTGTCGCGGGTTGACAGTCGCAGCGTGGCGCTGATCGGTGCCGGCGAACAGGCGGCGTTGCAGCTTCAGGCGTTGCGCCTGGTCCGGCCGATTGAATCCGTTCGAGTCTGGGCACGTGACCGCGCCAAGGCTGAAGCCTTCAGCACCGAATTGGCGCGTGACAGCGGTCTGGTGGTCACGCCTTGCGCGAGCATCGACGAGGCCATGGCCGGCGCGGACATCGCGATCACCTGCACCCCGAGCCGCGAACCTTTGATCGAAGCGCGCCATCTGCACCCCGGCCTGCACATCACTGCCATGGGCTCCGACGCCGAACACAAAAACGAAATTTCCCCCCAGGCGCTGGCGCAGGTCGACCGCTACGTGGCAGATCGCTTGAGCCAGACGCGAATCCTCGGCGAGTTGCATCACGCTCTGGCGGCCGGCGTTATTGCCAACGAATCGGGCTTGGCCGAATTGGGACAAGTGCTCGCGGGCCAGCGCCCGGGTCGGACCAGCGATGCGCAAGTCACCTTGTGCGACCTCACAGGCACCGGCGCCCAAGACACCGCCATGGCCAATCTGGCCTTCGAGCGCGCGCGCTCGGCCGGCAAGGGCTTTCAGTTCGGCAGCTAATCCATTTTTTTCATCCGTGCGTCATTTATCAGAGGGCATGTGCATGTCTCAGATAGTCGTCAATCTCCCGTTCGAACGGGAGGAATACGCCCAGCGTCTGGCCAAGGTTCGAGCGGCCATGCAGGTTCAGGGCATCGAGCTGTTGCTGGTCACCGATCCGTCGAACATGGCCTGGCTGACCGGCTATGACGGTTGGTCGTTTTACGTTCACCAATGCGTGTTGTTGGCGCTCGACGGCGAGCCGGTCTGGTTCGGTCGCGGACAAGACGCCAACGGCGCCAAGCGCACGGTGTTCATGCAGCACGAGAACATCGTCGGTTACCCGGACATCTATGTGCAGTCCCGGGAACGCCATCCGATGGATTACCTGTCGCAGGAAGTCATCAGTGCCCGGGGTTGGGACGCGCTGACCATCGGCGTGGAAATGGATAACTATTACTTCAGCGCCGCCGCGTATTTGTCGCTGCAGAAAAACCTGCCGCAGGCCAAGCTGATCGACGCGGTCGGGTTGGTGAACTGGCAGCGAGCGATCAAGTCGCCCCAGGAAATCGCTTACATGCGCATCGCTGCGCGCATCGTCGAAAACATGCACGGGCGGATCCTCGAACGGATCGAGCCGGGCATGCGCAAAAATGAACTGGTGGCTGACATCTACAGCAGCGGGATCCTCGGCGCTGATGGCCATGGCGGCGATTACCCGGCCATCGTGCCGCTATTGCCGACCGGTGCCGATGCCAGCGCGCCGCACCTGACCTGGGACGATTCGCCGTTCGAAAAGGGGGCCGGGACGTTTTTCGAGATTGCCGGTTGCTACAAGCGTTATCACTGCCCGTTGTCGCGCACGATCTACCTGGGCAAACCTCCACAGCATTTCCTCGACGGCGAAAAAGCCGTGGTCGAAGGCATCGCCGCTGGACTGGAAGCGGCGAAACCGGGCAACACCACCGGCGACATCGCTGTGGCGTTTTTCAAAGTGTTGCAGAAGTTCGGCATCCACAAGGACAGCCGTTGCGGCTACCCGATCGGGATCAGTTATCCGCCAGACTGGGGCGAACGCACCATGAGCCTGCGTCCCGGCGACACCAGCGTGTTGCAGCCAGGCATGACTTTCCACTTCATGCCGGGACTGTGGATGGACGATTGGGGACTGGAAATCACCGAAAGCATTCTGATCACCGAGACCGGCGTCGAGACGCTGTGCAACGTGCCACGCCAACTGTTCGTGAAGGATTGAGCCATGAGCGAATTGCCCGATAATCCGATCAGCGCCACGGTGGATTTTGCCCGCGAAGGCGTGCAACACGGGTTCCTCAAATTGCCGTACTCCCGGGACGACTCGGCCTGGGGCGCGGTGATGATTCCGGTCACTGTGATTCAGCGCGGTGAGGGTCCGACCGCGCTGCTTACCGGCGGTAACCACGGTGATGAATACGAAGGCCCGGTGGCGCTGAGCAAACTAGCCCAGGGTCTGACGGCTGCCGAAGTCACGGGGCGGGTGATTATCGTCCCGTTCATGAACACCCCGGCGTTCCATGCTGGTCGGCGCACGTCGCCGATCGACAAGGGTAATCTCAATCGCAGTTTCCCCGGTAAGCCGGACGGCACCGTGACCGAGAAAATCGCCGACTACTTCAACCGGACCTTATTGCCCTTGGCGGACTTCGTGCTGGACATCCATTCCGGTGGCCGCACCTTGGATTTCCTGCCTTTCGCAGCTTGTCATGTGCTGCCCGACAAAAATCAGCAGGCGCAATGCGAAGCCGGAATGCGCGCTTTCAATGCACCTTACAGCATGCGCATGCTGGAACTCGATGCCGGGGCGATGTACGACACCGCCGCCGAGCGTCAGGGCAAAGTCTTTGTCACGACCGAACTGGGTGGCGGTGGTTCGTCCACAGCGCGCAGTGTGGCGATTGCCGAGCGCGGGGTGCGTAATCTGCTGGTGCATGCGGGGATTCTCGAAGGTGAGATCCAGACCACGGGGTCAATCATGCTCGACATGCCCGATGCCAATTGCTTCATCGCCAGCGAACACGACGGCTTGCTGGAAATGTGCCGCGATCTGGGCGACAAAGTGAGCAAGGGCGAAGTGATCGCCCGCGTTTACGACGCTACCCGCAGCGGCGTCGCCCCGGTGGAATATCGCGCGGCCCGCAGCGGCCTGCTGGCGGCGCGCCACTTTCCCGGCCTGGTGCAGTGCGGCGATACCATTGCAGTCATCGCCGATGTATTGACCTGACCCCAAACCCTGTGGAAGCGAGCCTGCTCGCGATTGCGGCGTTACATACATTAATGATGTGACTGAAATACCGCCATCGCAAGCAGGCTCGCTCCCACAGGTTTCTCCCACACATTTAGGAGATTTTCGGACCATGCACAAGCTCGATCGCTATGACCTGAAAATCCTGCGAATCCTCGCCGAAGACGGTCGGATCACCAAGTCGAGCCTGGCCGAGGCGATCAATCTTTCGGTGACCCCGGCGTGGGAGCGGGTTCGCAAGCTGGAGGCGCTTGGGCTGATCAAAGGGTACCGAGCGCAGATCGACTGGTACGCGGTGTTCAAAAGCCAGCAGGTGCTGGTGGAAATCACCCTGGCCCGGCACACCGCCCAGGACATGCGGCGTTTCGAGCAACGCATGAACGAGGCCGCCGAAGTGGCGTTCTGTTACGCCACCGGTGGCGGCGTTGATTACATGGCAATGATCCAGGCGCCGGACATCGACCATTACCAGCGGTTTATCGACCAGTTATTGCTCGATGACCTGGGCATCGAGCGCTACTTCACTTACATCGTCACCAAAACCATCAAGACCGGGGGGGGCTTGCCAGCCGAGCTGGCGCAGGAGCCATAAACCGGCGCAAAACCTTCACCGCAAAAAGCCCTTGTTTGCCGGTGTTCAATCAGAAAAAACCTGTGATGACGCCCCGCCAAACGCCAAATCACCTGGGCTGCACTGCCCTAGCATGGACTCACGCACACAGTTTGGAGTGAACGCCATGACATACAAACATCCGCTGTTGTTCAAAGCACTTTGCTACGTAGACGGGCATTGGGTCCACAGTGAGAGCGGCCACAGCGTCGCCGTGCACAATCCGGCCGATCAGAAGTTGATCGGTCATGTGCCGATGCTCGATCAGTCTCAGATCATCTCCGCCGTTGATGCTGCACACCGGGCGTTTGCGGCCTGGCGTGAACAAAGCCTCGATGCCCGCGGGACGATTCTGCGGCGCTGGGCGGCGTTGATCCTTGAGCATCAGGAAGACCTGGCGCGCATCCTCAGTCAGGAACAAGGTAAACCCCTGGCCGAGTCACGCGGCGAAATCGCCTACGCCGCCAGCTTCATTCCCTGGTTTGCCGAAGAGGCGCGGCGTCTTTACGGGCAGAACATTCCCAGCCATATCCCTGGCGCGCACTTAGGCACCGTCAAGGAACCGGTCGGCGTCTGTGCGCTGCTGACCCCGTGGAATTTTCCTTCGGCGATGATCACCCGCAAAGCCGCCGCGGCACTGGCTGCCGGTTGCACTGTGGTGATCAAGCCGGCCCATGAAACACCGTTTTCCGCATTGGCTCTGGCGCAACTGGCAGAGGAAGCGGGCTTCCCGGCAGGCGTGTTCAACGTGGTGCTGGGCGAACCGCAAATGGCCATGCAAACCCTGGTGCAGGACACTCGCGTGCGTTCGGTCAGCTTCACCGGCTCAACCCGCGTCGGTAAATTGGTCCTGCAAGCGGCTGCCCAGGATGTGAAGAAGGTGTCGCTGGAGCTGGGCGGTAACGCGCCGTTCATTGTCTGCGCCGATGCTGATCTGGAACTGGCGGTGAAAGTCGCAGTGGAGGCCAAGTTCCAGACCTCCGGCCAGGATTGCTGTGCGGCCAACCGGATCATGGTGCATCGTTCGATTTACCCGGCGTTTCTCAACCGCTTTGCCTCTGCGGTGCGCGAACTGCGGGTAGGCCCGGCGCTGGTGGGTGATCAGGAGCAAAGCGTCGACATCGGCCCGTTGATGCATCAGGCGGCGTTCGATGTTACGGCCGAGCGCGTCGAAGACGCCCTGCTACTTGGTGCACAACGGCTGGTCGGCGGTGAAGCGCACGCCCTCGGCGGGTTGTTCTACCAGCCGACGGTGCTGGCCGACGTTACGCCGCAGATGCGTATCTACCGCGAAGAGAATTTCGCGCCGATCGCCGGCGTCATGCCTTTCGACACCCTCGAGCAAGCCATCGAAATGGCCAACGACACCGAATACGGTCTGGCGGCCTACATTTGTTCCAACCGCCTGGACCTGATCTACCCCCTGATTCGCCGCCTCGACCACGCCATGATCGCGGTCAATGGCGTCAAGTTTACCGGCCATCCGATCCCGTTCGGTGGCATGAAAGCCTCGGGGCTGGGCCGCGAGGGCGGCACCGAGGGCTTCGAAGCCTTTGTCGAAACCAAATACTTTTGCCTGCACCATCAAGGCCAGTTCTAAGGAGATCCGCCATGAGCCAAGAACTCGATACGCTGTTCGAACAAGATCGCGCGCACTTCATGCACCCGTCGACCCACGCCCATGACCACGCCAGCGGCGCGCTCAAGGGGCGCATCATCAAGAGTGCGTCGGGTATTCGTATTCGCGATCATGAGGGCCGCGAATTCATCGACGCCTTTGCCGGCCTGTACTGCGTGAACATCGGCTACGGTCGCACCGAAGTCGCCGATGCGATCTACAAGCAAGCCAAGGAGCTGGCTTACTACCACACCTACGTCGGCCATTCGACCGAAGCGATCATCGAGCTGTCGAGCCGCATCATCGACTGGGCGCCCGAGGGCATGAAAAAGGTCTACTACGGCCTGTCCGGTTCCGACGCCAACGAAACCCAGATCAAATTGGTGCGCTACTACAACAACGTACTGGGCCGCCCGCAGAAGAAAAAAATTATCTCCCGTGATCGCGGTTACCACGGTTCGGGCATCATGACCGGAAGCCTGACCGGCCTGCCGAGCTTCCATCAGCATTTCGACCTGCCGGCCGAAGGCATCAAGCACACCGTGTGCCCGCACTGGTACCGCAAGGCGCCGACCGGCATGGATGAAGCGGCGTTCGTGCGCTATTGCGCCGAGGAGCTGGAAAAAATGATCCTGGCCGAAGGGCCGGACACCGTGGCCGCGTTTATCGGCGAACCGTTGATGGGTACCGGCGGCATCATTGTTCCGCCAGCCGGCTACTGGGCCGCGATTCAAGCGGTGCTGAACAAATACGACGTGTTGCTGATCGCCGACGAAGTGGTCTGCGCTTTCGGTCGGCTGGGTTCGAAGATGGGCAGCCAGCGTTACGGTATGCGCCCGGATCTGATCACCACTGCCAAAGGTCTGACCAGCGCCTATGCGCCGTTGTCGGCGGTGATCGTCGGTGAAAAAGTGTGGAGCGTGATCGAAAAGGCGTCCGAATCCCAAGGTGCCATGGGCCATGGCTGGACGTACTCGGGGCATCCGATTTGTGCCGCCGCCGCCTTGGCCAACCTCGATATTCTCGAGCGGGAAAACCTGACGGCCAACGCCGAGAAGGTCGGCAGCTACCTGAACCGTCGGTTGCGTGAAACCCTGGAAGGTCATCCGCTGGTGGGTGAAGTGCGCGGCGACGGTATGCTGGCTGCCGTTGAGTTCATGGCGGATCGTGAGCAGCGTACCCCGTTCGATGCGGCCTTGAAGGTCGGCCCGAAAGTGTCGGCGGCCTGTCTTGAGCGCGGCATGATTGCCCGGGCGATGCCCCATGGCGACATTCTTGGCTTCGCACCACCGTTGATCCTGTCCGAGGAAGAGGCCGACCTGATCGTCGACATCACCAAAAGCGCGGTCGACCAAGTAGCCAATGAGGTGCTGGGCTGACGCCATCGGGTCTGAGCATTCGTCCCCCCCCAAAAAAAAAGGCCGTCCGATCAGTGATCGGGCGGCCTTTTTTCACTGTAAGTCGCAATAGTTAACAAGTACAAAAAATGGTTTACAAGATGCGGCGATCTCGATACTTCAAGATTTGTGAAAACTCGCCCCTCCTCGATTCTTCCACTCCGCGGTCATCCACCGCCAGGGACTGAGTCTTAATTCCAATGGAGTTGAGCCACATGCTTGTGCTCATGCGACACCCTAAGGTGTCAATCTTCATTGCGTCTCCTCGAAAACCGACGGTGATGCCTGTCAATCCGTCCCTCATATGTCCTATTATTTTGTCAATCCTACCTAACCTCATTGACAGTCAACCTTCTTTGGGCGAATTCCTGCCCAACCGAGTGATTTCAATATCCGGAACAGTGTCAATGTGGGGGATCGATAGGTAATACAGTCTACTACTGGCCGGATGATCCGCTGGTGGCCGAGGCGACCGCGCGGATCAAGCCGCGCAAGTAGGCGCTGGCCCGGCTGCTACAGATGGCGTCCGCCGAACCACCACGGAACTTGTGGGAGCTGGCTTGCCAGCGAAGGCGTCCTGCAAAACACCACAGGTTCCAAACCCTTCGCCGGCAAGCCGGCGCCTACAGGGTCGGATGTGTTTTTTCGGATTTTTCGGTGAGCTGCTCGCGACAATAATCGGCAAACAGCTGTGCCGGTTTGGTCAATTGGCCGCGTTTCAACCACGCCGCCACCAGTCCTGACCCCGTGACGTCTTCGATAATGTCCACGCACACCACTTTCTGCCCGTCATAGGTGCACTCCGAATGCGGTCGCGTGACCAGGATCGAGAAGCCAAACCCTTGTCCGACCATTCCGCGCACCATCTCGATCGACGGTGAGCTGAAGGCAATGTGCGGCGTCAGGCCCAGTTCCTCGAACAGGCTGACGAAGTAGGTCCGGCTCGGCTGTACATCCAGCAGAATCATCGGCTCCAGGCACAGGTCGCGCAGCGACACTTGCTTCAACTGGGCAAAGCGATGATCCGCCGGCAGCAAGGCATAAGGGCGCTGCGCCGGCATCAGCGGTTCGGTCTGGATGGTGGCGTCCAGGTCGTGTTCATAGAGGATCGCCAGGTCGAAGGTGCCCGAGGTCAGGCCTTGCACCAACTCCTGCTGCTCACCGTCGCGGATCCGGATTTTCACCCCCGGGTACAGTGCCGAAAACCCCGCAATCAGCTTTGGCAGATACAGCGGTGCGACGGTTTCGAAACAGCCGATATCGATTTGCCCGGCCACCACGTCGTTGTCGGCCAGAGCGTTCTGTTCGAACTCCTTGGCCATGCGCAGCAGCTCCTGGGCCTTGCGGTAGAAGCGCCCGCCGCTGGGCGTCAGGGAGACGCCCTGGGCGTGATGGCGGATCAGCAGTTGCACGCCGAAGCTGTCCTCCAGGCCTTTGATCGCCGTGGAGATCGCCGGTTGGGCGATGTACAACTTGCGCGAAGCCTCGGCGACGCTGCCGCAATCGACGGTGGTAATGAAGTACTTCAATTGACGCAGGTTGTAGGCGGCCACGACAAACCTCGGGACGGACGGGTAAGGCATCCAAGCAATTTACGCACCGCCCGTATCCCTTCAGGCGAAGTTTTTGTCGCGTTTGAACAATAACCACAAGCGGCGCAACCAGGGAGATTGGCTACCCAGTTTTTTCATCGTCTGCGAAGACATTTTTACTATTTTTCCTCGACACGGGCCTGGGCCACCATCCATGCACAAGAAAAGCCCTTGGAGCATCTGAACGTGTTCGAGCTTGCATATTGGCAAAACAAGGCCGCTGCGCTGCGGCTACCCGACCAGGCCGTGATCGACGGTAAATCCCGTGCGGCGCAGTCGGGACAGACATTCGCCGCCATCAACCCCGCCACTGGCCAGTGCCTGGCCAACGTGGCAGCTTGCGGTGAGGAGGACGTCGATGCTGCGGTGCGCAACGCGCGGCAGGTGTTCGAAGCCGGCACCTGGGCGGCGCGTTCGCCGAGCGAGCGCAAGCAGGTGCTGTTGCGCCTGGCGGATCTGATTCTGGCCCATCGCGAAGAACTGGCGCTGCTCGACTCGCTGAACATGGGCAAACCCGTCATGGACGCCTACAACATTGACGTGCCGGGCGCCGCCGGGGTGTTCCGCTGGTACGCCGAGAGCCTCGACAAACTCTACGATCAGGTCGCCCCCAGCGCACAGAACGTGCTGGCGACCATCACCCGCGAAGCGTTGGGCGTGGTCGCGGCCGTGGTGCCCTGGAACTTTCCGCTGGACATGGCCGCGTGGAAACTTGCGCCAGCCCTGGCGGCGGGCAACTCGGTGATCCTCAAGCCGGCCGAGCAATCGCCGTTTTCCGCGCTGCGCCTGGCCGAGCTGGCGCTCGAAGCCGGACTGCCGGCCGGTGTCCTCAATGTGCTTCCGGGGCTTGGCGAGCAGACCGGTAAAGCCCTCGGTCTGCACCCGGATGTCGATTGCCTGGTGTTCACCGGCTCCACCGAGGTCGGTAAATACTTCATGCAGTACTCGGCGCAATCGAACCTGAAACAGGTGTGGCTGGAGTGCGGCGGCAAGAGTGCGAACCTGGTGTTCGCCGACTGTCAGGACCTGGATCTGGCGGCGCAGAAGGCGGCGTTCGGCATCTTCTTCAATCAGGGTGAAGTCTGTTCCGCCAACTCGCGGTTGCTGGTGCAGCGCTCGATTCACGATGAATTCGTCGAGCGCCTCAAGGCCCAGGCCGAGTGCTGGCAGCCGGGCAATCCCCTGGACCCGTCGAGCGCTGCCGGTGCCATCGTCGACAGCCGCCAGACGGCACGCATCATGACGTTTATCCAGCAGGCCGAGCGGCAGGGCGCGACCCGCGTCTGTGGCGGCCGGCAGTCGATCTTCAATGGCTCCGATAACTTCATCCAGCCGACCATTTTTACCGGCGTGAGCCGGGACATGCCGCTGTTTCGCGATGAGGTGTTCGGCCCGGTGCTGGCGGTCACGGCGTTCGATGACGAGGCCCACGCCTTGCAACTGGCCAACGACAGCGTCTACGGTCTGGCGTCGTCGCTGTGGACCGATGACCTCAATCGCGCCCACCGCGTGGCGCGACAATTGCGAGCCGGTACCGTGTCGGTCAACAGCGTCGATGCGCTGGACGTGACCGTGCCTTTCGGCGGTGGCAAACAGTCCGGTTTTGGCCGTGACCTGTCGCTGCACTCATTCGATAAATACACCCAGTTGAAGACCACCTGGTTTCAATTGCGCTGATAACAAAACGGAGAACTGGCGATGACCACCCCACGTGAAACCCGCGACTACCAGGCCGCCGACGCCGCGCACCACATCCACGCATTCGTCGATCAAAAGGCACTCAACGATGAAGGGCCTCGGGTGATGGTCCGTGGCGAACGCCTGCACCTGTGGGACAACGACGGTCGGCGTTACCTCGACGGCATGTCCGGGCTGTGGTGCACCAACCTCGGTTACGGGCGCAAGGACCTGGCGTTGGCGGCGAGCCAGCAGCTGGAGCAGCTGCCGTACTACAACATGTTTTTCCACACCACTCACCCGCAGGTGATCGAGCTTTCCGAGCTGTTGTTCAGCCTGTTGCCGGGTCACTACAGCCACGCGATCTACACCAACTCCGGCTCCGAAGCCAACGAAGTGTTGATCCGCACGGTGCGGCGTTATTGGCAGGTGCTCGGCAAGCCCGAGAAGAAAATCATGATCGGCCGCTGGAACGGCTACCACGGTTCGACCCTGGCCGCGACGGCGCTCGGTGGCATGAAGTTCATGCACGAAATGGGCGGCATGATCCCCGACATCGAGCACATCGACGAGCCGTATTTCTTCGCCCACGAAGGCAACCTGACGCCGGCCGAATTCGGTCTGCGCGCGGCGCAGCAACTGGAGGCGAAGATTCTCGAACTCGGCGCGGACAAGGTCGCCGGCTTCATCGCCGAGCCGTTCCAGGGCGCGGGCGGCATGATCTTCCCGCCGGAAAGCTACTGGCCGGAAATCCAGCGCATCTGCCGCAAGTACGACGTGCTGCTGTGCGCCGACGAAGTGATTGGCGGCTTCGGTCGTACCGGCGAATGGTTCGCCCACGAGTACTTCGGTTTCGAGCCGGACACCCTGTCCATCGCCAAGGGCCTGACCTCGGGCTACATCCCGATGGGTGGGTTGGTCCTGTCGAAGAAAATGGCCCAGGTGCTGGTGGAGCAGGGCGGTGTGTTCGCCCACGGCCTGACCTATTCCGGGCACCCGGTGGCGGCGGCGGTGGCGATCGCCAACCTCAAGGCATTGCGCGATGAAGGGGTGGTGACGCGAGTCAAGGATGACATCGGCCCGTACCTGCAACAGTGCCTGCGCGAGGTGTTCGGCAATCACCCGCTGGTGGGCGATATCCAGGGCACGGGCATGGTGGCGGCACTGCAACTGGCCGAAGACAAGACCAGCCGTAAACGCTTTGCCAATGAGAACGACATCGCCTGGCGCTGCCGCACGATTGGTTTTGAAGAAGGGGTGATCATTCGTTCGACGCTGGGGCGGATGATCATGGCGCCGGCGTTGATTGCCAGTCGTGAAGAGATTGACGAGCTGGTGGGCAAGACCCTGAAAGCAGTCGATCGTACGGCGCAGGAATACGGCCGGCTCTAACACCGCCTGAAGGTCCTGCGGACCTTATCGCGAGCAGGCTCGCTCCCACATCGGGATTGTGTCGACCCCGGTAATGGTGTCGACAACTAATCCCTGTGGGAGCGAGCCTGCTCGCGATTGCATTGGCCCATTCAATACACTTTTCATTTCTTGCACCCACCCTGTGCACCCTCGCTGACCCCGCCCTTTTTCCGCGCACGCTACCCAGTTTTTTCATCGTTCCCATCGACATATTTCCTCATTTTCCTGAGCCCTGCCTTGGGCCAACATCGACTTCGCCAGTCAGCCCCATGCTGCCCAACCAAAGGTCCGTCAGAGATCGCCGGTGGCAGCTGATGTTCAGGGCCGCTGGCCGTACTGCCCATCAAAACTAAATCAACAGCTTTGGGAGTGCCCTATGATCAAGTCCTTGCTTACCCGCGTTACTTATCCACTGGCGGTCACCGCCATCGCCGCGACGGTCGCCACCAGCGCCCAGGCCGGCACCCTGTCCATCGGTCACACCACCTGGGTCGGTTACGGCACCCTCTACCTGGCCCAGGACCTGGGCTACTTCAAGGAAAACGGTTTGACCGTGGAACTGCCCGTCGTCGAAGAGGCTTCGATGTACATGGCGGCGCAAGCGTCGGGCGAGTTGTCGGGCTCGGCTTCGACCATCGACGAAGTGCTGAAATACCGTCCGCAATTCTGCTTCAAGGCGGTGGCCGCGCTGGATGACAGCCATGGTGGCGACGGCGTGCTGGTGGGCAAGGACGTCAAGAGCCTGCAGGAGCTCAAGGGCAAGTCCGTGGCGGTCAACGAAGGCTCGACCTCGCAGTTCTGGTTGTCTTACCTGCTGAAAAAACATGGCATGACCATGAGCGACATCACCGTGCAGAACATGACTGCTGACGACGCCGCCACCGCCTTCATCGCCGGTCGCGTGCCCGCCGCCGTGACCTGGGAACCGCACCTGTCGATGGTCCGCGACAAGCAACAGGGCAAGGTGCTGATCGACAGCAGCAGCACGCCGGGCGTGATCGTCGACGTGGTGGCACTCAACTGCACCGTCATCGAAAAACAACCGGAAGACGTCAAGGCCCTGGTGGCCGGTCTGTACAAAGCGGTGCAGTACACCAAGGACCACCCGGAGCAGGCCTACACCATCATGGCCAAGGGCGTCGGCGGCTACCTTGCCGATCCGAAGGAGCTGGCGGCGGCCGCAAAAGGCGTGCGTTTCTACGATCAGGCCATGAGCGAAAAACTGCTCGGCTCGCCGGGCAAGCCGGGTGACAGCGAGCCGCTGATCAAACTGGCCAACGAGACCGCCAGCGAGTTGCAGGGCAAGCCTTACAACGTCAGCAATGACGACCTGATCGACAACCGTTTCGTCAGTCCGCTCTAGGAGGTTTGCATGTTCAAGCGCAATTCATGGCTGAGCCGCTGCATCACGCCCAAGACCGGCCTGCCGGTGTCGGTGATCTGGAGTGCGAGCGGCCTGGCCTGGGTCTTGTTGGTCGGCCTCTGGGCCGGCTTGTCCTACGGCGGCGTGGTGCCGGGCATGTTCCTGCCGACACCGGGCGCCGTGGTCGAGGCCGCCGTGCGCCTGGGTCGCGACGGCACGCTCGGCCAGCATGTCTGGGCCAGCGTCGAAGTGGTGATGGTCGGTTTTATTGTGTCGTCCCTGGTCGCCGTGCCGCTGGGGTTGCTGATGGGCAGTTTCCGCATCGTCCAGGCGTTCCTCGAGCCGATGGTCAACTTCATCCGCTACCTGCCGGTCACGTCCTTCGTGCCGCTGTTCATCCTGTGGATCGGCATCGGTCTGGAGCAGCGGGTGTCGGTGATTATCTTCGGCGTGTTCTTCCAGCAACTGGTGATGATCGCGGATGTGTCCAAGGGCATCTCCAAGGACCTGATCAACGCCTCCTACACCCTGGGCTCGAACCGTCGTGACGCGGTGCTGCACGTGATTGCCCCGGCGTCGTTGCCGGGCGTGCTCGACACCCTGCGCGTGACCATGGGCTGGGCCTGGACTTACCTGGTCGTCGCCGAACTGGTCGCGGCCTCCAGTGGCCTGGGTTACCTGAGCCTCAAAGCCATGCGCGGCTTTCAAGTGGATGTGATTTTCCTGGCCATCGCGATCATCGGCCTGCTGGGCCTCGCGACCGATCAACTGTTCCGCTTCCTACGTCTGAGGATCACCGCATGGGCTCAGTAACCGCTGCCAATCATCGATTCGCCACCCCCCAGGCCACTGCGGTCCAGGCCGCGCCACGACTGCAAGTGGACAAGGTCAGCCTGCGTTACAAGAAACCCGATGGCGGCACGTTTACCGCGCTGGAAGAGGTGTCGTTCGACGTGCCGGACCAGCAATTCGCCGTGCTGGTCGGCCCTTCGGGGTGCGGCAAGTCGAGCCTGCTGTACCTCACCGCCGGCCTCAACGAACCCACTTCGGGCGAGATTTATGTCGGGGGCCAGCAAGTGCAGGGGCCCGGTGCGGATCGCGGCATGGTGTTCCAGAGCTACACGCTGTTCCCGTGGCTGACCGTGCGCCAGAACGTCGAGTTCGGACTCAAGCGGCGTGGCATGCCGGCGGCGCAACGCAAGGACATTGTCGACTACTACGTCAACGAAGTCGGCTTGAGCAACTTCGCCGACAACTACGCCAAGCAGCTGTCCGGCGGCATGATGCAGCGTGTGGCGATCGCTCGCGCGCTGGCCAACGACCCGCAGATCCTGCTGATGGACGAACCCTTCGGTGCCCTCGACAGCCAGACGCGCCTGCAAATGCAGCAGTTGTTGTTGCGGGTCTGGGGCCACAGCAAGAAAACCGTGTTGTTCGTCACCCATGACATCGACGAAGCGATTCTGCTCGGTGACCGGGTCTATGTGATGGGCGCGCGGCCGGGGCGGATCAAGCAGATTCTCGACGTGCCGATCGAGCGCCCACGCACGCTGGACATGGTCATGGAACACTCGTTCATTGACATGAAACGCAAGATTTTCGGCTTGCTGCATGACGACCTGGAAGAGGTGCATTGATGCACATTCCTTTGTGGGAGCAAGCTCGCTCCCACAAGGTCGGTGTTGGCCTGGAGTCTGGCGTTACGGCGCCGCCGGCAGCAGGAACCGGGCGATCACCGGCAAGTGATCGGAGATGCGCAGCGTATCGTCCTGTCGCACCCTCGCTTCGACCCGTTTGATGCGCGGGCTGTAAAACAGGTAGTCGACAGTCCGGTCCGGGCCGCTCACGTTCGTATCGTTCGGGTAGTGCGTCAGCCAGCGCGCGCGGTCGATGCCACTGGCCTCGTTGTTGGTGGGGATCATCGGGTATTTGTCCCACAGCACATGCAAGGCGCTGTCGGCGGAATAGGGCGTGCGTTGCTCGCTGGGCAGGCGCTGGTATTGGCCCAGCGGCAGGAGATTGAAGTCGCCGCCGATCAGCCACGGCGTGCCATGGCTTTCGAATTTGTCGAGGACCTTGGCCACGGCCGAGATCTGCGCTTGCAGGGTTTCGTCGGGTTGGGTCGCACGGTCCAGATGGGTGTTGAGGACCGCCATCTGGCCGCCGTCGCTCAACGGCAGGTAGGTGACCAGCAAGGCGTTTTTCGGCTTGAACTGACGGCTGATCAGGTTGCCCTGTGACACCGGCAGTTGCAGGCGCTCGGCGTGTTCGATCTCGTAGCGGCTCAAGGTCGCCAGTTGCCGGCCAACGCTGCCGAAAATGTGCGGATCAGGGATGAAGTCGGCTTTCCAGTCGAACGCGTGGGCACTGCATGGGTAGAGGTCGGCGACCCGCTCCTGCAAGAGCTTGAGCTGATTCTGGTAGCCGCTGGCCTTGGCGCCGTCATCGAGTTCCTGCAACAGCACGATGTCCGGTTGTTCGTCACGAATCACCCGCGCCACTTCATCGAGGCTGAAGGCCATGTCATCGGCGGTGGGGGCTTCATCGGTGCCGGCCGCCTGGTCATCCCAGAACACGTAGCGCTTGCCCGCCAGGTACTGGACGTTCCAGGTCATCACCTTCAACGCCTGGCCAGGTGCCAGGGTGGGGGGCTGAGTACTGCAACTGACCGCCAGCACCTCCCTGACGTCGGGGCGCCAGGTCAGGCTGTAGACCATCGCGCCTGCCAGGCCGATCACAATCAACAGTCCCAGCAGGGCGTAGCGCAATGGTTGGGTCATGGCTCGGCTTATTATCGCGTTACGAAAATTGACCTCGAGCATACGCCAGTGACGAGCCATCGCCCACGGTCAGCGTGGTCCCTCGATTTTTTCCGGCGTATCGCCGATCAGCATGAACAGGCGGAACAGCACCACGCTGGTGAACAGTTGAAGGAAGCTGTGGGCGCTGTCGATCAACAGCGAGATCACCGGGTTCTGCGGGTCGGGATACACCGCCAGCGTCGCGCCCTTGAGCACCCACAACGGCCCCATCACGCACAGAATGCACACCAGGATGCGCATGAAATGCCCGCGGGTCAGGCGCAGGCTTTCCTTCATCGCCGCCAGCGGGCTCAGGCCTCGCAGCACCAGCAGGTACTCGCCGAAGGCCAGGGTCACCATCAGCCAGATGCCCGGCAGGAAATACAGCGACAGGCCGAGCAGTATCAGCAAGGTATTGAGGGCGGTCAGCAAGGCAAAGCGTGGCCACAGGTAGGCGGACCTTGTCAGCAGATCGCGGTTACGGGGCGATTCCCCACGGCTGCGGGCATCGAGAAACAGAATCAGCGCGGCGGTGTACAGCGGATAGACCAGCAAGCCGACGATCACGCTGATGCCGGGAAAGCTGTCGGGTTCGGTCGAGTGGTCGACCACTTGTTGCAGCAGGGCCTCGAGGATCACCAGTGGCAGGCACAGCTGCACAATCTGGCCCAGATTGCGTTTGAAGAAATACAGGGAGTCACGCAGTACGTCGAACGGATTCATCAGTCGGTATCGCAGGTTGAAAGCAGTGGTCCACTTTAACCGATGATGTGCACAAGGGCACAAACGTAAACGTTCGGTAAAGGTCATTGAAACAACTTGTTTCAGCCTCCATTAAGGTCAGGCACCTTATCCTCGGTGGATACAGGCAACGATTTTCCCGGCAATCTAAGAGGTCGCCATGAACAGCGAAGAACAAACCCTGATCGATGGACTGTTTTCCCGGCTGCAACAGGCCGAAACGAACTCAGCCCCGCGCGACGCCCAGGCCGAGGCGCGGATCAAGGAACACCTGACTCGCCAACCCGCGGCGGGTTATTTCATGACCCAGGCGATTCTGGTGCAAGAGGCGGCGATCAAGAGCCTCGACGAGCAGAACAAGCAACTGACGGCACAAGTCCAGCAATTGCAGGCCGAACTGCAACAGGCCAAGGCGCAGACAGCGGCGCCGGCGCCGAGCAGTGGCGGCTTTCTGTCGAGCATCTTTGGCGGCAGCGCCCGTGATCCGCAGCCGGCGCCGAGCCAAAGTGCACCGGTATCGAGCGGTGGCGGCTGGCGTGAGCCAGGGCGTTCGTCGTTCGGTGGCCAGCCGCCACAGCAAAACTACGGTGCCCCGCAACAGAGCTATCCACAGCAGGGCTATGCGCCGCAGCAGCAGGCTCCGGCAGCGGCCGGCAGCAGTTTCCTCGGTGGCGCGCTGAAAACCGCCGCGGGCGTCGCAGGTGGTGTAATGCTGGCGCAAGGCATCAGCAGCCTGTTCCATAACAATCAGCAACCGCAGGAAATCGTTGAAGTCATCAAGGAAGAGCCGGCCCAGGTCAGCGACCAGGGCAACAATGGCTGGGGCGATGATCAGCGCATGGCCGGTAACGATTCCTACGGTAACGACCGGGGCGGCTTTGCCGACGCCGACTACAGCGATGACAGCTCATCGTTCTTTGGCGGCGACGACGACTCCTTCGTCTGACCCTTCTGTAGCACCTGACCTGTGGCGAGCTCGCTCGCCACAGGTGGTCATTCCACAGGTGCCATTCGTCCGGGGCGCCCGGATGCCTCGGGCCGATTATTCGCGGAATACTCCTTCAGGCTGGCATACTGGGCGACTTTTCGGGCCTGGTGCCTGATCCTGCCTGCACCCAAGGGGATGTGCGGTGAAAAAAATCGCAGTGTTCGCCGATGTCCAGAACCTCTACTACACCGTGCGTCAGGCTTACGGTTGTCACTTCAATTACGCCGCGCTGTGGGCTGAAATCAGCAAGCAGGGGCAGATTGTCGAGGCTTATGCCTACGCCATCGATCGTGGCGACAGCAAACAGCAGCAGTTCCAGCAGATCCTGCGCAATCTCGGGTTCACCGTGAAGCTCAAGCCTTTCATCCAGCGCAGCGACGGTTCGGCCAAGGGCGACTGGGACGTGGGCATCACCCTCGACATCATGGACGCCGCCGACCATGTCGACGAAGTGGTGCTGGCCTCCGGCGACGGTGATTTCGACATGCTGCTCGAGCGCATCATCAGCAAGCACGGCGTGCAGGCGGTGGCCTACGGCGTGCCGGGCCTGACCGCCAATTCGCTGATCCGCGCGGCCAGCCGCTACGTGCCGATCGAAGGCGCCTTGCTGCTCAAGAATTGATTTTTACGGAGTTGAAACAGGTTTGGAACGCATCGCAGTCATCGACTTTGAAACCACCGGGATCTCCCCGAGCAGCAGCTGCCGGGCCACGGAAATTGCCGTGGTGATCCTTGAACAGGGGCGCATCGTCGAGCGTTACCAGAGCCTGATGAATGCCGGCGTGCGTGTCCCGGCCTTCATCGAACAACTCACCGGCATCAGCAACGCCATGCTGCGCACCGCACCATCGGCCGAGCAGGTGATGAACGAGGTCAACGAATTCGTCGGCACCACGCCGTTACTGGCGCATAACGCCGCGTTCGACCAGAAGTTCTGGGACTTCGAGCTCGGGCGCATCAAACGCACGCGCTTGCAGAATTTTGCCTGTTCGCTGCTGTTGGCCCGCCGCCTGATGCCCGCCGCGCCCAACCACAAACTCGGCACCCTCACCACCTTCGCCAACCTGCCCCACACCGGCAAGGCCCACCGGGCCATGGCCGACGCGGAAATGGCCGCCAACCTCACGGCACACCTGGCCGAAGAGCTGCGCCAGACACACGGCGTGCGCGAGTTGTCCCACGACCTGCTGTGCAAGTTGCAGAAAGTGCCGGCGGCAAAGGTGGGCGAACACCTCAAGCGCTATCGCGGCTTCTGACCACACCGCAGATCCCCTGTAGGAGCGAGCCTGCTCGCGATGGTCGCCAACGATATAGAGGGAAACCTGACACCCCGCGTTGTTCTCGGGTTCATCGCGAGCAGGCTCGCTCCTACAGGGATTGTGTTTAACGATGTCTCCGATTCGGCGATTGATCCTACCGAAACTTAGGGAATGTCTGTCTTGCTCCCCCAACCCCGCGTCTCTAACCTTTCGGTGTCGCTGCAAACTCAGCGACCGGGACTGCAAGCCCGTTGTTTGTGAGGAAACAACATACGCACCTATAATCGCGTCGCTGTAAATTAGCGTCCGTCGATTTATGGTAGCTGTGTGCGGGAGACCTTCGGGTCTGCCGGGGTTGCCTCCTACTCGGTCTTGCAGACCCGCGCATAGCTGCCACCCATCAACTGCAAGTGATGCTGGCAGCTCCGACTTTCAAGGAGACTCGCCATGTTCAAAGTGACCCCCAACCCCCCTGAATCCTCCGATCACTTCACCCCCCAAACCTTCATCCGTCATCACATCCAGTTGCGAGCGCTGTTGCTGCATGCCGAGCCGTGGTTCTCTGCCCGGGACATCGGCCGGTTGATGGGGGTGGACATCAATGGCAGACAAACGCTCAAGCTCGACGCGGATCAGCGGCGGATGATGGTTTTGTCTGGCCGCGACGGGTTGCAAGAAACCCTGATGCTCAGCGAGTCCGGCGTGTACGCGATGCTGGTCTATCACTACTGCCCGGAAAATCGGCATTTGCGGCGTTGGTTGACCCACCACGTAATCCCGATGTTGCGCGAAGAGGCTGGAGCGGTTTCCTATCAAGCTCCCCGTCTGCGTTTGATGGAGTGGACGGGTGGGACGCTGAGGCTGCTGCAATGGCGTAAAGAACCGTGGATTCGCCTGCGGGATATGCCGGGATTGTTGTCAGCCGGTTACAGCGGCATGTGATGTATTCCTCGTAGGAGCGAGCCGGCTCCGGGCGGCGTTCCGACGATGAGCCCGAGAACAACGCGGGGTGTCAGGTTCCCCGCGACATCGTTGGCGACCATCGCGAGCAGGTTGTTCATTTTCCATTGCCCTCGATGTGCCCCAACGGCACGCGCTTTTCGATGGCGCTCGACAACACAATCGACGTCTTGCTGAAGCCGAACGTGGCGATCCGGTTGATCAGCTCTTCCAGCTCCGGCATCGAACCCACCGCCGCTTGCATGATCACGCAGGGATCGCCCGTCACCCGGTGGCATTCAGTCAACTGTGGGATTTTGATCAGGTCGTCGTAGGCTTTCTGGTTGCCGTGCTGGTTCAGGCGCAGTTCGATCACGCACTGGATCGGCAGGCCCAGCTTGGCCATGTCGACTTTCGCCTGGTAACCGGTGATGACACCACTGGCTTCGAGCTTGGCCACGCGTTCGGCCACGGCCGGGGCGGACAGGTTGACCTTGCGCGCCAGGTCGGCGTAGGACGCGCGTCCGTTTTCCAGCAGGGCGCTGAGCAGCATTCGGTCATATTTATCCACGGGCGACTCCTGAAAAGGGCTGACTTTCGAAACAGCGGTATATAGCGCTGAACTCCGTGTTTTGAAAAGTGTACCGGCGCTTTAAAAAGGTTTTGTAGCTTATTTTTCGCTGTCAGCCTTTTTAGAATAGCGGCTCACTTGTCTTGCCTGTGAGCTGCCCCTCATGCCTGGCCTACGTCGTTTTCCCTTACCGCTGATCGCCGCCTTCTTCGCCTTGTATGTGATTTGGGGCTCGACCTACCTGGTGATCCGCATCGGCGTGGAGTATTGGCCGCCGCTGTTGCTGGCCGGGATTCGCTTCGTCATTGCCGGGAGCTTGATGTATGCCTTCCTGCGCTGGCGCGGGGCGCCGGCACCGACCTGGGCGCAATGGAAAGCCGCCGGCATCATCGGTGTGTTGTTGCTGGCGTGCGGCAACGGCGCGGTCAGCGTGGCTGAGCACACGGGCGTGGCCTCAGGTGTCGCTGCATTGGCGGTGGCGACGGTGCCGTTGTTCACCTTGCTTTGTGGCTACTTGTGGGGCGCGCGTAATACCCGTCTCGAATGGGCCGGGATTGTCCTCGGGCCGATCGGTATTGCCATGCTCAACCTGGGTTCCAACCTGCAATCGAGCCCCTTGGGCGCCGCGTTGTTGATCTTTGCCGCGGCGACCTGGGCCTTCGGTTCGGTGTGGAGCAAACACTTGCCATTGCCTCAGGGCGCCATGGCCAGTGCCGTGGAAATGCTGGTCGGCGGGGTGGTGTTGCTGATCGGCAGTGCCGTGAGCGGTGAACACCTGGAACAGATGCCACCGATCGAGGGCTGGGCCGCGCTGGCGTACCTGACCGTGTTCGGTTCGATCATTGCCTTCAATGCCTACATGTATCTGTTGAAACACGTGCGCCCGGCGGCGGCCACCAGTTATGCCTACGTCAACCCGGCGGTGGCGGTGTTGCTGGGGATCGTGTTCG
Source organism: Pseudomonas sp. MIL9 (assembly GCF_016887925.1). Lineage (NCBI taxonomy): Bacteria > Pseudomonadati > Pseudomonadota > Gammaproteobacteria > Pseudomonadales > Pseudomonadaceae > Pseudomonas > Pseudomonas sp. MIL9. Next base: position 138,732 of record NZ_JAFEHE010000005.1, on the reverse strand, counting down.
TCGGCGAGACCATCGGTATCGAAGAAGGGCTGGCAATGCTGGTGATCATCAGTGCCGTGCTGTTGATCAGTCTGCCGCAGTGGCGCCGTTCGCCACCGCAGCCGGTGGTGAAGGCAGTGCCGACAGAATCCCGTGTGAATTAGGGTAAACTGCGCGCCATTGCACATTTGTTTTGCACACTTGTTTTGCACAACCCGCGCTGAATTTTCCTACGGTACTCCCATGACTTTCGCCTCCCTTGGCCTGATCGAACCCTTGCTGCGCTCCCTCGAGACGCTTGGCTACCAGACTCCGACGCCGGTTCAGGCGCAAGCCATCCCGGCGGTGCTGGCCGGTCGCGACCTGATGGCCGCCGCCCAGACCGGCACCGGCAAGACCGCCGGTTTCGCGCTGCCGCTCCTGCAATTGCTGGCCATGGAAGGGCCGAAAGTCACTGCCAACTCGGTACGCGCGTTGATCCTGGTGCCGACCCGCGAACTGGCCGAGCAAGTTCACGAAGCCGTGCGCCAGTACGCCGAGAACCTGCCGTTGCGCACCTACGCAGTGTACGGCGGGGTCAGCATCAACCCGCAAATGATGAAGCTGCGCAGCGGTGTCGATCTGCTGGTGGCGACCCCGGGCCGTTTGCTCGACCTGTTCCGCCAGAACGCGCTGAAGTTCAACCAGCTGCAAACCCTGGTGCTGGACGAAGCCGACCGTATGCTCGACCTGGGCTTCTCCGAAGAACTGGCGAACATTTACCGCGCATTGCCGAAGAAACGTCAGACGCTGCTGTTCTCCGCGACCTTCTCCGACGACATCCGCCTGCTGGCCGGGCAAATGCTCAACGACCCGCTGACCATCGAAGTCAGCCCGCGCAATGTGGCCGCCAACACCGTCAAGCAATGGGTGGTGACGGTGGACAAGAAGCGCAAGCCCGAGCTGTTCGTGCACTTGATGCGCAAGGGCAAGTGGAAGCAAGTGCTGGTGTTCGCCAAGACCCGTAATGGCGTGGATGCGTTGGTCGAGAAGCTGCAGGGCCTGGGCATCAATGCCGACGGCATCCACGGCGACAAACCCCAGGCGACCCGTCAGCGTGCGCTGGACCGTTTCAAGCTCAGTGAAGTGCAGATCCTGGTCGCCACCGACGTTGCGGCCCGTGGTCTGGATATCGAAGACTTGCCGCTGGTGGTCAATTTCGACTTGCCGATCGTCGCTGAGGACTACATCCACCGCATCGGCCGTACCGGCCGCGCGGGCTCGACCGGCGAGGCGATTTCCCTGGTGTGTGCCGATGAAGTGAACCTGCTCTCGGCCATCGAGATGCTCACCCGCCAGACCTTGAAGCGTCAGAACGAACCGGACTTCGAGCCTGAGCACCGGGTGCCGGACACCGATGCCAGCGGCCAGGTGATCAAGAAACCGAAAAAGCCTAAGAAGCCGAAAACGTCGGGTGGTGGCGGCAAGCGCAACCTGGGCAAGTGGGTTGATAGTGGGGAAGTCGCGCCAGCGGAACCTTCGGTCAAGCCTGTGCGCAAGGTGCCGGTGTTCAATACCGGGCCGCGCAAGCGTAAGCCTTAGTAGTTACGGCGCCGGCCAAATCGCTATCGCGAGCAGGCTCGCTCCCACAGGGCATTTGTGAACAACACAGATCCAATGTGGCAGCGAGCCTGCTCGCGATGGGCGCGCCTCGGTCTCAACGCCTGTGTTTCAACCAATCCACAATGCCCGCTCCCGCCGCCCGCCCACTGGCGAAACACGCGGTCAGCAGATAGCCGCCGGTCGGCGCTTCCCAGTCCAGCATTTCCCCTGCGCAGAAAACCCCGGGCAATTGCTTGAGCATCAAGCGTTCATCCATCGCTTCAAACAACACTCCGCCCGCACTGCTGATGGCTTCGTCCAATGGCCGGGTCTTCACGAGTGTCAGTGGCAATGCCTTGATCGCCTGGGCCAGCAACGCCATGTCCGTGAAGGTTTCGGCAGAGGTCAGCTCTCGCAGCAGCGCGGCTTTCACCCCATCGATGCCCAACTGACTGTGCAGGTGTTTGGCCATCGAGCGTGAGCCACGCGGCTTGCTCAGTGCCGACTGCACTTTATCCACAGGCCGGCCGGGCAGAAGGTCGATATGAATAGTCGCCGAGCCGTGCCGGTTGATCGCTTCGCGGATCGGTGCCGACAGGGCGTAGATCAGGCTGCCTTCGATGCCGGTGGCGGTTATCACGCATTCGCCGAGGCGCGGCACGTCGTCGTTGAGGCCGATGGCGATGTTTTTCAGCGGGCTGCCGGCGAATTTGCTGACCATCAATTCGCTCCAGGCCTGCACCTCGAAGCCACAATTACTCGGTTGCAGCGGTGCCAGTCCTACACCGCGTTGCTCCAGTGGCCGCATCCAGGCGCCGTCCGAGCCCAGGCGCGCCCAACTGCCGCCACCGAGCGCCAGCAGGGTGGCGTCGGCCTGAACGGTTTTTTCGCCTTCGGGGCTGTCGATGCGCAAACCGCCGTTTTCATTCCAGCCGACCCAGCGATGGCGGGTGTGGATAACGACGCCGCTGTCACGCAGGCGCTTGAGCCAGGCACGGAGCAGCGGCGCGGCTTTCATGTCGGTCGGAAAGACCCGGCCCGAGCTGCCGACGAAAGTGTCGATGCCCAGGTCCTGAATCCACTGGCACAGGGCTTCGGCGCCGAAGCCGCGCAGCAGCGGGGCGATCTGCGGTGCCCGTTCGGCATAGCGTGAAAGGAACGCCGGGTAGGCTTCGGAGTGGGTGATGTTCATGCCGCCGACGCCGGCCAGGAGGAATTTGCGCCCGACCGAAGGCATGCCGTCGTACAGATCGACCTTGATCCCGGCCTGGCTCAACACTTCAGCCGCCATCAGGCCGGCGGGACCGCCACCGATGATGGCGACGTGAGAGGTGGAGGGTGTCGAGGGTCGGGTCATGGGCTGCGCTGCGGTCTGGCGGGATAGGGCGGGCATTCTACCAGCCTCGCCTTCTGTAGGAGCGAGCTTGCTCGCGAAGGTCTTGAACGATAACGCGTGCAACCAGATGCCCAGCGGTGACGTTATGTTTCTCGCGAGCAGGCTCGCTCCTACAGGGGTTATCGGTGTTTTTTAGGGTGGTTAAAAAATGATCAGCTATCTGTAGCCCACAGTCCGCATGGGCTGCGGTCGCTTTCACTCAGGTTATCCACAGGCAGCTCCACAGGCATTGTGGGTAAAGCGTCCACAACTCAGTGACAACCTGATGACTGCCAGACCCGCTGCGCGCTGTGGTGGAGAATGCCGTGGCGGCGGGCCAGGGCTTTGCGGTCCTTGCTGTAACCGCCGCCAATCACCCCGACCACCGGGATGTCGCGGCCCAGGCAATGACGCATCACGGCTTCATCGCGGGCGGCGACGCCTTCGTCGGTCAGTTTCAGATAGCCGAGGGCATCGTCCTTGTGCACATCGACGCCGGCGTCATACAGCACCAGATCCGGCTGATAGAGCGGCAACAAATAGTTGAGCGCGTCATCCACCACCTTCAGGTAATCGGCATCGCCCATGCCATTGGGCAATGGAATGTCCCAGTCGCTTTCGGCCTTGCGTGCAGGAAAATTCTTCTCGCAATGCAGGGAAACGGTAATGGCCTCCGGAGTGTCGTGCAGGATGCGTGCAGTCCCGTCGCCCTGGTGCACATCGCAATCGAAGATCAGTACCCGGTTGACCCGGCCACTTTCCAGCATGAAATGGCTGATCACCGCCAGGTCATTGAAAATGCAGAAGCCGGCCGGGTGGTCGTAGTGAGCGTGGTGAGTGCCACCGGCCAGGTGACAGGCCAGGCCATGCTCGAGCGCCTGCTCGGCCGCCAGCAACGAGCCGCCGACTGCCCGCACTGTGCGCCGGGCCAGGGCTTCGCTCCAGGGCAGGCCGAGGCGACGTTGATCCTCGCGGGACAACTCGCCACCCATGTAGCGTTCGATATACGAAGGGTCATGGGCGAGGGCGAGAATCTCCGGCGGGCAGAGTTGCGGACGCAGCAGGTCGGCGTCGCGGGTCAGGCCGCTGTCCACCAGGTGATCGCGCAGCAGGCGGAACTTGTCCATGGGGAAGCGGTGATCCGCCGGGAATTCGGGACTGTAGTCTTCGTGATAAATCAGCGGCAGCGGCATGATGCTTTCGTACAGGAATGAGTGAAGGATCCTACCAGCGTTGTAGACTCGCGGCATGAAAATGGGGGGAGCACGATGGAGCCGATACTGGAACTCGCGAGCGCGCGGCTGCTGTTGCGGCAGTGGCAGGATGAGGATTTGCCGGAGTTTGCGGCGATGTGTGCCGATCCACAGGTCATGCGTTATTTCCCGGCACCCTTGAGCCGACTGGAAAGTGCTTCATTGATCGGGCGAATCCGTGGTCATTTCGCTGAGCATGGTTTCGGTCTGTGGGCGCTGGAGCGCAAGGACACGGGGCAGTTCATCGGATTTACCGGGCTCGGGGTGGTGGGTTTCGACGCGCCGTTCACCCCCGCCATCGAAATCGGCTGGCGCCTGGCGCGGGAGCATTGGGGGCTGGGTTATGCCAGCGAGGCGGCGTGGACCGCTCTGCGCTGCGGGTTTGACCGTTTGGCGCTGAACGAAATCGTCTCCTTTACGGCTGACAGCAACCTGCCGTCGCAGAAAGTCATGCAGGCCATCGGCATGCACCATGACTGCGCCGATGACTTTGAACACCCCAACCTTGCCGTCGATCATCCCTTGCGCCATCACGTGCTGTATCGCATCAGCCGTGAACAATGGCTGCAAACCTTGCATGGATAAGCCGCTGCGGATGTTTACAATGGCCCCCATCGGCCCTGGCCAGAAACTGAATCGACCGTCGCAGCCAAGACTGCGCGGCATTGCGTTGTGTGAGGAGAGTCTGAATGAGCCAAGTGTTGGATGATCTGGTCGACCTGCTGACCCTGGAGCCGATTGAGGAAAACCTGTTCCGTGGCCGTAGCCAGGACCTGGGTTTTCGCCAGTTGTTCGGCGGCCAGGTACTCGGCCAGTCGCTGTCGGCGGCCAGCCAGACCGTCGAAGAGGCGCGCCACGTGCATTCGATGCATGGCTACTTCCTGCGTCCGGGCGACGCCGGGTTGCCGGTGGTCTATCAGGTTGACCGGGTGCGCGACGGTGGCAGTTTCAGCACGCGCCGGGTGACGGCGATCCAGAAGGGCCATCCGATCTTCACCTGCAGCGCCTCGTTCCAGTACGACGAAGAAGGTTTCCAGCACCAAAGCGAAATGCCGCAAGTGGTCGGTCCGGAAAACCTGCCATCGGAACTGGAGCTGACCCAGCAGCGCGCGCACCTGATCCCTGAGAAAATGCGCGAAAAACTGCTGTGCCCCAAGCCGATCGAGTTCCGGCCGATCACCGAAAAGGATCCCTACAACCCGCTGCCGTCCGACCCGATCAAGTACGTCTGGTTTCGCGCCGACGGTGCCTTGGCCGACTCCCCGGCGCTGCACAAGTACTTGCTGGCCTACGCCTCGGATTTCGGTCTGCTGACCACCTCGATGCAGCCCCATGGCAAATCGGTCTGGCACAAGGACATGCAGGTCGCCAGCCTCGATCATGCGCTGTGGTTCCACGCCGATCTGCGTGCCGATGACTGGTTGTTGTACGCGATGGACAGTCCCTGGGCCGGCAACTCCCGCGGTTTCTCCCGTGGCAGCGTGTTCAACCGCGCCGGGAAACTGGTGGCCTCGGTCACGCAGGAAGGCCTGATCCGTCATCGCAAGGATTGGTCATGAGCCTGGCCGACGTGCGTCACTGGGTGTTCGACATGGACGGCACCCTGACCGTGGCGGTGCATGATTTCGCGGCGATTCGCGTGGCGCTGGCGATCCCGGCCGAAGATGACATCCTGACCCACCTCGCCGCGCTACCGGCCGACGAAGCCGCGGCCAAGCATGCGTGGCTGCTCGAGCACGAGCGCGACCTGGCGCTCGGGTCGAAACCGGCACCGGGTGCCGTAGAGCTGGTGCGTGACCTGGCCGGGCGCGGTTATCGCCTGGGCATTCTCACGCGCAATGCCCGTGAATTGGCGCATGTCACGCTGGAGGCCATTGGCCTGGCTGACTGCTTCGCGGTGGAGGACGTGCTGGGTCGAGACGAAGCACCACCAAAACCGCACCCCGGTGGTTTGCTGAAATTGGCGCAAGCCTGGAACGTACCGGCGAGCGAACTGGTGATGGTCGGTGATTACCGCTTTGATCTGGATTGCGGGCGGGCGGCGGGGGCACGGACGGTGCTGGTGAACCTGCCGGATAATCCGTGGCCGGAATTGACCGATTGGCATGCGCCGGATTGTGTGGCGTTGCGGCAGATGCTCTCGGCTTGAGGGCATGGTTGCCTGATCTGACGCCATCGTCGGAACGCCGCCCGGAGCAGGCTCGCTCCCACAATTAATCGCATACCACTGTGGGAGCGAGCCTGCTCGCGATGGCGCCGGCTCCGCCAGCGCAAAACCTACAGCCCGAACAACGCCTTTTGCCCCTCCGGCGAAGTAAACATCCCATCCCCGTCATGCCCGACGCCGGGTACTTCGATCAGCTGCTGATTGAGCCCTTTCGGTTGCAGCCGCTTCAGATACTCAAAGTAATTGCGCCCGCGAGCCAATCGATAGGGGCCTTGCGCCTGGGCTTCACAACCCTTGTCCAGCGCCGGGTGATTGGGGTCGATGTCCTGTTGCCCCAGCAGATAAACGATGTTGCGCTTGACGTAGGTTGCCTGCAGTTGCGCAGGCGTTTTCCCTTCGGCGTAGGCGGGTAGATCCGTCAGCCCGTACTTCCAGCGATTGAAGTCCGGGCAGCGGGCATGGCTGAAAGCCACTGGCCGGCGTTCGTCGAAGTACGCATAGGAAGATGGATTGGCGATGACATAGCGCACCTGCACCCCGGCGGCGTCGAGGGCTGGCTGATCGTGTCCGAGCATGGCGTATCGCTGAACCACTTGAGCGCCACCGGAGTGGCCGGCGATGACGATCTGCTTCACTTCGGGAAACTGCTCGCGATCACCCAGGCGGGCGATGATTTCGTCCAGAGCCGCATAGGCGCTGAGACGGAACGGCGCGGTGGATTCGCCACCCGCCATCCACTCATTGCCCTGCCAGCGCAGAACCGTCTCGGCGACGGGATGCATCGCGACGTCGGTTTCATTGAGAAATTGTGGGGCGATGACCAGTGTTGTCGCACTTTGCCCGGCCAGTTCCGCCGCGTGTTCGCCGCTGTGCAGGTAGGTCTGTGCATTGCGCAAGCGACCATGGACGATGATCAATACACGTTCGATCTTTGCCGGGCCAGGGCTGATGCCCACCGCGATCTCGCCTGATTTCAACAACAGGCGTCCGGGGCTGACCTCCTTGACGGCATGCTCGGCAGCCCAAGTACTTGTGCAAGTGATCAACAACGCCAACAGCCACGTCTTCATTTACAGATTTTTCGCCGCAAAGGTATCGCACTGGCCAACCTGGCCTTGGGCGAATCCGGTTTTGAACCAGCGCACCCGTTGCGCCGACGTACCATGGGTAAACGAGTCGGGCACCACACGGCCCTGACCCTGTTGCTGCAAACGATCATCGCCGATGGCATTGGCCGCGTTGAGCGCTTCTTCGACATCGCCCGGTTCCAGCCAGTTCAGCCGTCGTTGTGCGTGGTTGGCCCAGACGCCGGCCAGGCAATCGGCTTGCAGTTCTTGACGCACCAGCAAGCCACCATTGCCTTCCATTTGCCGGCCTTGCTGGCGCGCGGCCTGAATTTTCGCGGAAACACCGAGCAAGGTCTGCACGTGGTGTCCGACTTCATGAGCGATCACGTAGGCCTGGGCAAAGTCCCCCGCCGCAGAAAAGCGTTGGGCCATTTCCTGGAAAAACGCCATGTCCAGATAGACCTTCTGGTCCGCCGGGCAATAGAACGGACCGGTCGCCGACGTCGCCAGGCCACAGGCCGAGTTCACGCGATTGCTGAACAACACCAGGGTCGGGTCTTTGTATTGCTTGCCGGCCTGCTGGAAAATCTGCTGCCAGGTGTCCTCGGTATCACCCAGAATCGAACGGACGAATTCGGCGCCTTCATCGTTGGCTGGTGGCGCCTTGCGCGTCTGAGTGGTCGCCGGTGCCGTTTGCTGGCCCATCTGCCCGGTCAGTTGGCCGAGGATCTGCAGCGGGTCCTGGCCGGTGATCCAGCCGATGCCGACGATCAGAAGGATCGCCGTCAGGCTCAGGCCCTTGCCACCGCCAAAGCGCATCCCGCCACCGCCGACATCATCGCCACGGGCATCGACCACGTTGTCACTGCGTCGGCCTTTTTTCCATAGCATGTGGGAATCCTCTTCTGTTCCGGGTAATGACCCGTGCGGTGAGTGTTGCTGCCAAGTGGGAGCGGCGCCAGTCCAGTCGTCCGGGTTTTTGTCGCACGCGCCCGCAGGCCCGGCAACCCCTGACGGATTGCCGAGTACATTTCAGGCTTGTATTGAACACGGACACCCCGACGAATTCCGCAGGGCGACGGTTTTTTTATCGGGGGAACATCGAGCGCTGCGTAAAGCGCCCAGATCGGCGGGGTTATTCGTCGAACGCGTCCCATACCGGGGCAAAGGGCGGGCTGACCTGACGCTCGCGTTTGGAAAGGCTGGCGATCAAGGCGCGGTCCGTGTCATCCAGTTGCACCTCCAGCGCCGCCAGGTTGGCGCATTGATTGGCCTCGCTACTGGCCTTGGGAATGGCGGCGACGTTCGCCTGATCCAGCAGCCATTTGAGTGCGACCTGGGTTGGCAGCACCCCGTGTTTGGCGGCGATCTGCCGGATCTGTGGGATGTCCGACACCTTGTTGCGAGCCAGTGGCGTGTAGGCCGTCAGCGCCAGATCGTGTTGACGGGCGTAGTTGAGCAGGGCGTTTTGGCCGAGCAGTACGTGATACTCGACCTGAATGGCGGACAGCGGAGCGCCCAGTTCCTCGACCACTGTGCGCAACAGCGGCAGCGGAAAATTCGCCACGCCGATGTTGCGCGCCAGGCCCTGTTCCTTGAACGACACCAGGGTCTCGATCGTACGCGGCAGGTCCCAGTCGGTGCTCGGCCAATGGATCATGAACAGGTCGACATAGTCGCTGCGCAGGGCCTTGAGGCTGCGGTCCATGGAGTGGCGCATGGCGTCGGGTTGCAGTTGGTCCCACCAGACCTTGGTGGTGACATGGATCTGCTCGCGGGGTGTCGGACTGTTCGCCAGCGCCTGACCGACAGCGTCTTCGTTGTTGTAGCCCGCCGCCGTATCGACGTGCCGATAACCCAGTGCCAAGGCCTGTTCCACGGCGCGGGTGCATTCCTCGCCCAGCATCGGCCAGGTGCCGAGGCCCAGTTTTGGCATGTTCAAGCCTTGGGCGTTAACGATGTGCTGCATGGTCGATCTCCTTTTCATAAGCGGTGATACCCGCGATATGCCGCGCAGCGATGTAGCCGAAGGTCAGCGCCGGCCCCAGATTGATGCCGCCGGCGGGGTAGTGCCCGCCCATGATGCTGGCCATGTCGCCGCCCGCCGCATACAGCCCGGCGATGGCCTGACCTGTGCTGTCGAGGACCTGGGCGTTTGCGTTGACCTTGAGTCCGGCGAAGGTGCCGAAGCAGCCGGGCTGGACCTTCACCGCGTAGAACGGCCCTTGTTCGATCGGCGCGACGCAGGGGTTGGGTTGCTGCCGCGCATCGCCCTGCTTGCGGTTATAGGGGGTAGAACCGCGTCCGAACTGCGGGTCTTCGCCGTTGCGCGCATGGCGGTTGTAGTCTTCCACGGTGCGGCGTAGACCGTCCGGATCGATGCCGCAGGCCGACGCCAACGCTTCAAGGGTGTTACCGGTTTTCAGATAGCCGCTGCGGATAAAGGCTGACAGCGGCACCGGAAACGGCCGAGAGATGCCCAGCCCGTAGCGACGCTGGAAACCATGGCTGCAAATCAGCCACGAAGCGACCTCTTCGCCCGGCGGGGCAGCGGCGACCATGGCCTTGACGTAGTCGTAGTAACCGTTCGCTTCGTTGACGAAGCGCTGGCCATTGCTCAGCACGCCGATGATCCCCGGCTTGCCGCGTTCAATGATGTGCGGGAAATGGCCAACGCTGCCGTCGCTGTGGGGCACCTGCGAGACCGGTGCCCAGGCGACCGGTGACGCCACATCGGTATTCACTCGAGCGCCGGCGCTTTCGCCCAGTCGCAGCCCGTCGCCGGACACTGCCAGCGGCGGCAACGCCAGGTGCTCGCGCCCGGTAGGCGTGCGCGGAAACAATGCCTTGCGCCGTTCGATGTCATTGGCAAAACCGCCCGCCGCGAGCACGACGGCCTTGCGCGCCTGGATGCGCACGGAACCCTTGGCGGTGCTGACCACCGCACCACGGACCTGATGGTTCTCGCGCAGCAACTCGGTGACGGGGGCCGACTCCCACAGCAATACACCGAGGTCCTCGGCGGATTTTGCCAGGCGTGCGACCAGCGCCACACCGTTGACCAGTTGCATCGCGCGGCCATGCACGGCGAGGTCGAGCAGGTGGCGGGTGAAGCGTCGGGTGACGTGCCAGGCGGCGGGCAGCGAGCGGGTCAGGTTGAGGAATGCCGTAAGGTCCGCGCCTGCCATGATCGGCATGCCCATGAACGATGTTTCACGCATGGTTTTGCGCAGCCGCTTGAGCAGCTTGCCGACTTTTCGTGCGTCATAAGGGGCGGCGATCACCGAGCGCCCGCCGGTGCCTGCGCCTGGCGTGTCGCCGTGAATGTCGGCAATGGCATTGCCGTCGGCGAATTGCAGCGAGGTGTGCTGTTCGAAAAACGCAACCATCTGTGGGCCGGCCTCGAGGAAGGCATCAATCATCGCCGGCTCGAAGTGCTCGCCCAACTCGTGCTTCAAGTAGGTGCGCGGCAGTGCCACGTCTTCGACGATGCCGGCGCGGCGGGCCAGGGGGTTGCAGGGCACCCAGGCCCAGCCGCCGGACCATGCGGTGGCGCCACCGAAAACCGCATCCTTTTCCACCACAATGACTTTCAGGCCATGCCATGCCGCCGTGACAGCGGCCGACAAACCGGCCGCACCGGAGCCGACGATCAGCACATCGCAGTCGATGTCGGGAAGAATGGGCGGTTCGGCAGGCATTGTGAGCACTCCAGCGGTTTATTATTTTGGAATTTGATTCCAGAAAATATAAGAGGTCGACGGAGTCGGGCAAGCCTGGGGCGCACAAAGCGGGCGGTAATCGGACGGCGAGTTCCAGATTTCGCATTCGGCCGGTTGTCTTCTAGAATCGAGCAAATTTTGCGTGGAAGCTCCCATGGCCGGCAGTCAGATCGAACGTGTTTTCAGTGTGCTTGAAAGCCTCACCAGCGACCCCCGTGGTCTGCCGATGCAGACCCTGGCAGAGCAGCTGGACATCCCCAAGAGCGCCACCCATCGCTTGCTCGCGGAGCTGATTCGCCTCGGTTATGTGCGACAGAATCCGGAGAACCTGCGCTATCACCTGTCGACCAAACTGGTGGCGATGGGGTTCCGTTATCTGTCGAGCAGTGGCGCCGATATCGTGCAGCCGGTGCTCGATCGCCTGGCTCAGGAAACCGGTGAACTGGTGCGCCTGGGCGTTATAGACGGCGAGCGGCAGACCTGGATCGCCAAGTCCCAGGGGGCCCGCTCCGGCTTGCGCTACGACCCGGACATGGGCCGCGATGCACCGCTGTTCTACACGGCCTCCGGGCACGCGTGGCTGGCGTGCATGAGCGATGCCGAAGCCCTGTCGCTGGTGGAACGCCAGGCCATGGACCGACCACTGGAACTGGGGCCGAATGCGCCGCGTTCGAACATTGAATTGCTCGAGCGCCTGCGCCTGGCGCGGGAGCAAGGCTACGCCTGTGTCGAGGAAAGCTCGGCGGTCGGCACCTCGGCGATTGCCGCAGTGGTGCGTCATCCCGGCGATGGCCGGGTGATCGGCGTACTCAGCATTGCCGGGCCGAGTGCGCGCATGCCGGGCGCGCGGCTGCACGAACTGGCGCCGTTGTTGTTGAGGTTTACCGAGGAATTGTCGGCGGCGAGCCTGGCGTCGGAGTTATTTAACTGAGGCCTGGATAAGCCCGGTGGGAGCGAGCCTGCTCGCGATTACGGTTTGTCAGTCAGCACGATGATTGGATGAACTGCCCTCATCGCGAGCAGGCTCGCTCCCACAGTTTGATTGGTGTCTTTCTTGAAACCGTGCGTTGTTCGAACACTTTCAGTGCTTGTGTGTGTAAGAATCTGGAACCGGGTTCTAAATTATTGGAAATCTTCCTTCCAACAATAAGCACAAGAGGACCGCGTCTTGAATTCGCCCCTTCGAATCGCCCTGATCGGCGCTGGCATCATGGGCCAGCAGCATTACCGGCACCTGAAAACCCTGACTGAAGCGACGCTGTGCGCGGTGGCCGATCCCGGTCCGCAAGCGGCAACCCTCGCCGCTGAATGGGGGGTGGCGTATTTCGCCGATCACACTCAGATGCTGGCGCAGACGAAGCCGGACGCGGTCATCGTCGCCAATCCGAATAACCTGCACGTCAGCACCGCCCTCGACTGCCTCGCCGTCGGTGTGGCGGTGTTGCTGGAGAAACCGGTCGGCGTGCATCTGGATGAGGTTCGCCGGTTGGTGGAGGCTTCGAAGGCTACGGGTGTACCGGTGCTGGTGGGCCATCATCGGCGGCACAACCCGTTGATCGTCCGTGCCCATGAACTGGTCAAGAGCGGCGCCCTGGGCCGGTTGACCACGGTCACGGCGCTCTGGCAGTTGCGCAAACCCGACAGTTACTTCGAGACGCCCTGGCGCCGCGAGGCGGGTGCCGGGATGTTGTTGACCAACCTGATCCACGACCTCGATTTGCTGCGGCACTTGTGCGGTGAAGTGCGTCAGGTGCAGGCCATCACCAGCAACGCCATCCGCGGTTTTGCCAACGAAGATTGCGCGGCGGTGTTGCTGCAGTTCGACAACGGTGCCCTGGGCAGCCTGACCGGGTCCGACGCGGTGGCGGCGCCCTGGAGTTGGGAGCTGGATTCCGGGGAGAACCCGGTGTATCCGCGTCAGGCCGACCAGCCGTGTTACTTGCTCGCCGGAACCGGCGGGGCACTGAGCATTCCGCAACTCAAGCGCTGGCATTACACCGAAGCCGATGGCGGGTGGCATCAGTCCCTGGTGCAGACGCAGGAAAGCTTCAGCGCCGATGAGGCGTTGCGCTTGCAGTTGCAGCATTTCGTGCACGTCGCGCGCCGGGAGGTCGAGCCGCTGGTGAGCGCCGCCGATGCCGCCCGCACCCTGGCGCTGATCGAAGCCATCCGCGAAGCCGCCGAAACCGGTCGCGCTTGCACACCTTCCCTGATTGAGGCTTGACCATGAGTGAACGAATCTTTTCCCTGGCCAGTCTGACCGTGCTGGAATTGTCACCGCCCGAGATGGTCGAAGTCGCGGCGCGGGCCGGGTACAGCCACGTCGGCTTGCGTCTGGTGCCGGCGACGCCGGAGGAGCACCATTTTGCCCTGGTGGCGGATGCGGGTTTGCGCCGTCAGACCCTGGCACGTCTGCGCGATACCGGCATACGTGTACTGGATGTCGAAATTCTGCGCTTGAAGCCGGATACCGTCGTCGCCGAATTCGAGAAGGTGCTGGCGGTCGGTGCCGAATTCGGTGCGACTGAATTGCTGGTGGCCGGTAATGATTTGGATGAGCAACGCATGACCGATAACTTCGCCCGGCTTTGTGATCTGGCGGCCCCTTATGGACTGCATCCGCACCTGGAGTTCATGCCCTGGACCGATGCGCGCAACCTTGAGCAAGCCGTGCGCATCGTCGAGGCGGCCGGGCGCGAAAGCGGTGCAGTGCTGGTGGACGCGTTCCATTTCGATCGCTCCGGGTCGCGGCTGGAAGATCTGGCCAGGGTTGCCCCTTCGCGGCTTCGGTATGCGCAGTTATGTGATGTGGCGGGGCCGCGTCCGGCGGACATGGCCAAGATTTTGCGTCAGGCCCGTAATGAGCGGCGGTTTCCCGGCGATGGCGATTGCGATCTGCCGGGGCTGTTGCGCTGTTTGCCGGCTAACATTCCATTGAGTCTGGAAATTCCCACCGTGCAACTGCTGGAGCAGGGCGTGAGCGGGTTGGACCGGGCGCAGATGGCGTTGGATAAAACCCGGGAATTGTTGGCGCGGCTGTAAGCGGTGCTGTGCATCTATCGCGGGCAAGCCACGCTCCCACACGTTTTATGCTGACCTGTGGGAGCGTGGCTTGCCCGCGAAGCTTTTGATTTTTGATGTAAACAAAAGGAAACCCAATGACAGTCAGCACCCCGCTTTCCGGCGTCAATCAGCCCTTCAAGGGCATCTTGCTGATCGTCGTTGCCACCTTCCTGTTTTCCAGTCATGACGCGATATCCAAATACCTCTCGGGGTTCTATCCGATTGTCATGGTGGTGTGGGCGCGTTATGTGGTGCACACCTTGTTGATGGCCGGAATATTCCTGCCGCAATCCGGGTTGCGGGTGTTGCGTACCAAGCGCCCGTTACTGCAGCTCGTCCGGGCGTTATGCCTGCTGGGCACCAGCCTGTTTTTCACCACGGGATTGATGTACATCCCGCTGGCGGAAGCGACCTCGGTCAACTTCCTGGCGCCCGTGCTGGTCACGGCGTTGTCGGTGCCGTTGCTCAAGGAGCGCGTGACGCGCGGGCAGTGGTTGGCGGTGATTTTCGGTTTCAGCGGCGTGCTGATCATTGTTCACCCAGGCGGCGAGTTGTTCACCCCGGCGGTGCTGCTGCCGTTCTGTTCGGCGCTGTTTTTCTGCTTCTATCAACTGCTGACCCGCAAGCTCAGCGAAATCGACAGTCCGACCACCAGCAACTTCTTCGCCGGGCTGTGCAACACCCTGGTGATGAGTGCGTTGGTGCCGTTCTTCTGGCAGGTGCCGAGCCTGCCGCATGGCGTGCTGATGCTGGCGCTGGGCGCCTGCGGCATGACGGCGCATCTGTTTCTGACCCAGGCTTTCCGCCATGCCGCGCCCGCCTTGCTGGCGCCCTTCAGTTACTGCCAGATCGTGTTTGCCGGCCTGCTGGGCTGGTTGCTCTTTTCCCACACGCCAACCCTGACCACGGTGCTCGGGATCGCGGTGATTTGCTGCAGTGGCCTGGCGGCGGCCTGGCAGCAAAAAAGTCGCCGTTGAGGCCGCTCAGAACCTGAAGCGCACCACCAGGTTTTGCAGGCCCGCCGCCAATTGCGACAGCTCCTGGCTGGTGGCACTGGTGCGGGTCGAGGCGTCGGCGCTTTGCAGTGACAGGTCGCGAATGTTCAGCAGATTCCTGTCCACCTCGCGGGCCACCGCCGCTTGCTCTTCCGATGCGCTGGCAATCACCAGGTTGCGCTCATGGATCTGTTCCATGGCCCGGGTAATCTCCGCCAGCGCGATGCCAGCCTGTTCAGCGAGCGACAGAGTTTGCGCAACGCGCTGGCTGCTGTCGTGCATCGACAGCACCACCCCTTCGGTATCGCCCTGAACCCGGCCGATCATCTGTTCGATTTCCCGTGTCGATTGTTGGGTGCGATGGGCCAGTGCGCGAACTTCATCGGCCACGACCGCAAACCCGCGCCCGGCTTCCCCGGCTCGGGCAGCCTCGATAGCCGCGTTGAGCGCCAGCAGGTTGGTCTGTTCGGCGATGGCGCGAATCACGTCCAGCACCTTGCCGATTTCCCGGGATTGCTCGGCCAGGGTTTGCACCTGTTGCAGGGCTGTGCCGGCATCGGCGCTCATGGCCTGGATCGAGTCGAGTGTTTCAATCACCCGCGCCTGACCCTCACTCGCCTGTTGTGTCGACTGGCGCGTACTGTCAGAAGTCGATACGGCATTGCGTGCGACTTCTTCCACGGCCACGGTCATCTCGTTCACCGCCGTGGCGGCTTGTTCGATTTCGTTGTGCTGCTGTTGCAGGCGGCCAGCGTCCTGGTGGGTGCTCTGTTTCATCTGGTTGGCGGCAGCGGCCAGTTGCGTGGAGGCGTCGCTGATCCGTTGCAGGGTCTCGCGCAGGCTGGTTTGCATGATCGACAACGCGGTCAGCAAACGCCCGGTTTCATCCGTGCCGTGGCTGCTGATCGGCGTACTGAGATCCCCGGCGGCGACCTGTTCGGCCACGTCTACTGCCTGACGGATGGGCGCCACGATGCTGCGAATCAGCATCCAGGCGAGGAGCACGGTCAGCAGCGAGACGGCGATCAAGGCCCCGATCACCGTGACTTTCACCTGGTTGTAGAGCGCGTCGGCCTGTTGCGCCGATTGGCTGACTTGCTGGGTGGTGAGGGCCACCAGCTCGGCGAACTGGTCACCGGTCAGGGTCGAGTAATCCTGGATCTTGCCGTTGAGCAGCGCGGTCATTTCTTCCTGGCGGTTTTCCCGCGACAGGGTTTCGTATTGCGCCAGCGCTTGACGGTATTGGGTGACGGTCGCGACGAATTTTTCGTACGGCTCTCTGTTGTAATCGCCTACGAGGGGGGTGAATTTGTTCAGGGCCTGTTCCAGCCAGCCCTGCACCTGATGCAGGCGGCTCACCGTGGCCTCGAGCACCTTGGGGTCGCGGTTGAGTGCCATGCGCAGGCTGAGTACGCGAATGCTCAATGCATAGTCGCGGATTTCCCCCAGGTAGCGGGTGCTGGGCAGGGAGATGTTCTCGGTGTATTGGCCGGTGGCACGCACTTCGGCGACTTGCTTGAGGGCGAACAAACCCTGCAACAGCACCAGCAGGGCGATGAGACCGAAGCTGATGACCGCGCGTTGGGCGATGCTCAGGCGACCTGGCGACATGATTAGACCTCCTTGGCGATGAACGAAAAATCGTGGATTCATGAAATGCGGGCACAAAAAAAGCGCAGGCCCGAAATCGGGCCTGCGCCGAGGCAGCATCAGTCTTCTACTTTCGGAATCTTGCGCGGGGCCATGAAGTACATCCAGGTCAGAGCGATGAAGTACATCGCCGGAATCAGGGTGAACAGCACGGTGTAGTTATTGTTGGTGACGGTCAGGATGTGGCCGACCAACTGGGTCATGAACATCCCGCCAATGGCGGCGCACATGCCACCGAAACCGAACACCGTACTCATCATGTGCTTGGGCGTGTAGTCCATCACCAGGCTCCAGATGTTGGCGGTCCAGGCCTGGTGCGCGCCGATGGCCAGGGAGATGGCGAACACCGCGACCCACAGGTTGCTGGAGCCGGCGGCCATGATCACGCCGATGATGCAGCAGGCGAACAGGAACATGGACATCAGTCGCGCCTTGATCGGGTTGACACCGCGGCCGATCAGGAACGAGGACAGAATCCCGCCACCCACGCTACCGAAGTCGGCCGTCAGGTAGATGATGATCAGCGGGATGCCCATCTGGGTGACGTTGATGCCCAGGTTGTATTGCTGATTGAGGAACGGTGGCAGCCAGTACAGGTAGAACCAGAACACCGGCGCGGTGATCGAGTAGGCGAGGGCGAAGGCCCAGGTGCCACGCATGCGCAGGATTTTCGAGAACGGTACGCGCGCTTGTTCGGGTTCGACTTCCTGCTGGATGTAGTCCAGTTCCGACTGTTTAACGCGAGGGTGATCTTCCGGGTTGAAGTATTTCAGGCCCCAGCACACCAGCCAGATGCCGCCCAGTGCCGCCATGCACAGGAACGCGGCTTGCCAGCCCCAGGCGTGCAGGATCAATGGCAGCAGCATCGGGGTGAACATCGCACCGACGTTGGTCCCGGCGTTGAAAATGCCGGTGGCCACGGCACGCTCACCGGCCGGGAACCACAGGCGCGTGGTCTTCACGCAGGCCGGGTAGTTGGCGGCTTCGGTCAGGCCGAGGATGAAGCGGCAAACCATGAAGCCAGCCGCCGATGTGGCCAGGCCATGAGCGCCGGTTGCGAGGCTCCAGAGCAGTACGGCGCAGAAGAATACGCGTTTCACACCGACCCGATCGATCAAGCGGCCTTGCAGCACGAAGCCGATGGCGTAGCCGACCTGGAACCAGAAGTTGATGTTGGCGTAGTCCATCGCCGTCCAGCTCATTTCCTTGGCCAGGATGGGCTGCATGACGCCGAGGGCGGCGCGGTCGATGTAGTTCAGGGTGGTCGCGAAGAACACCAGGGCCAGCATGCCCCAGCGGGTCTTGCCGACAGCCATGGCGCCGCGGATTTTGTCGCCGATGCCAGCAGTGGCAGCGCTCATGGCCGGGGCCATGCGTGAGCTTTGTGTAGGATTCATGTGTGCCATCCGTTCAATGACTGACGAGCGAAGCTCGTCGGGACTTCAAGGGCGCGTGATCAATCGATGGCGGCGAGCGCGTGAGGACTGATCGGCTGTTTCGTCGGCTGACGGTTATTCAGCGAGCGGCACGTGTGTGCCAGCGGTGCGCAGGGGTCGGATGGACGCCGGGCCAGGCGTAATGGCGTTGGTTCGAGCGAGCAGAGCGGTGAAGGAGCGCATGAGCGTATACCCGTTTTTTTGAAATTTTTATGTGGTGTTCTGGGTCGTTGTTAACTGGGACCGATGTGTGGTGACCGGGCCCAATGTGGTGTTGATGTTGCGCAGTGGACGAAAAATCGTCAATTCGCCAATTGCCATTTTGTTCGATAATCGCACGCAAAACTAACTGGGTAGTACACTTTAAATTGCTGTGCGGGATCACGCAGCCAATAATTCACTCAAAGCTAAACGCAGTCCCCGCATCAGCTGGCGAATGCCCCTAACAAAATGGTCTCCAGTACCGGGAGTCGAAGATATGCAGCGTTCCATTGCCACCGTTTCCTTGAGCGGTACCCTGCCGGAAAAACTCGAAGCCATTGCCGCCGCCGGTTTTGACGGCGTCGAGATTTTCGAGAATGACCTTCTCTACTACGACGGCAGTCCCCGGGAAATCAAACAGATGTGCGCCGATCTCGGGATCGCCATCACCCTGTTTCAACCGTTCCGTGATTTCGAAGGCTGCCGCCGTGACCGCCTGTCGCGCAATCTGGAGCGGGCCGAGCGCAAGTTCGACCTGATGCAGGAACTGGGCACCGACCTGGTGCTGGTGTGCAGCAACGCCTCGGCCGATTCCATTGGCGACGAGCAGATTCTGGTCGACGACTTGCGCCTGCTGGCCGAACGCGCCGGCGCGCGGGGCTTGCGTATCGGTTACGAAGCACTGGCCTGGGGCCGGCATGTGAACACCTATCAACAGGTGTGGAACATCGTGCGTCAGGCCGATCATCCAAGCCTGGGCGTGTTGCTCGACAGCTTTCATACGCTGTCGCTCAAGGGCGATCCAAGCGCCATCGCTGATATCCCGGGCGACAAGATCTTCTTCGTGCAAATGGCCGACGCGCCCATCCTGGCCATGGATGTGCTGGAGTGGAGCCGGCATTTCCGCTGCTTCCCGGGCCAGGGCGAGTTCGATCTGCCGGGCTTCCTCGCACCGATCATCAAGAGCGGTTACACCGGGCCGCTGTCGCTGGAGATCTTCAACGACGGCTTCCGTGCTGCGCCGCCACGGGCCAATGCCGCCGACGGTTTGCGTTCGTTGCTGTACCTCGAAGAGAAAACCCGTCAGCGCCTGGAGCAGGAATCCCGACCTGCGGCCAACCTCGACATTCTGTTCGAGACGCCCAAGGCCAGCGAGTACAACGGCATCGAGTTTCTCGAGTTCGCCGTGGATGAAAGCCTCGGCGCCAAGCTCTCGAACTGGCTGGAGCGCCTGGGCTTCGTCAAGGCTGGCCAGCATCGCTCCAAGAGCGTCAGCCTGTTGCGCCAGGGCGATATCAACCTGATCCTCAACTCCGAGCCTTACTCGTTCGGCCACAGTTTTTTCGAGGCCCACGGTCCATCGCTGTGCGCCACCGCCGTGCGGGTCAAGGACAGCGCCAGTGCACTGGCCCGCGCCGTGGCTTACAAGGGCCAGCCCTATCGCGGGCTGGTCGGCCCCAATGAACTGGAGCTCGCCGCCGTGCGCGCGCCGGATGGCAGCCTGATTTACCTGGTGGATCAGGACGCCGACGTCTACGGTACCGACTTCAACCTGCAGCCGAACGCGCTGGCCAGCGGCGGCCTCAAACGCATCGATCACATGGCGATGGCCCTGCCGGCCGACAGCCTCGACAGTTGGGTGTTGTTCTATAAGAGCCTGCTGGATTTCGAGGCCGACGACGAAGTGGTGCTGCCTGACCCTTATGGTCTGGTGAAGAGCCGCGCGTTGCGCAGTCGGGACAGCTCGATTCGTCTGCCGCTGAACATTTCCGAGAACCGCAACACCGCCATCTCACACGCGCTGTCGAGTTATCGCGGCTCCGGTGTGCATCACATCGCGTTTGATTGCGACGATATCTTTGCCGAAGTCAGTCGCGCGAAAGCGGCGGGCGTTCCGTTGCTGGACATCCCGCTCAACTACTACGACGACCTGGCGGCGCGCTTCGACTTCGACGACGAGTTCCTCAGCGAACTGGCCTACTACAACGTGCTGTACGACCGCGATGCCCAGGGTGGCGAGCTGTTCCATGTGTACACCGAGCCGTTCGAAGGGCGGTTTTTCTTCGAGATCATCCAGCGCAAGAACGGCTATGCCGGTTACGGCGCGGCCAACGTCGCGGTGCGACTGGCGGCGATGGCCAAATCCCGAAGCGGTGCCGTCCGTCAGGCAAAGTTGTAGGAAATTCGTAATGACGGGAGTAATCCATTGCCGCACGGCTTCCCTCAGTGTGCGGCTCAGCCCATAATCGCCCGCTTGTGCAGTGATGGCCGTGAGCCCGCAATGACAATGACTTCAGAACTCTCCTTGGCGTCCGGCGAACCGATGGCCGAGCCGCGCAAGAGTCGCAAGAACAACCCGGAAAAAACCCGCGAGAACATTCTTCAAGAAGCCATTGTCGAGTTCGTTCAGCAGGGGCTTTCCGGGGCTCGTGTGGATGCGATCGCCGAGCGCATCCACACGTCCAAGCGCATGATCTATTACTACTTCGGCAGTAAGGAACAGCTCTACGTCGAAGTGCTGGAAAAGCTTTACGGCGATATCCGCAGCACCGAAAACCGTCTGCACCTGGCCGAACTGGCCCCGGTGGAGGCGATTCGGCGGCTGGTGGAATTCACCTTCGATCACCATGACCGCAACGTCGATTTCGTGCGCATCGTCAGCATTGAAAACATCCATAACGCCGAGTACGTGAAGCGTTCCGATGCGATCAAGGCGATGAACAACACCATCCTCGACTCATTGGGCGAGATTCTGCGTCGTGGTGCCGAGGAAGGGCTGTTTCGTAAGGGGCTGGTTCCGCTGGATGTGCATTTGCTGATCAGTTCGTTCTGCTTCTATCGCGTGTCGAACCGTCACACCTTTGGTGAGATTTTTCAGATCGACTTGCCGGACGAGGGCATCAAGCAGCGTCACCGGGAGATGATTTGCGAGTCTGTCCTGCGCTATTTGCAGGCCTGAAACCGTGGCGAGCAAGCTCGCTCGCCACAGAAAGCCTTCAGCCATTCATGCTTTGAAAGTGCGCCAGCATTCGCTGGGCATCGGGCACCACACCGCTGAACAGTTCGAACGCCTTGACCGCCTGAAACACCGCCATGTTGCCGCCATCCAGGGTCCGGCAGCCCAGGGCGCGGGCGTTGCGCAGCAGTTCGGTTTCCAGCGGGAAGTAAACAATCTCCGCGACCCACAGCTGCGCGCGCAGCAACTCGACCGGCACTGGCATGCCCGGCAGTTTTTTCATGCCCATGGGTGTGGTGTTCACCAGGCCGTCGGCCTCGGCCAGGCTCCCCGCCAGATCGAGACCCGCGACGGCGCGGCCGCTGCCGAAATGTTGATTGAGGTTGTCCGCCAGGCTCTGGGCGCGACTGATTTCCACATCGAAAATGCTCAGTTGCCGTACGCCTTCGCTCAATAGTGCGTGGGCGACGGCGGCACCGGCGCCTCCGGCACCCATCTGTACGACGCGGTCAACGGCAACGCCGGTCAAGCCACGGCGAAAGCCTTCGGCAAATCCCAGGCAATCGGTGTTGTGGCCGATGCGCTTGCCATCCTTGAGCACCACGGTGTTCACCGCGCCGATGCCGCGGGCTTCCGGCGACAATTCGTCGAGCAGCGGGATGATCGCCTGCTTGCACGGGAAGGTGATGTTCAGCCCGGTAAAGTTCATGCGCTCGGCGGCACTGAGCAGGTCGGGCAGGGCATTGCTGTCGAGTTTCAGCTGATCGAGGTCGATCAGGCGATAGAGGTAGCGCAAACCCTGGGCATCGCCTTCATGTTCGTGCAGCGCCGGGGTGCGGGATGCCTGGATGCCGGCGCCGATCAGTCCGGCCAATACCGTATGGTTCTGATTCACGATGTTCACCCCTTCAAACGCAGACTGAAATGCTCCAGCGCCAGGCGATAGCCGTGGCTGCCGAACCCGGCCATCACCGCAGTGGCAATCGCCGAGACGAAGGAGTGGTGGCGGAAAGGTTCACGGGCGTGGACATTGGACAGGTGCACTTCGATCACCGGCAGTTCACTGGCAACCAGCGCATCGCGGATCGCCACCGAGGTGTGGGTCCAGGCGGCCGGGTTGATCACGATGCCGGCGCAACGGTTGCGGGCGTTGTGAATCCAGTCGAGCAGTTCGCCTTCGTGGTTGGTCTGGCGAAACTCCACTGCCAGGCCGAATTCTTCGGCGGTACGACCGCACAGGGCGGAAATGTCAGCGAGGGTTTCGTGGCCGTAGGTTGCCGGCTCACGGGTGCCGAGCAGGTTCAGATTCGGGCCGTTGAGCACCAGAATAATGGGGGGCATCGATGTTTCTCCACTTATTATTTTTGGCATTGGCCGAGGATTCCAGCCTGTGGAGATAAATTGTACTAACTGGTTAATTCGGTCAATTGAAGAGCCGGTCACCGGGCTTTTTGTGTGCGGTGATCGGACGGTTTCGTGTTCACCGCGGCAGATGTTCAAGCAGGAAATCGATGAACGCCCGCAATCTGAGGGGGACATGGCGACTTTGCGGATAGAGCAGGGTAAACGGCCGAGAGCGTCCGCCGTAGGGCTTGAGCACTTCCAGCAACGAGCCATCAGCCAGTTCCTTTTCGACAATGAAGCGATAGGTCTGAAACAACCCCGCGCCGTGTTTCGCCAGGGTCACGCCACCCAATACGTCGTCGGAACAACTGAAGTTGCCCTCCGCCAGAATTTCCCGCTCCACGCTCTTGTCGTTGAACAACCAGGCGATGCGCCGGCCGCTGCTGGGCAGTTCGTACTGGATGCATTCGTGGTGTTGCAGGTCGTCGAGGGTTTGCGGCGTGCCGGCCTGCTGGAGGTAGTCGGGGCTGGCAACCATCACCAGTTCGGCGTCTTCGAGAGGCCTGGCGATCAGGCCGGAATCCGGAATCGCCCGCACACGAATGGCCATGTCATAGCCTTCGCCGACGAAATCGATGTTGCGATTGCTGATGTGCGACTCGACCTTCACCGCCGGAAAGCGCGCGCGAAAGGCCGGGAGCAACGGCAGGATGCGATGGTGGGCGTAGGTGGTGGGAATACTGATGCGCAAGGTCCCGGACGGCACTTGCTGCTGGCCCATGACTTCGCGCTGGGCTTCAACCAGTTGGGCCAGCGCCTGGCGGCATTCCTCGTAGTAGCGGCGACCGCTGTCGGTCAGCTTGACGCTGCGGGTGGTGCGTGCGAACAGCCGTACGCCCAGACGCTCTTCCATACGCGACACCGAGCGACTCACGGCCGCCGGAGTGACGCCCGCCACCAGCGCGGCAGAAGTGAAGCTACCGGCTTCGGCGGCCAGGCAAAACAGCTCGATACTGCCCAGCTGAAGATCGTCGAATTGTCGCTGCATGATTGATTACACCGGGGATCAAATGAAGTGTGTGAACCAGTATTTATCAGATGCCTGCACACCGATACAGTGAGTTCGATGCCCCAGGCCTTTCTTGATCAACGAGCAGGAGATACAGCATGCCTTTCGTCAGCGTACGCATTACCCGTGACGGCGTTACCCGGGAGCAGAAAGCCCAGGTCATCGCGGAAATCACCGAAACCTTGCAGCGCGTCCTCGGCAAGCCGCCTGAACTGACGCATATCGTGATCGAGGAAATTGATACCGATAACTGGGGGTATAAAGGCATCACCACCACTGAGTATCGAAAGAATCTGCCGGGGTGAGCCGGGTGAAAAAAAGCCGTCGCAGAGACGGCTTTTTCATGTCGGGCACTTGCACTCAGCGCCGGGTCAGCAATACGCCGGATTCCATGTGGTGAGTCCACGGGAACTGGTCGAACATCGCGCATTGGGTGATGCGATGGGTGTCGTGCAGTTGGGCGATGTTGGCCGCCAGGGTTTCCGGGTTGCAGGAAATGTAGAGGATGTTGTCGAAGCGTCGCGTCAGTTCGCAGGTGTCCGGGTCCATGCCGGCGCGCGGCGGGTCGACGAATACGCTGCCAAACTCGTAGCTCTTGAGGTCGATGCCGTGCAGTCGGCGGAACGGCCGCACTTCATTCAAGGCTTCAGTCAGCTCTTCGGCGGACAAGCGCACCAGCGTGACGTTATCCACAGCGTTTTCGCTGAGGTTGCTCAGTGCGGCGTTGACCGAAGTCTTGCTGATTTCGGTGGCCAGCACGTTGCGCACACGAGTGGCCAGCGGCAGGGTGAAGTTGCCGTTGCCGCAATACAGTTCCAGCAGGTCGTCCGGGCGATCGCCCAATGCCTCGTACGCCCAGTTGAGCATCTTCTGGTTCACGGTGCCGTTGGGCTGTGTGAAGGCACCTTCGGGCTGGCGATAGCTGAAGGTACGGCCGCCGACTTCCAGCTTCTCCACCACGTAATCGTGACCGATGACTTCGCGTTTGCCCTTGGAGCGGCCAATCACGCTGACATTCAATTCGGCCGCGAGCTTCGAGGCCGCCGCATGCCAGTGTTCGTCCAGCGGACGGTGGTAGCACAGGGTGATCATGGCGTCGCCGGCCAGGGTGGTCAGGAACTCCACCTGAAACAGCTTGTGGCTCAGGGCTGAACTGGCTTGCCAGGCGGCCTTGAGCTGCGGCATCAACTGGTTGATCCGCAGGCTGGCGATCGGGAATTCTTCGATCAGGATCGGCGTGCGTTTGTCTTCCTGGGAAAACATCGCGTAGTGGCGCTCGCCGGCTTCGCGCCACAGGCGGAATTCGGCGCGCAGGCGGAAATTCTGCAACGGCGAGTCGAAGACGGCCGGCTGCGGCGCATCGAAAGGCGCCAGGAGGTCACGCAAGCGCGTGACCTTTTCTTCGAGCTGAGTGGCGTAGGCCTGGGAATCAAAAGTCATGCGTTGAACCAACCCAGCTTGATCACGAACAGAATCGACAGAATCACCAGCGCCGGGTTCAGCTCACGGCCACGACCGGACAGCAGTTTGATCGCGGTCCACGAAATGAAACCGAAAGCGATGCCGTTGGCGATGGAATAAGTGAATGGCATCGCCAGGGCGGTGATCACGACCGGTGCGGCAACGGTGATGTCGTCCCAGTCTATTTCGGCCAGCCCGGATGTCATCAGTACGGCGACGAACAGCAGCGCCGGGGCAGTGGCGTAAGCCGGAATGCTGGAGGCCAGTGGCGAGAAGAACAGTGCCAGCAGGAACAGCACGGCCACCACGACGGCGGTCAGGCCTGTGCGGCCACCGGCACTCACGCCAGCGGCGGATTCGATGTAGCTGGTGGTGGTCGAAGTGCCCAGCAGGGAACCGGCCATGGCGGCGGTGCTGTCGGCGATCAGGGCGCGGCCCATTTTCGGCATGTGGCCATCCTTGCCCATCAGGCCGGCGCGCTTGGCGACGCCGATCAGGGTGCCAGAGTTGTCGAACAGGTCGACGAACAGGAAGGCGAAGATCACGCTGAACAGACCGATGTCCAGTGCGCCCTTGATGTCCAGTTGCAGGAAGGTCGGCGCCAGCGACGGGGGCATCGACATCACGCCGCCGAACGCGCTGAAACCCATCGCGATCGAAACAATGGTCACGACCAGAATGCCGATCAGCACGGCGCCACGCACGGCCAGTGCTTCGAGGGCGACGATCAGGGCAAAGCCGAGGGTGGCGAGGATCGGTGCCGGTTGTTTAAGGTCACCGAGGCCGACCATGGTCGCCGGGTTGCTGACTACGATGCCGGCTTTGTTCAGGGCGATCAACGCCAGGAACAGGCCGATGCCGGCGGCAATCGCCGAGCGCAATGGCAACGGGATGCTGTTGATGATCCATTCACGGATGCGGAAGATCGACAGCAGGAAGAAGCACACCGCCGAAATGAACACCGCGCCCAGCGCCACTTGCCAGGTGTGACCCATGTGCAGGACCACGGTGTAGGTGAAGAAGGCGTTCAGGCCCATGCCCGGCGCGAGGGCGATCGGGTAGTTGGCGATCAACCCCATGACTGTGGAGCCGATGGCGGCCGCCAGGCAGGTCGCGACAAATACCGCGCCCTTGTCCATGCCGGTCTCGCCGAGGATGCTCGGGTTGACGAACAGGATGTAGGCCATGGCTAAAAAGGTCGTGACGCCCGCCAGTATCTCGGTGCGTACGTTGGTGTTGTGTGCCTTGAGTTGAAACAGCCTTTCCAGCATGTCTGCTCCCCGTGGCGCGCCCGGCGCCGTGAATGTATCGACCTCAACAGCAAAGCACAGACCGCTGTTGGCGCCTGGGAATTTTCTGTGGGTCGGAAAAAGCCGCGCATCATACCAGCCGCGTAGGGTTATGGCTGCTTATGGCGGTGATCGTCGTCGATGTTTTGCGTTTAGCCCAAGTCAGCCATACTGCGCGCTGTTTTTGGGGAGGGGTATCGCGTGAAGAAGCGTCTGTTTATCGGCATTGGAATGTTGCTGGCCTTGTGCCTGGGGGCACAAACCGCCTCGGCGGCCTCGGCGCCACCCTTGACTCAGTTGAAAGTGCTCAAAGTCGAATCGCCGGCCTGCGGCTTTGAAGACATTGCTGAAGGACAGGAGCGGACGCGCTGCAACCACTCCGGCCCTCACATCATGATCTACGTGTTGGAAGTCGGTTACGGTCGCGGGGCGCATGTCGGACTGGACGGTTTTGATGTGAACGGCACCCGGACTCCAGTCTGTGCTTTCAATAATGGCAACCTGACGGACTGCACTGTCGGCATGAAAACCGTTGGTTATCTGTATGTCTTCGATATGGCGGGTAAGCAGGAAGGCACGTTCACCTTCAGCAACACCTCGATCAATGCCCCGGGCAACACCCTGTCGACGCAGCTCTACATCAAGTAAGGCGGGGTTCGAACAAGGGGCGGGAAAGCTGACTACGCTTTAAGGATCATTCCGTGGATTGCCCTTATGACCTTTAGAGCCTTGATTACCCTCGCCGAGGGCATCGATGACCTGCAAGCCGTGACCCTGGTCGACGTCCTGCGCCGTGCCAAAGTGGAAGTGGTGGTGGCCAGCATCGAGGGGCGACGCATGCTCACCTGCGCCCGCGGCACCCGTCTGACCTGCGATGCGATGCTGGTGGACCTGCTGGCCCAGCCATTCGACCTGATCGTCCTGCCCGGCGGTGCGGTGGGCGCGCAGCATCTGTCGAACCATCAACCCCTGCAACAATTGATCAAGGACCAGGCCGCGGCCGGTCGCTGGTTCGCGGGCATTGCCGAGGCCCCCGCGCTGGCGTTGCAGGCCTTCGGCGTGTTGCGCCAGCGGCGCATGACGTGCCTGCCTTCGGCCAGCCATCAACTGTCAGGCTGCACCTTCGTCGATCAACCGGTGGTGGTCGATGGCAACTGCATCACGGCCCAGGGCTCGGGCGCCGCCCTGCCATTCGCCCTGGCGCTGGTGGAACAACTCTGCGGCAAGGCCACGCGAGCGGCGGTGGCGTCGGAGTTGGTGGTTTAGCGTCAGACCTTCGCCTCTTCGTTCGGCACATGCATGCGATCGCGGCTGGCCAGGCTCGGGAACAGTTTGATCCACACCCCGGTCACCACCAGTGTGCCGATACCGCCCATGACCACCGCCGGTACGGTTCCGAACCAGTGGGCGGTCAGGCCGGATTCGAATTCTCCCAATTGATTCGAAGCACCGATGAACAATCCGTTCACGGCGCTGACCCGGCCGCGCATTTCGTCCGGGGTTTCCAGTTGCACGAAGGACGCGCGGATCACCATGCTGATCATGTCGGCCGCGCCCAGGACCACCAGCACGGCCAGCGAGAACCAGAACGATGTCGACAGGCCGAAGGCGATGGTTGCCACACCAAATATGCCCACGGCGGTGAACATCACTCGCCCGACATTGCGGTCGACGGCAAATCGCGCCAGCCACAGCGACATCATCAGCGCGCCCACTGCGGGTGCCGAGCGCAGCAGGCCCAGGCCCCACGGGCCGGTCAGCAGGATGTCCTTGGCGAAAACCGGCAGCAACGCCGTCGCGCCACCCAGCAGGACGGCGAACAGGTCAAGGGAGATGGCCCCCAGTATGTCGGGGCGACTGCGAATGAAGCGGATGCCGGCCAGCAGTGAATCGAGGGTCGCCTTGCCCTTGTTCAGCGGCGTTTGGCGGGCGGGCAGGTTGAGCATCAGCGAGCAGGCAATGAGGTAAAGGATCACCGTCGGGCCATAGACCCAGACACTGCCGAAGGCGTAGAGCAAGCCACCGAGGGCCGGGGCGACGATGGTCGCTGACTGCTGGGCCGACTGTGCGGCGGCGACGGCCCGGGGAAACAGGGCGCTGGGCACGATACTCGGCAGCAGGGCCTGGGTGGTCGGCATCTCGAAGGAGCGAGCGGCACCGAGCACGAACGCGAGGATGAAGATCATTTCCCGGGTGACATGGTCGGTTGCGCTGCCGATCGCCAGCGACAGGGCGATCAGTGCCTGAATGGACTGGCAGATCGCCGCGACCCTGCGCCGGTCGTAGCGGTCCGCCACATGCCCGGTGTGCAGCATGAACAGTACGCGCGGGGCGAACTCCACCAGCCCGACCAGGCCCAGATCGAGCACGTTGCCGGTCAGTTGGTACAGGTTCCAGCCAATGGCCACCGTGAGCATTTGAAAGCCGCTGGCCGTAAAGATCCGGGCCAGCCAGAACGCGATGAAAGGGCGGTGATGACGTAACAGCAAGGGCTCTTGGCTGGGCATCTGGAGGCAGATCTGGGTGTGGGAAAGGGAGAGATTATCATTAAGCTGTAACAGGAAGTTGCCATCTTGGAAGATTTCGTTAGCTAGACATCTATTCATCTGGCTCGTCTCGGTGAGGCAACTTGTCACGCGGCAAAAGACCACGCGGTTCATCCTCACAAATGGGACTACTCTTTCAACGTTGCTTGATCCAGATCAATACCCTCGACAGGCGTTGATCCAGTGACCCGAGCGCCAGACTCCCTGCGTTGTGATGCTGGTAAAAAAAAGAACGAATTTGAATTCGCCGCACTCCATACCCGTGGGAACCGTGGATGCAGGCTTGCGCCGGCAGCCGTACTACCTGACAGAGGAAGACTTATGTTCGGTTTAGAGGCACTTGATCTCGCCCGAATTCAGTTCGCGTTCACTATCTCGTTCCACATCCTGTTTCCTGCCATCACCATTGGCCTGGCGAGTTACCTGGCGGTGCTCGAAGGCCTGTGGCTGAAAACCCACAACGACACCTACCGCGATCTCTACCACTTCTGGTCGAAGATCTTTGCGGTCAACTTCGGCATGGGTGTGGTTTCAGGGCTGGTCATGGCGTATCAGTTCGGCACCAACTGGAGCCGTTTCTCGGACTTCGCCGGATCGGTGACGGGGCCGTTGCTGACGTACGAAGTCCTGACCGCATTCTTCCTCGAAGCCGGTTTCCTCGGCGTCATGCTGTTTGGCTGGAACAAGGTGGGCCGCGGCCTGCACTTCTTCGCCACGGTGATGGTCGCCATCGGCACCTTGATTTCGACCTTCTGGATTCTCGCGTCCAACAGCTGGATGCAGACCCCGCAAGGCTTCGAGATCATCAACGGCCAGGTCATTCCGACCGACTGGCTGGCGGTGATCTTCAACCCGTCGTTCCCGTATCGCCTGATGCACATGGCCACGGCGGCGTTCGTCGCAACGGCTTTCTTCGTCGGTTCCTCGGCGGCCTGGCATTTGCTGCGCGGCAAAGACAACCCGGCGATTCGCACCATGCTCTCGATGGCCATGTGGATGGCGCTGATCGTGGCGCCGATTCAGGCGGTCATCGGTGACTTCCACGGCCTCAACACGCTCGAGCATCAGCCGGCCAAAATCGCCGCGATCGAGGGCCACTGGGAAAACAAAGGTAACGAGGCGACACCGTTGATCCTGTTCGGCTGGCCGGACATGAAAGAAGAGAAAACCAAATTCGCCGTCGAGATTCCGTACCTTGGCAGCTTGATCCTGACCCACTCCCTGGACAAACAGGTGCCCGCCCTCAAGGAGTTCCCGCCTGAAGACCGGCCGAATTCGACCATCGTCTTCTGGTCGTTCCGGATCATGGTCGGCCTGGGTTTCCTGATGATCTTCACCGGGTTGTGGAGCCTTTGGCTGCGCAAGCGCGACACGCTCTATACCTCGCGGCCGTTCCTGTATCTGGCATTGTGGATGGGGCCCTCCGGCCTGATCGCGATTCTCGCCGGCTGGTTCACCACTGAAATCGGTCGCCAACCGTGGGTGGTCTACGGGCTGATGCGTACGGCGGATGCGTCGTCCAACCATAGCTTCATGCAGATGAGCATCACCCTGATCCTGTTCGTCGTGGTGTATTTCGCCCTGTTCGGTGCCGGTCTGGGCTACATGATGCGCCTGGTGCGCAAAGGGCCGAAGATCGACGAGGGCAAGGAAACCAACGAAGGTGGTCCTGGCCAGAAACGCACACCGGCACGTCCGCTGTCCGCAGCCGACGATGAACATGCCGATGCCGACCACACCACGACCAAGGAGATTTGAATCATGGGTATTGATCTTCCGCTGATCTGGGCCGTGATCATCATCTTCGGCATCATGATGTACGTGGTCATGGACGGATTCGACCTGGGGATCGGGATTCTCTTCCCGTTCATCCCCGGCAAAAGTGACCGCGACGTGATGATGAACACCGTCGCTCCGGTCTGGGACGGCAACGAAACCTGGCTGGTACTGGGGGGCGCAGCATTGTTCGGTGCGTTCCCGCTGGCTTACTCGGTGGTGCTCTCGGCGTTGTACCTGCCGCTGATGTTCATGCTGATCGGCCTGATTTTCCGTGGCGTGGCCTTCGAGTTCCGCTTCAAGGCCAAAGATGCCAAGCGCCACCTGTGGGACAAGGCGTTCATCGGTGGTTCGGTGGCGGCCACCTTCTTCCAGGGCGTGGCGCTGGGGGCGTTCATCGATGGTTTGCCGGTGGTCAATCGTCAGTTCGCCGGAGGGTCACTGGACTGGCTGACACCGTTCACGATGTTCTGCGGAGCTGCATTGGTGGTGGCTTATGCGCTGCTCGGTTGCACCTGGTTGATCATGAAGACCGAAGGCAAGCTGCAGGAGCAAATGCATGACCTGGCGCGCCCCCTGGCGTTCGTATTGCTGGCGGTGATCGGCATCGTCAGCATCTGGACGCCACTGGCCCATGCCGAGATTGCGGCGCGCTGGTTCACGTTGCCGAACCTGTTCTGGTTCCTGCCGGTGCCGATCCTGGTGCTGGTGACTTTGTACGGCCTGATCCGTGCGGTGGCCCGCAATGCGCACTACACGCCGTTCCTGCTGACGCTGGTGTTGATCTTCCTCGGTTACAGCGGCCTGGGTATCAGCCTGTGGCCGAACATCGTGCCGCCGTCGATCTCGATCTGGGACGCCGCGGCACCGCCACAGAGCCAGGGCTTCATGCTGGTGGGCACGCTGTTCATCATCCCGTTCATCCTCGGGTACACCTTCTGGAGCTATTACGTGTTCCGCGGCAAGGTCACCCATGAAGATGGTTACCACTAGGCCTTTGCTGCGCGGACTTGTGGGCGCGAGCTCGCTCGCGATGGCGCCATGACAGGCGCCACCCACCTTCATTGGAGGATCAGGCTATGAGCAACAAACATTCCCTGCACGACATCGAGCAGGCCGAAAAAAAGCCGCTGTGGCAGCGGCTCGGCTGGTTGGCCATGATCTGGGCGGGAAGCGTCGGTGCATTGTTCATCGTCGCCAGCCTGATGCGGATGTTCATGAACGCCGCCGGCCTGACCACACACTGAATACCTGACATCCCATCCCGCAGCCTTGCGGCGCGGATTTACAACCCTCCTGATGGAGGGTTTTTTTTGCCCTGATTATTTGCGGGCCTTGAGGATCACGAATTTCGGCGTGGCGGCGACTTGCTCGACCCCGCGGAACAACCGCGCGAGCTTGCTGTGATACCCCAGGTGACGGTTGCCGACGATGTATAGCGCGCCGCCAGTCACCAAGGCTTCCCGGGCCTGCTGGAACATCCGCCAGGCCAGGAAGTCGCCCACCACCTGCTGCTGGTGAAACGGTGGATTGCACAGCACCACGTCCAGCGATTGAGGTTCCTGCCCGGCCAGACCATCGCCCGCCCGCACGATCACATCGCGCTCGCCCAGTGCGGCGCTCCAGTTTTCGGCGGCCGATTGCACGGCCATGAACGACTCGTCGACCAGGGTGTAATGGGCCTCGGGGTTTTGCAGGGCGCTGGCGATCGCCAGAACGCCGTTACCGCAACCGAGGTCGGCTACCCGTGCGCTGCCGAGGTTCTTCGGCAGGTGTGGGAGAAACGCCCGCGTGCCGATGTCCAGGCCTTCACGGCAGAATACGTTGGCGTGGTTGAGCAATTCGATGGCCGGTGCATCGAGTCGATAGCGCGTCGGGTAGGGCGAGACTACGGGGGCTTTTGCTTCGGTCGTGGCGATCAGCAGCCGTGCTTTCTTCGCCGCCAGGGTCGCCTGCACCGGGCCGATGTAGCGCTCCAGCAGATCGCCGGCGGCACGCGGCAGGTGTTTGATCATCGCGCCCGCGATCACCTGGGTGCCCGGAGCCAACTGGCCTTGCAGGCGGATCAGTTGTTCTTCCAGTAGGGCCAGCGTCTTCGGCACCCGGATCAGCACCCGGTCAAAGGGACCCTTGAGCGTTTCACTGGCGGGTATGTGGGGCACGGCATCAAACGGCAGGCCATTGCGCGCCAGGTTTTTTTCCAGACCCTGAAAGGCCAGGAACGAGTCGCCGCTGCTGGTGACGCTGACTTTGCCCGCGAGGCTGGCTGCCAGTGCACCGAAACTGTCGTTGAGCACCAGAACCCGCGTCTCGGTCGAAGGCTGCTGTTCGGCCAGATGGTTGAGCAGGTACTCGTCTGCCGCGTCAAAGGCTTGCAGCGGTTCGTTCTGCTGTTCGGGTTGGCGGATCAGGTCGAGGCTGGCGAAGGGTGTTTCGAGCAAGGGCATGGGGCGGGGCTCTGGGTAATCAACGGGTATCCCGCGGCCCGGGGGCGTCTTGGCGGCGGGGCCGTCCGAGTGGACTGCGTCGTGGACAAATCACACGGCATCACTCAGGAGGGACCGCGAATGGTACGTTTTTTTGGGGTGGATTACTCGCAGGTTTTTCCAGTCAACCCGTTGCGTTTCTGTCGAGGTAGCCAGCCTTGGCGGCGGCGATGACAGCTGAAATCTTATTGCTTACTCCGAATTTTCGGATGGTTTCCTGAACATGGAAATTGATCGTTCGCGGGCTGAGATTAAGAATCCTGGCGCTTTCGTAGGCCGTTTTGCCATCCGCGGCCAGTTTCAACACGTCGATTTCCCGCAGCGACAATTGCGGGTTGGACGGTGTGGCAGGCCTTTTGGGTAGCGATCGTACAGCCAGTTTGTGCAGGTGATGCCCCATGAACACGGAAAAGCCCAGATTTTCGTACACCTCCCACGCACTGATCGGGCGGTGGCTGCGCACCAGGCTCAATATGCTGCACAGATCGGTTTCCTCGTCGTGAATCGCTTGCGACCAACCGTGTTGCAATCCCTGTTGCTCCAGCCCATCCCAGAGACATCGCGCGTTGCTGAACTGCTCTTCGCTCCACAGGATAGGCATTGCTGATTGGTGGCAGTGAGCTACTATTGGATCAATGGCAGCAAGCTTCTTTTTCTCATAGACGGAGTTCCAGTCTGAGGGGTAATTGTTTAATCGCACGGTATTGAAATTTTCGGTTTTCGAAGTGTAACTGGTTGAAAAGGCAAAAAAATTGAACCCTATATTTTTTGCAAACCTGAGCGATACACCGTAGGCGATTTCAAGTTCTGCGGAGGCTGCCAATTGTTCAAGTTGGGATTCCTTCCATCTCTCCATGATGTGGCTCCTGTCGTATTGGTAAATTGGATCCACTGTTTGGGTGTGTTTTGGATTGTAGGATGAATCTTACAATTGAATTGATAATATTTGGCTTTATTGTGCATTAAAAAATTAATGTTTTGGTTCTAATAGTGGTTGATTTAAACGTT
Organism: Pseudomonas sp. MIL9; assembly: GCF_016887925.1. Lineage (NCBI taxonomy): Bacteria > Pseudomonadati > Pseudomonadota > Gammaproteobacteria > Pseudomonadales > Pseudomonadaceae > Pseudomonas > Pseudomonas sp. MIL9. Next base: position 104,308 of record NZ_JAFEHE010000005.1, on the reverse strand, counting down.
TGTATTATATGTATTCTTTAAATTAATCCTGTAAGGCTCCTTTATTGCGCGTTATTTAATTTTTTACGGCAAGAGTACTTTTGCTCTAAAAGACACTACAAATAATAGGTGTTTATGGTGGGCGCTTTACGAGACACTGGGCTATCTGTTGAATGGAGCGTCCCCATGACCGCCAGTGAAGAGAAATTTACTCGCCAGACACTGCTCGACGTCCAGCCATTGACACCGAATCTGTTCACGCTGCGTGCCACTCGAGATCCCGGTTTTCGTTTTCGCGCAGGGCAATTTGCCCGGTTAGGCGTCACCCGGGCCGATGGCAGTACGGTTTGGCGTGCCTATTCCATGGTGTCGTCACCCTTTGACGAGTTTCTTGAGTTCTTTTCCATCGTGGTTCCGGGGGGCGAGTTCACCAGCGAGCTGAGTCGTCTGGGTGTTGGCGACACACTGCTCGTCGACCGCCAGGCCTTCGGTTACCTGACGCTTGATCGCTTCGTTGACGGGCGTGATCTGTGGTTGTTATCCACGGGTACGGGGCTGGCGCCATTTCTGTCGATCCTGCAGGACTTCGAGGTCTGGGAGAAATTCGAGCGGATCATCCTGGTCTACAGCGTCCGTGAAACCCGGGAGCTGGCTTATCAGGACCTTATCGCGGGGCTGGCACAGCGTGAGTATCTGTCGGAATTCGCGCACAAGCTGCAACTCATCAACACGGTGACTCGCGAGCAACATCCTGGCGCCTTGAACGGGCGCATTACCACGCTGATCGAAAATGGCGAGCTGGAGCGCGTTGCCGGGGTGGCCCTGACGCCCGAGCACTCACGGGTCATGCTTTGCGGCAATCCGCAGATGATCGATGACACGCGCAAATTGCTCAAACAGCGCGATATGCACTTGAGCCTCAGCCGGCGACCCGGTCAGGTGGCGGTGGAAAACTTCTGGTAATAAAACGGCGCCGCAAGGGCGCCGTCCGTATTTCGCTCAAGCATTCAAGGCCGGTTGTTCTGGGCCTTGAGCAGATCGCGGATCTCGCCCAGCAACACTTCTTCCTTGGTCGGAACCGGCGGCACGGTTGGCGCCACCGCCTCCTCGCGTTTCAGGTGGTTTATGGCTTTGACGCCCATGAAGATCGCGAAGGCGACAATGATGAAGTCGATCAGGCTCTGGATGAATTTACCGTAGGCCAGCACTACCGCCGGGGCGTTGCCTTCGGCGGCCTTGAGCGTAATGGCCAGGTCACTGAAGTCCACCCCACCGATCAACAGCCCGATTGGCGGCATGATCACATCGCCGACAAACGACGTGACAATCTTGCCGAAGGCGGCGCCGATGATGATGCCCACGGCCATGTCGACCACATTGCCCTTGACCGCGAAGGCCTTGAACTCACTTATCACGCCCATAGGTTATTTCCTTGTTACAGATGAGGTTGGTGAACGCAGTGTAAATCAGCAAGACGCATCTTGCTCGAAACACCTGCTTACAAGTACCGCCTGCTGTCGACCGGAGTATCGGGAAAAAGTTTGAAAATGCCACCCGCGCAGGGTGAGCGAGAAAGGGCTTGGAGGCTTTTTCGCGATCCTGTCGTTGTGCTGCTCTACTGTCGAAAACCAGGCGTGTGGTGAAGGTCAGCTGGAATGAAATGATAGTGGCAACATAAATAAAATTTCACTTTGGGTTGTTTGGATTTTGAGATTTCAGCGGGGAGGCGAGAGCAAGGACAAGATTTAAGGGCGTGCTTGGTCAGTCTTACTATTTATATTGATGGCGGATTTTGCGCTTACTGTACGTTGAGGCGGTAGTTGTAGTGGATGTGTACAGGTATATGTGGGGTGTTTGGTGTTAGTTGTAAGAAATTGTAAAAATATTTTTAATTGACCATATCGTTACATGTGCTAATCGATCATGACAAGTTGTCGGCGGTAACTCGGCGGACACCCGCGTCGCACTGATTTGCTCCACCTGGGTTATCATCGCGATTTTTGCCGGGAGTTCCGATGGCCAAGGCCAAGCGCATGTATGGCTGCACCGAGTGCGGCTCGACTTTTCCGAAGTGGGCTGGCCAGTGCGGCGAGTGCGGCGCCTGGAACACGCTGACTGAAACCATGGTGGAAAGCGGCGGGGCGGCAGCGCCCAGCGGTCGCACCGGCTGGACCGGCCAACAGGCGCAGATCAAGACCCTGGCCGAAGTCAGTGTCGAGGAGATTCCACGTTTTTCCACGGCGTCCAGTGAACTGGACCGGGTGCTGGGCGGTGGTCTGGTGGACGGTTCGGTGGTGCTGATCGGTGGTGATCCCGGTATCGGCAAGTCGACCATTCTGTTGCAAACCTTGTGCAACCTCGCCAAGAGCATGCCGGCGCTGTACGTCACCGGCGAAGAGTCCCAACAGCAAGTGGCCATGCGTGCCCGACGCCTCGGGTTGCCTCAGGATCAGTTGCGGGTCATGACCGAGACCTGTATCGAAACCATCATCGCCACGGCCCGGCAGGAAAAGCCCAAGGTGATGGTGATCGACTCGATCCAGACGATTTTCACCGAGCAATTGCAATCGGCACCGGGCGGCGTGTCTCAGGTCCGGGAAAGCGCGGCATTGCTGGTGCGTTATGCCAAGCAGAGCGGCACGGCGATTTTCCTGGTCGGTCATGTCACCAAGGAGGGGGCGCTGGCTGGTCCCCGTGTGTTGGAGCACATGGTCGACACGGTCCTGTATTTCGAAGGCGAATCCGATGGTCGTCTGCGCCTGCTGCGGGCAGTGAAAAACCGTTTCGGTGCGGTTAACGAACTGGGCGTGTTCGGCATGACCGACAAGGGCCTGAAAGAAGTCTCCAATCCCTCGGCGATTTTTCTGACCCGGGCTCAGGAAGAAGTCCCGGGCAGTGTGGTCATGGCGACGTGGGAAGGTACCCGACCGATGCTGGTGGAAGTCCAGGCGTTGGTGGACGACAGCCATCTGGCCAATCCACGCCGGGTAACCCTGGGTCTGGATCAGAATCGCCTGGCGATGTTACTGGCGGTGTTGCATCGTCATGGCGGTATTCCGACCCACGATCAGGACGTATTCCTCAACGTCGTCGGTGGTGTGAAAGTGTTGGAAACGGCTTCCGACCTGGCGTTGATGGCGGCGGTCATGTCCAGCTTGCGCAACCGGCCGTTGCCTCATGATCTGCTGGTGTTCGGTGAGGTGGGGCTGTCCGGCGAAGTGCGTCCGGTACCGAGCGGTCAGGAGCGTTTGAAAGAAGCCGCCAAACACGGCTTCAAGCGCGCCATCGTGCCCAAGGGCAATGCACCGAAAGAGGCTCCGCCGGGTTTGCAGATCATTGCCGTCACCCGTCTGGAGCAGGCGCTGGACGCCTTGTTCGAATAAGTTTGCGGGCCGGACTTGATCCCAGTGGGATGGTGTCGGGTCTTCAGATTTCGATCAGGGCACCCAGCTCTCGTTCAAGTTCAGCTGCGTCACCCAGGTTGAGCTCGATCAACCGCCGCAGGCTCGCAATCGATTCCAGGCTGATATGCCGGCAGACAAAGCCGAGCTGGCCTTTGTCTTCGTGGGTCAGTTCGACCTCCATGGCGATGTCGGTGTCATCGGACAGGTGAATGCCGACGGAAAAGTTCTGCTGCGGATTACCCAGCCACGCGGCAGGGCGTTCAATCAGCAAGCCCTTGAGTGACAGGTCGATCAGCTTTACCGTCCAGGTGTGTTCACCCTGACGGAGCTCGGTTCGGGCATCGAATCCAATACGTTTGAAACGGCGGCGGTCGGCAGGGTGGTCGCTCATGGCGTAATCCTCGATAGATTCGCTGACTATAGACCCGCCTTTCGCAAGACAGCCAGCAAGAGAGGCGCCAGACCAATATCGGGTATGCCCTTTGTCGTCAGGGGCGCTAAACTCGAGGTGGCTTTCTTTCTTGTCCACTCTGGCTGGAATAATAAAATGAAAAATAATAATAGCCCGCTACGCCATCTACCCTGGCTGGTGCTGGCAATCATAGGTGCGTGCGCCCTGGGTGTCGTGGCATTGCGCCGAGGCGAGGCGATCAACGCCTTGTGGATTGTGGTCGCTGCCGTGGCCATTTATCTGGTCGCGTATCGCTACTACAGTCTGTTCATCGCTAACAACGTGATGCAACTCGATGCGCGACGGGCCACTCCCGCCGTGCTCAATAACGACGGTCTGGATTACGTCCCCACCAATAAACATATCCTCTTCGGTCACCACTTCGCGGCCATTGCCGGCGCGGGTCCACTGGTTGGCCCAGTGCTGGCGGCGCAAATGGGCTACCTGCCCGGCACGCTGTGGCTGATCGCCGGTGTGGTACTGGCCGGTGCGGTGCAGGACTTCATGGTCCTGTTCATGTCCACCCGCCGCAACGGCCGCTCCCTGGGCGACATGGTCCGTGAAGAAATGGGCCGCATTCCCGGCACCATCGCGCTGTTCGGCTGCTTCCTGATCATGATCATCATCCTCGCCGTGCTGGCGCTGATCGTGGTCAAGGCCCTGGCCGAAAGTCCGTGGGGTATTTTCACGGTGATGGCGACCATCCCGATCGCGATGTTCATGGGCATCTACATGCGCTACATCCGCCCGGGCCGCATCGGTGAAATTTCGGTGATCGGCGTGGTATTGCTCCTGGGTTCGATCTGGCTGGGCGGGCAAATTGCTGCCGATCCGGTGTGGGCCAAGGCCTTTTCCTTCACCGGTATCCAGATCACCTGGATGTTGATCGGCTACGGCTTCGTCGCTGCCGTGCTGCCGGTGTGGCTGATCCTGGCACCGCGCGATTACCTGTCGACCTTCCTGAAAATCGGCACCATCGTCGCCCTGGCGATCGGCATCCTGATCACCATGCCCGAGCTGAAAATGCCGGCAGTGACCCAGTTCATCGACGGTACCGGGCCGGTGTGGAAGGGCGGGCTGTTCCCGTTCCTGTTCATCACCATCGCCTGTGGCGCGGTGTCCGGTTTCCACGCGCTGATCTCCTCCGGCACAACGCCGAAGCTGCTGGATAACGAAACCAACGCCCGCTATATCGGCTACGGCGGCATGCTGATGGAGTCTTTCGTGGCCATCATGGCCATGGTCGCTGCGTCGGTGATCGAGCCAGGCGTGTATTTCGCCATGAACAGCCCGGCCGCCGTGGTCGGCGGTGATGTCGTGGCCGTTGCGCAAGCCGTCAGCAGCTGGGGCTTTGCCATTACTCCGGAGGCCCTGCAAGCAGTGGCCAAGGACATCGGTGAAACCACCATCCTGGCCCGTGCCGGTGGTGCGCCGACCCTGGCCGTGGGGATCGCGCAGATCCTGCACAGCGTGCTGCCGGGTGAAAACACCATGGCATTCTGGTACCACTTCGCGATCCTGTTCGAGGCGCTGTTCATCCTGACCGCAGTCGACGCCGGCACCCGCGCCGGTCGCTTCATGCTGCAGGACCTGCTGGGCTCCTTCGTGCCAGCGCTGCGCCGCACGGAATCCTGGACCGCCAACCTGATCGCGACCGCCGGGTGCGTGGCAATGTGGGGCTGGCTGTTGTACCAGGGTGTGATCGATCCATTGGGTGGTATCAACACCTTGTGGCCGCTGTTCGGCATCTCCAACCAGATGCTGGCCGGTATCGCGCTGATGCTCGGCACCGTCGTGTTGATCAAGATGAAACGCCAGCGCTACATCTGGGTGACCTTGTTGCCTGCGGCCTGGCTGCTGGTCTGCACCACCACCGCCGGCTTCATCAAGCTGTTCGACGCCAACCCGGCGATCGGCTTCCTGTCCCTGGCGAAAAAATACAGCGATGCGCTGGCCAATGGTCAGATCCTCGCCCCGGCCAAGGACATCACGCAGATGCAGCACGTGATCTTCAATGCCTATACCAACGCAACACTGACCGCGCTGTTCCTGTTCGTGGTGTTCAGTATCCTGTTCTATGCGCTCAAGGTCGGCATTGCCGCCTGGGGTAAAAAAGAACGTACGGATAAAGAATCGCCATTCCAGGCGCTGCCGGATGCTTGATCGAGGATTGCAGCATGTTCAATGACCTGAGTCGCCTCGGTAAATACCTCGGTCAGGCCGCGCGCCTGATGGTCGGCATGCCCGACTACGACAACTACGTCGAGCACATGCAAACCAAGCACCCGGACAAACCGGTGATGAGCTACGAGGCGTTCTTCCGCGAACGCCAGGAAGCCCGTTACGGTGGCAAGGGTGGGCCGAAGTGCTGTTGATCCGGATGGCGGGTTAACGGCAAAACCTGTGGGAGCGAGCTTGCTCGCGATGGCGGACTGTCAATCAACAGTGATGTTGAATGTCAAACCGCTATCGCGAGCAAGCTCGCTCTCACTTTTGTTTTGTGTTGTTTATCAGTTTTGTGAAACAGGAGATCAATTTTGTCCTCTCCCATCCCCGTCACGATCCTCAGCGGCTTCCTCGGCGCCGGCAAGACCACGCTGTTGCGCCACCTGCTCAAAGCCGAGCACGGTCTGAAAATCGCGGTGATCGAAAACGAATTCAGCGATGCCGGCATCGATACCCAGCTGTTGGGCGACGAGCCGGTACAAGTGATGACGCTGTCCAACGGCTGCGTCTGCTGCACCATTCACACGGACCTGACCAAAGCGTTGTATCTGCTGCTCGAACGCCTGGACAGCGGCGATATCGCCTTCGACCGTCTGGTGATCGAATGCACGGGGCTGGCGGATCCGGCCCCGGTGGCGCAAACCTTCTTCATCGACGAAGAACTGCGCGAGCGCTACATCCTCGACGGCATCATCACCCTGGTCGACGCGGCACACGCCGAGCTGCACCTGACCCAGACCATTGCCCAGGCGCAGATCGGTTTCGCCGACCGTTTGCTGGTGAGCAAGCGCGACCTGGTGGACGAGCCGACCTTCACCGCGTTGAGCGAGCGCCTGACCCGGATCAATCGTCGCGCCCCGATTCGTGTGGTTGATCACGGCAAGATCGATCTGGCCGAGTTGCTCGACGTGCGCGGCTTCAATCTCAATGCCGACCTCGGGGGTGGCGTGAGTTTGCGGCCCGTGACCAAGGCGCCGTCCATCGACCGCATTTCCAGCCTGGTGCTGCGCACCGACAAACCGCTGGATATCGACAAGCTCAGCGAGTTCATGAACGAACTGCTGGAAGACCACGGCAAGCAATTGCTGCGCTACAAAGGCGTGTTGAACATCCTTGGCGAACCGCGACGCATGGTGTTTCAGGGCGTGCTGAAGCTGTACGGTTTTGACTGGGACACCGAATGGGCGGAGGGCGAAGTGCGCGAGAGTGTGATTGTGTTCATTGCCGATGATTTGCCGGAAGAGAACATCCGTGAGGGGTTTGCTCGGGTGGCGGCGCAGTAAGGGCCGCCCTGTTCACTGAGGCTGATGTCGCAATCGCCAACTGTAAATGAGATGCCCCGGTCAAGCGAATCACCGGGGCGGCTATCCGTGTAGTGGTTTTCGCTGCCGATCAGCGCGCGCAGGCGATTCAGAGCTTCTGGCTGAGGTCGCTGCAGAAGGTCTTTTTTCAAACATTGAAGGGCATTTCAGGAGGGGGCATGAGGTGCTTTTCTTTGAAGAATACTCAGGATGAAAGTTATCTTTGAACGCTCTTCGGTTTTGCCAAGGTAAATATACGGCGAGCCATTTAGTTTGAGTCCGCCCATGTAGTGTTTGTCTTTGATCTTGAGTGAAACGGCTGAATGAGTGTTGCGCAGATTATCCAGTGTAATAGGCTTGCCTTGTTGGTTGACAAGGGTAAAGACAGTCGGGTGATCAGCGTCGGAGTCAATGACTCCAAAAGTATCCAGCGCCTTTTCACTGATGATGTGATTGTAATACTCGCCTGTGTTTTTTATTGAAAGTATGTAGCCATCGGCCGTATGCCGGAAGTGTAGCGTTAATGGCTTCACCTCACCGATCTGCTCGTTGGGACGTATGCCGAGCCGCTTCGAGTGGTCCTGGGTCTGCGGCCTGCCGGTAAAGAAGCCGCCGCTGAAGTGTGTGATGGTGGCCAGCGCCGGTTTGCCATGGAGTTGTTCAAGTAGATTTACTTTGTGGTCAAACATTCTCAATATTGCGATGAAAGATTTTTCGGTGTCGCTATTCATGATGTAACCCGTTCATTAAGTTTGTTGGATGAAGCGGGTTTTAGGTTAAGTGGTTTTTGTGGGTTCTTGGAGTTGTGTGTGTTGCAAGGGTTTAAATTGGGCGGTGTTGGAATGAGCGGTCTGAGTTATTTGTGGGTCGTTTTATTGGTGCATTGCTTGTATTAATTCTGACAATAAAAAACCGGCCATCTCTGGCCGGTTCTTTTACTGCGGTCTAGCGGGGCTTATCAAGCACCGTATACCGGCAGCTTCTTGCAGATGGCTTTGACTTTCTCACGAACGGCGTCGATCACCGCTTCGTTGTTCAGGTCAGCCAGGATGTCGCAGATCCAGCCAGCCAGTTCCTTGCACTCTGCTTCCTTGAAGCCGCGAGTGGTCACGGCCGGAGTGCCGAAGCGCAGGCCGGAGGTGACGAACGGGGAGCGTGGGTCGTTTGGCACGGAGTTTTTGTTCACGGTGATGAACGCCTTGCCCAGCGCGGCGTCAGCGTCTTTACCGGAGATTTCCTGCTTGATCAGCGACAGCAGGAACAGGTGGTTTTCAGTACCGCCCGATACAACGTCAAAACCGCGTTCGATGAACACACCGGCCATGGCCTTGGCGTTTTTCACCACTTGTTGCTGGTAAACCTTGAACTCAGGCTGCAGCGCTTCCTTGAAGCAGATCGCCTTGGCTGCGATCACGTGCTCCAGCGGGCCACCCTGGGCGCCCGGGAACACGGCGGAGTTCAGCTTTTTCTCGATGTCGGCGTTGGCGCGAGCCAGGATCAGGCCGCCACGTGGACCGCGCAGGGTCTTGTGGGTGGTGGTGGTCACGACGTCAGCGAAAGGAACCGGGTTCGGGTAGACGCCAGCGGCGACCAGACCGGCCACGTGGGCCATGTCGACGAACAGGTAGGCGCCCACCTTGTCGGCGATTGCGCGGAAACGCGGGAAGTCCAGGATCTGCGAGTAGGCAGAGAAACCGGCCACGATCATTTTCGGCTTGTGCTCAACCGCCAGGCGCTCGACTTCGTCGTAGTCGATCAGGCCGTTGCCGTCGATGCCGTACTGGATGGCGTTGTACAGCTTGCCGGAGGACGAAACGCTGGCACCGTGGGTCAGGTGACCACCGTGGGCCAGGCTCATGCCCAGGATGGTGTCGCCAGCCGACAGCAGGGCCAGGTAAACAGCGGCGTTGGCCTGGGAGCCAGCGTGTGGCTGGACGTTGGCGTAATCGGCACCGAACAGCTCTTTTGCGCGGTCGATGGCCAGTTGCTCGACCACGTCGACGTACTCGCAGCCACCGTAGTAGCGCTTGCCCGGGTAGCCTTCGGCGTACTTGTTGGTCAGTACCGAGCCTTGAGCTTCCATCACCGCAGGGCTGGTGTAGTTTTCCGAAGCGATCAGCTCAATGTGCTCTTCCTGGCGCTGAGCTTCTTGCTCCATGGCGGCAAAGAGATCGGCGTCGTACTTGGCAATAGTCAAATCACGGCTGAACATGGCGGTCCTCAAGGATCGGGGGCGGAAAAGGGGGGCATTCTAACCCAATGGGTTTTAGATGGCATATGAAACGACATCATGTCGCAGACAAGTGGTGTTCATGCGGGGATCGGCGGTGATCATGCCTGCCTCTTCGCGAGCAGGCTCGCTCCCACAGGGTTTAGCGTTGTGCGCGAACACCGAAAATCCACTGTGGGAACGAGCCTGCTCGCGATAGGGACAGCAGCAGCACCGAAAAACTTCAGTCAAACATGAACAACGCATCATTGCTGAACTGCGATGCAAACTTGTTGGCCGGCATCGGGCGGCCGAACAGGTAGCCTTGAACCTCATCGCAACCGTGTTCGCGCAGGAAATCCAGTTGTTCCTGGGTTTCCACGCCCTCGGCGATCACTGCCAGGTTGAGACTGTGGGCCATGGCGATGATCGCGCGGGCAATCTGTGCATCCTGTTCACCCGAGGGCAGGCCGTCGACGAAGGTTCGGTCGATTTTCAGTACGTCGATCGGGAACTGCTTGAGGTAGTTGAGCGATGAATACCCGGTGCCGAAGTCGTCGACCGCAATGCTCAGGCCGAGGTTCTTCAGGCCGTCGAGGATCTGCATCGCCTCGCAGACTTCGCGCATCAGGATACTCTCGGTCAACTCCAGTTCCAGGCAGGCCGGCGGCAGGCCGGTTTCCTTGAGAATGGTGGCGATCCGCGTACCGAGCTGACCATCCGAGAACTGCCGGGCGGAAATGTTCACCGAGACCTTCGGCACGCGCACCTTGGTCTGGTGCCAGTTTTTCAGCTGGCGACAAGCCTCGCTGATCACCCAGTCGCCGACATCCACCACCAAACCGAGTTCTTCGAGCACCGGAATGAAGTCCCCCGGCGGCACCAGGCCACGTCGTGGATGGCGCCAGCGCAGCAGGGCTTCGGTGCCGGTCAAGCGTTTGCCGTCGCCACTGAATTGTGGCTGGTAATACAGCACGAATTCGTTTTGCTCCAGGGCGTGGCGCAAGTCGCTTTCCAGCTCCAGTCGCTCCAGGGCACTGGCGTTCATGTCCGCCTGGTAGAACTGGAAGTTGTTCTTGCCTCTTTCCTTGGCGTGGTACATCGCGGTGTCGGCGTTCTTCATCAACTGGCTGAGTTCGTTACCGTCCTGCGGGCTGAGGGCGATCCCGATACTGGCGGTCACGAAGAATTCGCGGCCTTCGAGTACAAAGGGTTTCACCAGGCTGGCGAGTATCTGCTCTGCCACATGAATCGCCCGGTTCAAGGCGATTTGGCGGTTGGCTCGCGGTTGCAGGAGCAAAGTGAACTCGTCGCCACCCATGCGCGCCACGGTGTCGTCATCGTCGACGCAACCGAGCAGGCGCGTGGCCATGTCCTTGAGCATGCGATCACCGGCGGCATGGCCCAGGGAGTCGTTGATCGGCTTGAAGCGGTCCAGGTCGAGGAACATCAGCACCACCCAGGACTTTTGCCGTTCCGCCGCTTGCAATGCGGTGTGCAGACGGTCCTGGAACAATGTGCGGTTGGGCAGGTGCGTCAGGGCGTCGTAATAGGCGAGGCGGTGAATCCGCTGCTCGCTGGCCTTGCGCTCACTGATGTCGGTGAAGAAACACACGTAACTGGCCAGATCGCCCTCATCATCCAGAACGGCGGTGATGCCGACCCAGGCCGGATAGTGCTCACCATTGCGGCGCTTGAGCCAGACTTCGCCTTCCCAGGTGCTGTGCTGGCTCAGTTGCTTGAGTACATAACGCAGATGGGCTTCCTGCTGCTCGTCGACGGTCAGCATGTTCGGCAACTGGTCGAGTACTTGCTCCACCGCATAACCACTGACGCGGCTGAACGCCTCGTTGGCCTGGACGATATAGCCGGCCGGGTCGGTGATCAGGATCGCCGAGGTCGAGTGTTCAAAAACCGTAGCCGCCATGCGCAGGTCTTTCTCGGCGCGGCGTTGCTGGCTGATATCGCGACCGACCCCCAATACGCCTTCAAATGCACCGTGCTCATCCCAGACCAGCACCAGCCGCAACTCGATGGGAATCTTGCGCCCGTCGGCCCGCAGGCAGTCGAACAGGAACAATTGGGTCTGCACCTGGCTGCGCAACAATGCCAGTTGATCGGGTTTATCCAGCGCTTTGCTGACCCGGTCCATGAGCTGGAATATGCCGGTCAACTGCTGCGGGTTGGCGATGGTCGATTGCCAGCCATTGTTGAAAATCCACTCGACGTCGTAGCCCAGCACCGATTGCACCGACGGGCTGACATAGTTGAGTGCCAAACGGCTATCGGTGGAGAAAATCACGTCGCTGATGCTTTCCGCGAGCATCCGGTAACGCTGTTCGCTGTCGCGCAGGGATTCACTGGCTTCGATCTGGTCGGTGATGTCCTTGGCTACGCCGATAATCCGCGTGACCTGGTCGTTCTTGTCCCGTGCCAGAGCCTGCTCGCGAATCTCGAAGCGCCGCCATCCGCCGTTGCGGTGACGGAAGCGCAACTGACACTGCATCAATTGCCGATAACCGGCTTGTCTCTGGATCTGGCGCGAACGGTGATAGAAGTCGGCGTCTTCGGGGTGCAGGAGGATTTCCCAGAAATACTCGCCCATCTGTTGCAGTTCGGTGCGGTTGTATCCCAGCGTCTGGCCCAGATGGTGGTTGCTGAAGATCATTCGTTGGCTGATCACGTCCTGCACGTACAAGTGATCGGGCACGGTTCTCACCACGTCGGACCAGAATCCTTCGCGCTCCAGCAGAGACAGCTCGATGAGTTTACGGCTGGTGATGTCGGTGATGCTCAGGATCACCGCTTTGTAGTCCTCGGGATTTTCCGGCAGGCGCAGCACCAGCCACAGATGCTGGTCCCGACCACTGGCGTTCTCCAGTTTGATTTCCAGTTCAAGCTGCTTCTGTTGGTTGAGGACCGCCTCGAGCACCTGATTGCCAATGGCACTGTCCCCAAGCGGGTTGCCGTCGATCAGCAACTTCCAGGCTTGAGCGGGGGTCGTGACGTTGAGCAGTTGCAGTGCAACCTGATTGACTTCGGTGATGCGCAATTCCTGCAACAATTGCTGGCGCTTTTGCGGGACCGCCAGCCACGCTTGCAGTTGCTCGTTGTTCTGCAATTGAGCCTTGTCGAATGCGTTTTTGAGGCCGGACATGTTGAGCACGCACAGCGCGACGCCGGTGCCTTCGAAGATCTCCTGATAGCGTCGACGCCCTTCGTGCAACTGGCACTGGCGGCGGCGCATGTTCAGCAAGACGATAAACGGCAGCATGGAAAAGGCCAGGCCCAGCAGGCACTTGCCAATGAAGACCGGCAGCAGTTCTTCAAGTACACGTTGCCGATCGAACAATCCACGTAGTTGCCAGTCGCTGCTGCTCAAGGGCACGGTCAGCACGCTGTTGGCCACATCGTCCTGGGTCAGCGTGCCCGGGTTGACCAGGGGAAGCGCTTCATCGCGACTGATGATCTGGTGGTTGAAGCGGTTTTCCACCAGCCACTGCGGTCGGCCGGCCACTTCATTCAGATGGGTCAGTGACGAAAGAAATGTCGGCTTCAGGCGCAAGGCCCAGTAGCCACGGGTACTGCCGCTGGCCTGATGCAACAGCAGATGCACCACCGAGCCGTCGATGGCATTGCTGAAGTAGTGACGCTGGGCACCGCTGCGCCGGACCAGTTCGCTCAGGAAATTGGCGTCTTCGCTGTTCGCGGCGCTGTCATTGAGGATGATTCCGGACGGGCTGAGCAATGCCAGGCTGACCAGGTCGGGCAGGGACTTTTGCAGTTTGCGCAGCAGCTCCTGCTGTTCGTCGGGACTTTGCGGTTGTTCGACGATCGGTAGCAGGTTAAGGGCGATCTGCGCGTTGAGCGCCATGTTCAGGCTAACTTGTGCGGCCAGATCAGCGGTGTAGTCGATGGTGTACTGACGCTGGTTTTTCTGTGTTTCGCGCAACTGATCCAGCAGCTGCCAGAACAGCAACGCGAGCAGCAATAGTACAAGCGTCGCCAGCGCGCCTATGAGCGTTCCGCGCAGGGGAGAGCCGGGCGCCGTTATCGGTGCGCTGGTGGTCAGGGGCGGAGGGACGTTGGACAAACTTTGATCCTGCGGTTTGGCTTGACTGGCGCGACGTGCACTATAAGCCGGACGCCCGAAGGGCGGCTAGCATGCCTTGAGTTGTGGCAAAGTGCCAGTCCCGCTCGGCTGGACGGCCATCTGTCATTCAGGTAGCTTTGCCGGTTACGCGGGAGCGTTCCAGCTCCCAGGGCTTTTTCAGCGCGCACCACCTTGAACGCTTTCAATCGGGCGACGCGCACGGCCTGGCCAGGCATCGCCTGAGCCCTGATCATTCATCTGTCACTGACCCTAGGTTCTCCATGGCTCAATACGTATTCACCATGCATCGGCTGGGCAAAGTTGTGCCGCCGAAGCGGGAAATCCTGAAAAACATCTCCTTGTCCTTCTTTCCTGGCGCCAAGATCGGCGTGCTCGGCCTCAACGGTTCGGGTAAATCCACGCTGCTGAAAATCATGGCGGGCGTCGACACCGAGTTCGACGGCGAAGCCCGTCCGATGCCGGACCTGAACATCGGCTACCTCCCGCAAGAGCCGCAACTGGATCCGACCAAGACCGTGCGTGAAGTGGTCGAGGAAGCCGTCAGCGTGATCAAGGACGCGCAAGCGCGCCTGGACGAGGTCTACGCTGCCTATGCCGATCCGGATGCCGACTTCGACAAACTGGCTGCCGAACAGGCCAAGCTCGAAGCGATCCTGCAGGCCAGCGACGGTCACAACCTGGATCGCCAACTGGAAGTCGCCGCCGATGCACTGCGTCTGCCGGCCTGGGATGCCAAAGTCGAACACCTGTCCGGTGGCGAGAAGCGTCGTGTGGCCCTGTGCCGCCTGCTGCTGTCCGCCCCCGACATGCTATTGCTCGACGAACCGACCAACCACCTGGACGCCGATTCCGTCGCCTGGCTGGAGCACTTCCTGCACGACTTCCCGGGCACCGTGGTAGCGATCACGCACGACCGTTACTTCCTGGACAACGTGGCTGGCTGGATCCTCGAACTCGACCGTGGCGCGGGCATTCCTTACGAGGGCAACTATTCGGGTTGGCTGGAAGCCAAGTCCGATCGTCTGGCCCAGGAGTCCAAGCAGCAGTCGGCCCACGAAAAGGCCATGAAGGAAGAACTGGAGTGGGTGCGCAAAGGCGCCAAGGCCCGCCAGTCGAAATCCAAGGCTCGTCTGCAACGCTTCGAGGAAATGCAATCGCAGGAATTCCAGAAGCGCAGCGAAACCAACGAGATCTACATCCCGGCCGGTCCGCGCCTGGGCGACAAGGTCATCGAGTTCAAGAACGTCACCAAGGGCTACGGCGATCGCGTGCTGATCGACAACCTGTCGTTCTCCATGCCTAAAGGCGCCATCGTCGGTGTGATCGGCGGTAACGGTGCCGGTAAATCGACCCTGTTCCGCATGCTGATGGGTAAGGAAACGCCGGATTCGGGCAGCATCGAAGTCGGCGAAACCGTGCAGCTGGCGTGCGTCGACCAGAGCCGCGAAGACCTGGACGGCAGCAAGACCGTGTTCCAGCAAATCTCCGATGGCTCCGACCAGATCCGCATCGGCAACTACGAGATCCCGTCGCGTACCTACGTCGGTCGCTTCAACTTCAAGGGCGGCGATCAGCAGAAGTTCGTCAAGGACCTGTCCGGTGGTGAGCGCGGTCGCTTGCACCTGGCCCTGACCCTGAAAGAGGGCGGCAACGTGCTGCTGCTCGACGAACCGTCCAACGACCTCGACGTTGAAACCCTGCGTTCCCTGGAAGAAGCCCTGCTGGACTTCCCGGGCGCTGCCATTGTGATCTCTCACGATCGGTGGTTCCTTGACCGCGTCGCCACTCACATCCTGGCGTACGAAGACGACTCGCAAGCGGTGTTCTTCGAAGGCAACTACACCGAGTACGAAGCCGATCGCAAAAAACGCCTCGGCGAAGCGGCTGCCCAGCCGCATCGGGTACGGCACAAGAAGCTGGCCTGATTCGGGTTGGCGGCATGAAAAAACGGAGCCTTCGGGCTCCGTTTTTTTTTGCCCGTTTTTTTTCAGCGGGACCGAGTTGGATTCATCGCTGGCAAGCCAGCTCCCACAGGGTTTGTGTTGTGCCCGGAATGTGTGACCGCCGCTGAAACTGTGGGAGCTGGCTTGCCAGCGATGGCGGTATAACTGTTGGTGCAAAACTTGGATTCGATCTCACCATTCAGGTGCAAAAAAGGCCGGAAATCTCTCCTGATTTATATCCTGTGCACCATTTAATTTCACAAATGCGACATTTTGCTCTGTTCCTATGCGCGAATCGTTTGTTACAGTCCGGCCCAAACGCTTCCTACGACAAAAAATTTGCCGAGACTTTTCCATGATCGAATCCGTCGAATCCTTCCTTGCCCGCCTGAAAAAACGCGACCCGGATCAGCCTGAATTCCACCAGGCCGTCGAAGAAGTCCTGCGCAGTTTGTGGCCCTTTCTCGAAGCCAATCCGCACTATCTGACTTCCGGCATCCTGGAGCGCATTTGCGAGCCGGAGCGGGCGATCGTCTTTCGGGTTTCCTGGGTCGATGATCAGGGCAAGGTCCAGGTCAATCGCGGTTTCCGTATCCAGATGAACAGCGCCATCGGCCCGTACAAGGGCGGTTTGCGTTTCCATCCTTCGGTGAATCTCGGGGTGTTGAAGTTCCTGGCCTTCGAGCAGACCTTCAAGAACTCGCTGACGTCGTTGCCCATGGGCGGCGGCAAGGGGGGCTCGGACTTTGACCCTAAAGGCAAGAGCGACGCGGAGGTCATGCGCTTCTGCCAGGCCTTCATGAGCGAGCTGTATCGTCATATCGGCGCCGACGTTGATGTGCCGGCCGGTGATATCGGCGTCGGTGCCCGCGAGATCGGTTTCCTGTTCGGCCAGTACAAACGCCTGAGCAACCAGTTCACCAGCGTGCTGACCGGCAAGGGACCGAGCTACGGCGGCAGCCTGATTCGCCCCGAGGCCACCGGTTTCGGTTGCGTGTACTTCGCCGAAGAAATGCTCAAGCGTCGTGGTCAAACCGTCGAAGGCAAACGCGTGGCGATTTCAGGGTCGGGCAACGTCGCGCAGTACGCTGCGCGCAAGGTCATGGATCTGGGCGGCAAGGTGATTTCGCTGTCCGATTCCGAAGGCACGCTGTATTGCGAAAGCGGTTTGACCGAAGCGCAATGGCAAGCGGTGCTTGAACTGAAAAACGTCCAGCGTGGACGCATCAGCGAATTGGCGGGTCGTTTTGGCCTGGAGTTCCTCGCCGGCCAGCACCCTTGGGGGCTGAGCTGCGACATCGCGCTGCCATGCGCCACGCAAAATGAACTGGATGCCGAGGCGGCCCGTGCGCTGCTGCGCAATGGCTGCACCTGTGTGGCGGAAGGGGCGAACATGCCAACCACCCTGGAGGCTGTGGACCTGTTCATCGAGGCGGGCATCTTGTTCGCGCCGGGCAAGGCGTCGAACGCCGGCGGCGTGGCGGTGAGCGGGCTGGAGATGTCGCAGAATGCCATGCGCCTGCTGTGGACCGGCGGTGAAGTGGACAGCAAGCTTCACGCGATCATGCAGTCGATTCACCATGCGTGCGTGCATTACGGGGAAGAGAACGGCCAGGTCAACTACGTCAAGGGCGCGAACATCGCCGGCTTCGTCAAAGTCGCCGACGCCATGCTCGCCCAAGGCGTGGTTTAAGCCGGTTGGATGCGGATGATCTCGATCAGTTGATCGCCAGCGGGGCGTTGCCACAGCACCTCATCGCCCAGTTGTGCCCCGAGCAACGCCCGGCCCAGGGGTGAACTCCAGTTGATCAGGCCGGCTGCCGCGTCGGCCTGGTCCTCACCGACCAATTGCACGGTTTGTTCGTGGCTGTGCTCGTCTGCGAACGTCACGCGGCTGCCGATCTGCACCTTCGTCGTCGAACTGGCGGGGGTGACGACTTGGGCGCTTTGCAGGCGCTGGCTGAAATACCTCAAGTCGCGCTGAAGATCAGCTTCGCGCTGCTTGTCGGCCAGCTCACCCAGGGCGTTCAGTTCTCCCAGCAGGGTTTGCAACTGCGCGACCTTCGCCTGCAACTGGGTCAGGCCTGAGGGCGTAACGTAATTGGGTTGCACACTGACCTGCCGTTCGACCGGCTGATCGGCTTGCGCGGCGGCATTATCTTCATTGACGAAGGCACGACTCATGGTTTTCTCCCGATATAGGATTTGGGCCATGGTTGCAGGCTTTTAGTTTCGTGGGATGTCTGTCAGCGACCTGTGGCGAGTGAATGGCCCGCACAGCACGTCCGTTCCCACAGGGTGGCGCGCGGCGTGTGAGCTAGTAGTGATACCACTTCACCTCAAGCATCACTTCGTTCTCGGGCGTGGCCAGGTGGCTGAATTCGCGCTGGGCGCTCAGGCGCAAGCCCAGGTTGCGCGACAGTTCCCACTGCTGGTTCAGGCTCAGGCCACGGCGCACTTCGCCATTGGTGAAGTAATCGCCCTTGGCCTCAAGACTGAAGTTGCCCAGCGGGTTTTTCCACAGCAGGCCCGTGTTGAAACCCGCCGCCGGGGCGATAAAACCGGCGAAGTCATTGTTGTGCTCGATCCGCACCGTTCCCAAGGCAAAACCCAGCAGGTCGTCGCCCAGTTGCCAGGTGCCACCGCCACCGCCGTTAACGTGGCTGACCAGGGTTTCGTCGTCATGTTTGCCCGGGACCCGCTCCAGACCGCCGGTGACCTGCCACGACAGCGGTTGCAGCAACTCATTGCGCGGTGTCAGGGAGCGGATGGTCGCCAGATCCAGTTGCTGTAACTGCCAGTCATTGCCTTCGTACTGGCGCAATTTGAGCTGGAGGATTTCGATCTGCGCGCCGAGGGGGAAACTTTCGGCGTTGTCGTTGAGGTCGTGGTAGGCCATGCGCAGGCCGTATTCACCAAACGCCTTGTCGCCCCGGGTGCCGAGACCGGCCTGCCAGGTGCGGGATTCGTGACCGTCCTCCGGCAGGCCAGGTTGCGGGATGTCCAGTTCCGGCGCCGGGTTCTGATTGATCGCCCGCAGCAGTTCGAAGCTGCGCTGGGCCCGTGCGGGGTCGCGTTCCTGGCCATTGGCCCGGTAGCGCTCCAGTCGATAAGCGGCGTCGATGATCAGCGCCTGGCGGTCGCGGGGCTGTGCCTTGAACGCCGGGGCCTGCAACTGATTCTGGTCGGCGCTGACCTCCAGCACCCACTGTTGTTCTTCGGCGGTCAGCGGTTCGGCGCGGCTCAGCAGTTCCCGTTCACGCGACGGCCGATATTGAATGGACTCCACCAGCCCGGCCTCTTTCACCGCTTTGACGGTGTCGGTGGGAATGGCCGTCAGGGGGAATTGTTCGGTCAGGCTCAGGCTCGGGCGAGCCACTTGCAGCAGCTCCAGCAGGCGATAGGAACAGTTTTCGTCGAAGAAGAAATAGTCGAACTTGATCTGTTTCAGTTCCCAGACGTGCTCGACCATGCGCGCCGTTTCTGCCTGGGTCAGGTTGAGGCGGTATTCCCACAGGTCACGGTTTTCCAGGCTGCGGTATTCCGAGAGTTTTTCCTGGTAGGGCACCAGCGCAAACAGGCCGGGATACCCGCCCATCAAGCCTTTCCAGGCGTACAGGATGCTGTTGTCAGAACCTTCGATATACGCGCCGAAGTTGATCGCGTAGCTGAGCAGTGAAGTCTTGTCGGTCTGTACGTCAGCCTGATCGATGCGCAACAGGGTGTGGCCGAACATCGACGAGGGGCTGTTCAGGTAGGCAGCCGGAAAAATCATTACCGCGCTGTGGGGCGAAACATCCTTGAACCACTGCTTGAACTCAGCGCAGTCCACGGTCGGCAGGTCCGTCAGGTTGAGCTGCGCTTTCAGCCAGCGGGTGCGGGCCGGGTAAACGCATTGGGCATGCTGTTCGCCAGCACTGGCCGGGGCATACAGCGCTTGCACGGTGGCCGCCAGTTCGTGATCAGGGTGTTCATTGCCATCGGCGGCGAGGAAGAATTTTTTGTCACTGACGTAGCTGCGCCAGCCGCCGAGCTTGGCGGTTTCGTAATGACCCAGGGAAATCCAGAAAGGGTCGTTGGCCAGTTGCTGCAAACGTTGTGGATCGACTTGAGACGCGGCGGACAGCGGGGCGCAGATACTGAGCGCCAGCCAGGCAAGGCGTTTGAGCATAAGTGGCAACTTAATTCGAAAAAAACAAAGACCCAAAGAGGGGCAGGTCCAAAAAACAAAACCCGCTTCCCTGAAGAAGCGGGGTGGAGTCGAGCTTAAGCTTGGGTGGCGTACTTGGCCAGACGAGGGTCGTTTTTCAGAACGGCCAGGGTGTTGGTGTGCACATCTTCAGCGGTCACGTCGGCTTTGCTGAAGATCTGTTGGAAGTGTTCGTGAGTGACGGCGGCGAAGTGCGCACGGTCTTCCGGCGCCACGCC
Source organism: Pseudomonas sp. MIL9 (assembly GCF_016887925.1). Taxonomy (NCBI): domain Bacteria; kingdom Pseudomonadati; phylum Pseudomonadota; class Gammaproteobacteria; order Pseudomonadales; family Pseudomonadaceae; genus Pseudomonas; species Pseudomonas sp. MIL9. The sequence continues at coordinate 84,253 of NZ_JAFEHE010000005.1, read as the reverse complement.
CAGTACCACGGCGTAAGTGGTCAGCGCTTCACCCTGGCCTTTAGCCATGTCTTCGGACAGCTCATTCATCATGCCATTCATGGCGAACCAGGATTTGCCGCCATAGGTCAGCGACGCGTTGGTCGCACAACCGTTGGTACCGGAAGTCATGCCGAAGGTGGCGTTACCGGAGGTGCCGTTGGTGGTGGATGCCAGGAAGTGAGCCGGAGTACCACGCTGACCTTCGAACAGCATGTTGCCCCAACCGCAATCCGGACCGCCTGGCGCCTGAGCCATGGCGTTGAGGGATGCAACGGTGAAGAGAGTACCGAGAAGAATCCGTTTCATAGCTTTGTTCTCTTTTAGATGCGTACCAATGGAAAAGGGGGTTTGGCCCGTTCCGGCGCCAGTTGGGCCGGTTATTAGTCCAGCCGCGCAGTTTGGAGTTTAGGCACGATCAAGCGGTTCCGTGATTTTTTGCAAAACATTCGTTGAAAACAGTGAATTGGCGCGGCTCTGTACCGGGGTTTCGACTTCTCTGTGCTTTGGGTAAGGCGCTCCTTGCCAGTCGGGCATGGGCAGCGCCAGAATGCCGCTATCTGCCCCGCCTGATGTAAGGAAGCCCGATGCCTGATCCTGTTGCTGCCAGCTTGCGTCTAGCGCCTGAAGCGCTGACCCGTCCGTTTTCCGCTGAACAGTTCAGCTTCTCTACCACTAATGATCTGGAGCCCTTCCGCGGTGTGCTTGGCCAGGAACGTGCGGTCGAAGCCTTGCAGTTCGGTGTGGCCATGCCACGCCCCGGTTACAACGTGTTCGTCATGGGTGAGCCCGGCACCGGCCGGTTTTCGTTCGTCAAACGCTACTTGAAGGCCGAAGCCAAACGCCAGCAGACCCCGGCGGACTGGGTCTACGTCAATAACTTCGATGAGCCGCGCGAACCCCGTGCGCTGGAGTTGCCGTCGGGTACCGCCGGTGCCTTCATCGGCGACATCAACGGTTTGATCGACAACCTGCTGGCCACCTTTCCAGCGGTGTTCGAGCACCCGTCCTATCAACAAAAGAAAAGTGCCATCGACCGCGCCTTCAACCAGCGCTACGACAAGGCGCTGGATATCATCGAGCGTCTGGCCCTGGAGAAGGATGTCGCGCTCTACCGAGACAGCAGCAACATCGCCTTCACCCCGATGGCCGAGGGCAAGGCGCTGGACGAGGCGGAATTCGCCCAGTTGCCGGAAGCCGAGCGTGAACGCTTCCATGACGACATTTCCGCTCTGGAAGAACGTCTGAACGAAGAGCTGGCCAGCCTGCCGCAATGGAAGCGCGAGTCGAGCAACCAGCTGCGCCACCTCAACGAAGAAACCATCACCCTGGCCTTGCAGCCGTTGCTTTCGCCGTTGTCGGAAAAGTACGCAGAGAACGCCGCCGTGTGCGGTTACCTGCAAGCGATGCAGGTGTACCTGCTCAAAACCGTGGTTGAGCAACTGGTGGACGACAGCAAGACTGACGCCGTCGCCCGCAAACTGCTGGAAGAACAGTACGCGCCGAGCCTGGTGGTCGGTCACGCCTCCAGCGGCGGTGCGCCCGTGGTGTTCGAGCCGCACCCGACTTACGAAAACCTGTTTGGCCGGATCGAATACAGCACCGATCAAGGCGCGCTGTACACCACCTATCGCCAGCTGCGGCCGGGTGCGTTGCATCGGGCCAACGGCGGTTTCCTGATCCTGGAAGCGGAAAAAATGCTCAGTGAGCCGTTCGTGTGGGACGCGCTGAAGCGCGCCCTGCAATCGCGCAAGCTGAAAATGGAATCGCCGCTCGGAGATCTGGGGCGCCTGGCCACTGTGACCCTGAACCCGCAACACATCCCATTGCAGGTCAAGGTCGTGATCATCGGTGCCCGCCAGCTTTACTACACGCTGCAGGACCTCGATCCGGACTTCCAGGAAATGTTCCGCGTCCTGGTGGATTTCGATGAAGATATCCCGATGGTCGACGAGAGCCTGGAACAGTTCGCCCAGTTGCTCAAAACCCGTACTTCGGAAGAAGGCATGGCGCCGTTGACCGCCGATGCGGTGGCACGGCTGGCGACTTACAGTGCTCGCCTGGCCGAGCATCAGGGGCGTTTGTCGGCACGCATTGGTGATCTGTTCCAGCTGGTCAGCGAGGCGGATTTCATTCGTCATCTGGCGAGTGATGAAATGACCGATGCCGGTCACATCGAACGAGCGCTCAAGGCCAAGGCCACCCGTACCGGGCGTGTGTCGGCGCGGATTCTCGACGACATGCTCGCCGGGATCATCCTGATCGACACCGATGGCGCGGCCGTCGGCAAGTGCAACGGCTTGACGGTGCTGGAAGTCGGCGATTCGGCCTTCGGTGTGCCGGCGCGGATTTCCGCCACGGTGTATCCGGGCGGCAGCGGTATCGTCGACATCGAGCGTGAGGTCAACCTGGGTCAGCCGATTCACTCCAAAGGCGTGATGATCCTCACCGGGTACCTGGGCAGTCGTTATGCCCAGGAATTCCCGTTGGCGATTTCCGCGAGTATTGCGCTGGAACAATCCTACGGTTACGTCGATGGCGACAGTGCGTCGCTGGGCGAGGCGTGCACGCTGATCTCGGCGCTGTCGAAAACCCCGCTCAAGCAGTGTTTTGCGATCACCGGCTCCATCAACCAGTTCGGTGAGGTGCAGGCGGTGGGCGGGGTCAACGAGAAGATCGAAGGGTTCTTCCGTCTCTGCGAAGCCCGTGGGCTGACCGGCGAGCAAGGGGCAATCATTCCCCATGCCAACGTCGCGACGCTGATGCTCGACGAAAAAGTGCTGACTGCGGTGCGCGCAGGGCTGTTCCATGTCTACGCGGTGCGCCAGGCGGACGAGGCCTTGAGCTTGCTGGTGGGCGAGCCGGCCGGTGAGCCGGATGAGAATGGCGAGTTTCCAGAAGGCAGTGTCAACGCGCGGGTGGTTGAGCGCTTGCGCGTCATCGCGGAAATGATCAGCGAAGACGATCTGAAGGAAGCCGAGAAAGAGGCGGCGCAGGAGGCACTGGTCGAAGCCAAACCGGCCTGATACAAAACAATCCAGGGATTAAACCGTTCCACTGTGGGAGCCTGCACGCGATGACGGATTAACATTCAGCATGTTTGTTGACTGTCAGTCTGTTATCGCGAGCAGGCTCGCTCCCACATTTGTTTGTGTGTATCCCAAAGTGCCATCACTCTGGCGTCAATATTCACACAATGACCATTCGGCGCCTTCTGGTCTTGCCTGACGTGCTAGTCAGACTTTTCTTCTATTCTCTGCTCAAGGATATCGACAGTAATCACTGGATCGAGACAGCCTTCCCGTGGGGGCTGAATACCGGATCTAACGAGGGTCGCCGCCATGTCGCGCAACCTCTGCCTCACCCGTCAATGCCTGGGTCTTGTGACCCGTATCGAATGCGCCATCAAGCCGTTGGCGGGCGATACGGGCATGTGGACGTTACTCTTCGCCGCCGGAATGGCGGGCGAACAACCTTCAGCCATCAAGGCTCAGGGCCCGTTTCATGGACCTTTTGTCGCTGAGTCGATACTCGACACCATTGTTGAAAGCCTGACCTTGCACGGTTATGAACTGGCCGATGACCCGCAGATCTGGTGCTTGCATCTGCAAGCCCAGTTGCGGGAAATCAACGGTGGTCGTTGCCGTAGCGTCGGTGGCTTCGAGTTCCGGCCCGAGCATTAAGCGCTATTGGACCAGATGGGACGTGTCGGCCTTGTCGAGCTTGACCTCGAAACCATATTGCACGGTGGTGAGGTCAGTTCGCTGATAGGTTTCCAACTGCGTGGGTTGCCCGTAGAAGTAATGCACGGCAAATAATCCGGGGCCTTCTGCACTCGCATCATGGTTGACCGCCAGAATTTCCTTCAGGTAGTTGCCGCTCTCATCCTTGGCGAAAAAACGCCAGTCCTGATCGGGAAACACTTTCAGGTCCACCACCAGTGCATTGCCCTTCAGCTCAAGTCCCTTGGGCAGCTGATGGACGTCGAGGGGCTTTTTCTCGACCGTGGCCAGGAACAGCGGCATGGAGCCCACCACGTAGGCCGGTGTTTCCGGAAACAGGTTCAGGTCATAGGTGATGGTGCCGCGCAGAGGGTCGACCTGGTAGGCCTCTGCGGGTAGTTCGATGGGCTCGTCGCGTTTGCCGCGACTGTCCTCGGTGAAGAAACTGACGGGGCTGTCGCCGGGGTTGAAGGACGAGCCGAGCAGTTCGTCATTGAAGCTTTTGAGGTGACTGAATTCGACCCTTGCAGCGCTGGGGTCATCGACCGATTGACTGATGTTGACCCCTTTCTTCAGTTGTTCCTCCGTCAATGCGGCGCCCTTGAGCCAGGTCGACGCCTGGTCGTCATACACCACCACAGGAAAGCTCAGTGGCTGGATGGTTTTCTCCGTGGTGTGGCGGTCGAGGCGACGCACCGGCAGGTTGAGGTCCTTGCGCGTTACGGTGGCTCCGGAAAAGTCCAGCAGGCTGACTTCGAGGGTTTCGATCGGCCCGTTGAAGTACACCTTCGAATAATGGTGGGTTTGTTGCTTTTCAAAGGCGCGTTGTTCTTCGTCGAGTTGTTTCCCGAACGCGTCGGTCCAGGTTTTCTGCTGCTGCATTTTTGCCAGCTGTTGTTGATAGAAGGCGATTTGCGAGGCGGTTTCGTTGATTGACCCCGAGCGCGTGAGAAATTGCCCGGTGGAGTCCCTGGCCTGGACGATCAGCGGGTTCAGTGGGGTTTCGCCAATCTCGGGTGCAAGCGGTGCGTTGTTGTTGAACTCTATTTCGGCGTAGTTGTGGGTCAGCTTCAGTAAGGTGACGCTGAGGTTGTCGTTGGTGCGAGTCTGGCCAACGTCCTTTTTCGTCAAGTCGAAGCTGTAGAGCCGGCGCGGTGCAATGACTTCCAGCTTGCCTTGCAGACTCACCGGTTGTGGCTGGTTCTTGTGGTCGATGTCCAGGCCTTCGATGAACGGGTAGGTAACGGTCAGGTCATCGGGGTTGGTCAGGTTGGAGCTCGACGGGCTCAATTGAATGCCAGGATCGGTTTCCGACCATTCCGGCTGGAAAGCGATGACGCGTTTGTTGTTCAGGGTGACCGACTGCCATTCCAGGCCATGGGGAAACAGGAACGCGGCGGGAATGTTGAAATTGAAGGGGAACACCGGTTGCAGGTCGATCAGGTAGTCGGAACTGGAGTCTTTGCGCAGCACGAACAGGCCGTTGATGTACGTATCGACCAGGGCCTGGGGCGTGGGGTAGTGCTTGAGTACGGCGAGGGCGTCGTCGCCGTACTCGGTTTCCACGGGTTTGCTGTCCAGCTTGAGTTGCGCTCGCTCCAGCAGCAACAGCGAGCCGCCCAGTTCAGCCACGGCATCCTTGAGTTTAGGGTCGGTGATGGCGTCCAGGGATTTTTCGAACTGCGCGGTCTTTTCCTCGAGGCTGACCTGACGTTTCTCTTCGCCGGGTGAGCAGGCGCCCAGCAGCAGGGCCAGGCAAACGCCAGCACTCGTTAACGTTAGTCGCACATCCATTTCCACTCTTCCTGTCCGATATCACGCGGCTGTCAATAGTTTGGACACTAGCAGAAAAAGTTTGATACATACGCGCAGGTGGCGGATTTCTCAACGGTTTCTGGCTGCTTTTGGGCATGGACAGGCGACTGTTATACTCGCGGCCATTTCAGACCACGTGTGAGATTCAATGGAACGCTTTATCGAAAATGCAATGTATGCATCCCGCTGGCTGCTGGCACCGATCTACTTCGGCCTGTCCCTGGGATTGTTGGCGCTGGCACTGAAATTCTTCCAGGAAGTCTTCCACGTCATTCCCAATGTCTTTTCGATGGCCGAGTCGGACCTGATCCTGGTGCTGCTGTCGCTGATCGACATGGCACTGGTGGGCGGTTTGCTGGTGATGGTGATGATTTCCGGCTACGAGAACTTCGTTTCCCAACTGGATATCGACGAACACAAGGAAAAGCTCAATTGGCTGGGCACCATGGATTCGTCTTCATTGAAGATGAAGGTGGCGGCGTCCATCGTGGCCATTTCCTCCATCCACTTGCTGCGGATTTTCATGGACGCCAAAAACGTCGATCCCGAGCATTTGAAGTGGTACGTGATCATTCACATGACGTTCGTGGTGTCGGCGTTTGCCATGGGTTATCTGGACAAGCTGACCAAGCACTGACACCGGGCATGCCCCTTGTGGCGAGCAAGCTCGTTCGCCCCAGGGGATTTTGCCCAAACAGACGGGCGGCATCGTTTGTGGCTTGTGCTTTGACGCGCCGAGGCATATCCCTGTAGATGTCTTGGCTCGCCAATGCGTGAGGTGCGTTCATGAACCTGCAAGAGTTGAATGCCTATGCCGTCGCCGGGAAGGTCGATGAGCTGAACCTGATCTCCATGGAAGGCGGTATCTACCTGCTGGAAGCGCGGATGCATGGCGCGGCATATCCATTGAGCGATGCTCGCGGGCAGATGTTTCACCTGCGTTCTGTCGAGCATGCGCGTGAAGTGCTGCATTCCTTTCCCAAGTTGAATTTCAACCTCGTGCACACCTTGGTCCATGACGAGATGTGCGGGCTGGGTGACGTCGAAGAACACCTGAAGGTGCCGATCGACCTTGGTTCTTCGCGACAGGGCTGACGTCCCTGATCAACACCGTGGCAACTGTGCTAGTCTGCTGGCCCTTTTGGTTCCGGGCGCTCCGGGACGCGCTGTGCACGCACGGCAAGTTCCAGGGCCGTCCGCACAGCGGAGCAGTGTCATGTCCGAAGTAAATCTGTCCACCGACGAAACCCGCGTCAGCTACGGTATTGGCCGTCAGCTGGGCGACCAACTGCGTGATAACCCGCCACCGGGCGTTAGCCTGGACGCGATCCTTGCCGGTCTGACCGACGCATTCGCCGGTAAGCCGAGCCGTGTGGGCCAGGAAGAAATGTCCGCCAGCTTCAAGGTCATCCGCGAAATCATGCAAGCCGAAGCGGCAGCCAAGGCTGAAGCGGCTGCTGGCGAAGGCCTGGCCTTCCTGGCCGAAAACGCCAAGCGTGAAGGCATCACCACCCTGGCTTCCGGCCTGCAGTTCGAAGTGCTGACTGCCGGCGAAGGCGCCAAGCCATCCCGTGAAGACACCGTGCGTACCCACTACCACGGCACCCTGATCGACGGCACTGTGTTCGACAGCTCCTATGAGCGTGGTCAGCCTGCAGAATTCCCGGTCGGCGGCGTGATCGCTGGCTGGACCGAAGCCCTGCAACTGATGAATGCCGGCAGCAAATGGCGTCTGTACGTGCCGAGCGAGCTGGCTTACGGCGCGCAAGGCGTTGGCAGCATTCCGCCGCACAGCGTACTGGTATTCGACGTCGAGCTGCTCGACGTACTGTAAGACCCGCTGATTACCTGTAGGAGCGAGCCTGCTCGCGATGGACGTCAACGATAATGCGGGCTGTCTGAATGCCCGCGTTGCCTGAACAACCATCGCGAGCGAGCTCGCTCCTACAGTGTTTTACGTATTTCATACTTCGATTTTATGGTGCGGTTCAGTGTGCGGGCGCAAGGCCCGGGCATAGCAGAACAGAAACAGATTGCGCACCAGTTCCTTGAGCACCATCGGCTCGCAGCAGCTCAGGCCATTGACGTCCAGATCACCCTGATCCTGCAGTTCGCTCAAGGCTTCCTCTTCAAGCACCGCACAGACTTCCCCGGTTTCCCGATGCAGGATTCGCAGGTAAGGGTGTGGGCGGTCCAGCCAGGCATCGATCAAATAAGTCATGTGTCATCTCCATTGAAAAAGGTTTCAATGAGAATAATTCTTATTAGCAGAATAGCAAGCGTCTATCGACGGATTGTGGTTTTTGCGGGGAAAAGACTGCGCAAGGTCAAAACGGCTGGCGCCTGGCTACTGCGAGAGCGGCGGGATGGGGGAGGGCGAAGCACCATCCCACGCTTGGCGCGGGATGGAATACAGCGGAATCAGACTTTTCTGACGAACTCGGATTTGAGTTTCATCGGGCCGATACCGTCGATCTTGCAGTCGATATCGTGATCGCCATCGCACAGGCGGATGTTCTTGACCTTGGTGCCGACCTTGACCACGAGGGATGTGCCCTTGACCTTGAGGTCCTTGATCACGGTGATGGTGTCGCCGTCCTGCAGCACATTGCCGACCGAATCCTTTTTAACGGTGTCATCGGACACGGCTTCGGCTTCACCGTTGGCGGACCATTCGTGGGCGCACTCGGGGCAAATCAGTTGGGCGCCATCTTCGTAGGTGTATTCGGAATTGCATTTCGGGCAGGGTGGCAACGTGCTCACTAAGGCTCCTTTGGATTCAGGATCGCTAAAAAGCGCACATTATATAGGGTTTTAGGCGGGAGCGGGCACAGCGCAGGAAAACCTGTGGGGATCAAGCCTGTGGGAGCGAGCTTGCTCGCGATTCGGTACTTGCATTCAACATTGTTGTTGTCTGAAAGGACGCTATCGCGAGCAAGCTCGCTCCCACAGTGTTTTGCGGTGTTTGTCAGTGCGTGCGGGCGACCGCGAACTCGCTCAGCTCGACCAGGGCATCGCGGTATTCGCTGGCAGGCAGCGCCTCGAGGCATTTGATCGCGCGGGCCACGTAGTCGCGGGCCAGTTGCGCGGTGTAGTCCAGGGAACCCGAGGCTTCCACGGCTTCGCGGATGCTTTCCAGGTCTTCGATACCCCCTTTCTGGATCGCCTTGCGCACCAGTGCAGCCTGTTCCGGCGTGCCCTCGCGCATGGTGTAGATCAGCGGCAGGGTCGGTTTGCCTTCGGCCAGATCGTCACCGACGTTCTTGCCCAGGGTTTCTGCGTCGCCCTTGTAGTCCAGCAAGTCGTCGACCAGCTGGAAGGCTACGCCCAGATGATCGCCGAACGTGCGCATGGCTTCAGCCTGCTCCGGCGTGGCTTCGCACAGGGCTGCGGCACTGTGGGTCGAGGCCTCGAAGAGCATCGCGGTCTTGCCGCGGATGACTTCCATGTAGGTTTCTTCGGTGGTGCTGGCGTCACGGACCTTCGACAGCTGCAGCACTTCGCCTTCGGCGATGATGCGCGTGGCTTGCGAGAGGATCTTCATCACCGGCATGGAGCCGAGCTCGACCATCATTTCGAAGGAGCGCGAATACAGGAAGTCGCCCACCAGCACGCTGGGGGCGTTGCCCCACATCGCGTTGGCGGTCGAGCGACCACGGCGCATGCCGGACATGTCCACCACGTCATCGTGCAACAGGGTCGCTGTATGCAGGAATTCGATGGTGGCTGCCAGCAGGCGCAGGTCATCGCCTTCGCGACCCAGTGCCTTGCCGCACAACAACACTAATAAAGGGCGCAGGCGTTTGCCGCCGGCCGAGGTGATGTAATCGCCGATTTTCGATACCAGCGGCACTCGGGAAGTCAGCTGCTTCTTGATGATGCCGTCGACGGCGCTAAAATCGTCCGCCACCGCGCGGTAGAAAGCTTGGGGTTGCATCAGCGACAGTTGCTCCAGAAGGGTTGCGCGGCATGCTAGGACCCACGTGGGCAGGTGTCAAGGCGCGATGGACGGCCTATTGCAAGGCGCTCGTGCCTTGCGTACAATCGCGCACCCTGAACTTCCTGGGCAGCACCTGCCTTACGCAATTGCAAGCGGGCCTTCCAGCCCCATGCAGCCATGCCAGCCAATACCTCTTCTTATAAAGAGCTGGGTGAGCAGGATTATCGGAGAAATACCATGTCTTATGCAGTAATCGTTACTGGCGGCAAGCAGTACAAAGTCGCCCCAGGTGAATACCTGAAGATCGAAAAACTGGAAATCGCTACCGGCGAATCCGTTACCTTTGATCGCGTTCTGTTGGTTGCCAACGGTGACGACGTGAATATCGGTGCTCCAGTTGTTGCTGGCGCTACCGTTGTGGCTGAAGTGATCTCCCAAGGTCGTCACGATAAAGTCCGCATCATCAAGTTCCGTCGCCGTAAGCACCACATGAAGCGTATGGGCCACCGCCAGTGGTACACCGAGATCAAAATCACCGGTATTCAGGCTTAATTTCAGCCTAATTCCTCACTAGGAGAATTGAACTCATGGCACACAAAAAAGCTGGTGGTAGTACCCGTAACGGTCGCGACTCAGAAGCCAAACGCCTTGGCGTGAAGATGTATGGCGGCCAGGCTATCAAAGCAGGCAACATCATCGTGCGTCAGCGCGGCACCCAATTCCACGCTGGCTACGGCGTTGGCATGGGTAAAGATCACACCCTCTTCGCTAAAGTCGAAGGCGTGATCAAGTTCGAAGTAAAAGGCGCCTTCGGTCGTCGTTACGTGAGCGTAGTCGCAGCTTAATTGCGCGATCGCTGGAAAAGCCCTGTCTCGCGACGGGGCTTTTTCGTTTGTGGGGTGAGTCTCTTGCAAAACTGTTTGTATGGGCTGTCGGCGCGCTGGACTGGGCGGTCGTTGATTGAGGTCGCTGCGCTCATTTTTGCAAGAGTCTTATGTCTTAGTGTTTTTCGGCTCGTCCGTATGGCGAGAGGCGTTGTGTTATGAAGTTTGTTGATGAAGTATCGATTCGAGTAAAGGCTGGCGACGGCGGTAACGGTTGCATGAGTTTCCGGCGCGAGAAATTCATCGAGAACGGTGGTCCGAACGGTGGTGATGGTGGTGATGGCGGCTCGGTCTACATGATCGCCGACGAAAACCTCAATACCCTGGTGGATTACCGTTACACCCGGCACTTCGATGCCGAGCGTGGCTCCAACGGCGGCAGTACCGACTGCACCGGCAAGAAGGGTGAGGATCTGGTTCTACGTGTGCCGGTCGGCACCACCGTGATCGATTCCGCGACTCAGGAAGTGATCGGCGACCTGACCAAGGCTGGCCAGAAGTTGCTGGTGGCCCATGGTGGCTGGCACGGTCTGGGTAACACGCGTTTCAAGTCCAGTACCAACCGTGCGCCGCGCCAGACTACGCCGGGCAAGCCGGGCGAGCAGCGTGATCTCAAGCTGGAAATGAAAGTGCTGGCGGATGTGGGTCTGCTGGGCTTGCCGAACGCTGGCAAAAGTACCTTTATCCGTTCGGTATCGGCAGCCAAGCCGAAAGTTGCCGACTACCCGTTCACCACGCTGGTGCCAAACCTCGGTGTGGTCAGCGTCGATCGCTGGAAAAGCTTCGTGGTCGCGGACATTCCGGGTCTGATCGAAGGTGCTTCCGAAGGCGCTGGTCTGGGTATTCGCTTCCTCAAGCACTTGTCGCGTACCCGCCTGCTGTTGCACCTCGTCGACATGGCGCCGCTGGATGACACCAGTGCCCCGGACGCCGCAGAAGTCATCGTTAATGAATTGACCAAGTTCAGTCCGTCCCTGGCTGAGCGTGATCGTTGGTTGATCCTGAACAAATGCGACCAGATTCTTGAAGAAGAGCATGATGCGCGCGTCAAGGAAATCGTTGATCGCCTGGAGTGGACCGGTCCGGTCTATGTGATCTCGGCCATCGCCAAGCAGAACACCGAGCGCTTGTGCCACGACATCATGCGTTATCTGGAAGATCGTGCTGATCGTCTGGCCAATGATCCCGCCTACCGGGAGGAGCTGGCAGAGCTCGATCAGCGCATTGAAGATGAGGCGCGTGCGCAGCTGCAAGCGCTGGACGATCAGCGTGCCCTGCGTCGCAGCGGCGTGAAGTCGGTCCACGACATCGGCGACGATGATTGGGACGAAGAAGACGTGGATGACGAAGACGGTCCGGAAATCATTTACGTGCGTGACTGATTCGTTGCGATAAACTTAAGCGCCGCTCAATTGAGCGGCGTTTTGGTATCTGGAAATCGGTTGGTCACGAATAGCCACGAATAACGTCATGGGCAGTGCCAGGTCGCGCTGCCCTCAAGCTAAGGTTGAAGATGATGCGGAGCAAGGTGACAGGTGCGCAGCGTTGGGTCGTGAAGATCGGCAGCGCTTTGCTGACGGCGGACGGCAAGGGCCTGGATCGCGCGGCAATGGGTGTCTGGGTTGAGCAGATGGTGGCCTTGCATGAGGCGGGCGTCGAGCTGGTGCTGGTGTCCTCCGGGGCAGTAGCGGCCGGCATGAGCCGTCTGGGCTGGACTACGCGACCCAGTGCAATGCACGAGCTTCAGGCCGCCGCTGCAATCGGCCAGATGGGGCTGGTGCAGGCCTGGGAATCGAGCTTCGCCGAGCATGGTCTGCACACTGCGCAGATTCTCCTGACTCACGACGACCTGTCCGACCGCAAGCGCTACCTGAATGCCCGCAGTACCTTGCGTGCGCTGGTGGAGCTGAAGGTTATTCCGGTGATCAACGAGAACGACACCGTGGTGACCGACGAAATCCGTTTCGGCGACAACGATACGTTGGCGGCACTGGTGGCCAACCTGGTCGAGGCTGATCTGCTGGTGATCCTGACCGATCGCGATGGCATGTTCGACGCCGACCCGCGCAACAATCCCGACGCCAAGTTGATTTACGAAGCGCGTGCCGATGATCCTGCGCTTGATGCGGTAGCGGGTGGCACTGGTGGTGCGCTGGGGCGTGGCGGCATGCAGACCAAATTGCGCGCGGCGCGTCTGGCGGCGCGTTCGGGTGCTCATACGATCATCGTTGGCGGGCGCCTTGAGCGCGTGCTGGATCGCCTGAAGGCGGGCGAGCGCATCGGCACCTTGCTCTCGCCTGAGCGCGGCATGCTGGCGGCGCGCAAACAATGGCTGGCCGGGCATCTGCAAACCCGCGGCACGTTGGTGCTGGATGAGGGGGCGGTGGTGGCGTTGTCCCAGGGCAACAAGAGCTTGCTGCCGGTCGGGGTCAAGCTGGTTCAGGGTAGCTTCCGTCGCGGTGAGATGGTGGTGTGCGTGGCGCCGGACGGTCGTGAAATCGCCCGTGGCCTGGCCAACTACAGTGCGCTGGAAGCACAAAAAATCATCGGTCAGTCGTCCGAGGCGATTGTCGGTCTGTTGGGTTACATGGCAGAGCCGGAACTGGTTCACCGCGATAACCTGATTCTGGTCTGAAGGAATATCTGCATGCGCGTGGCAAAAGGATTGTTGGGCTTGCTGTTGGCGATGCCCTTGCTGGCTTCGGCGGAAGAAATCGGCCAGGTCTCGACGGTGTTCAAGTTCGTTGGGCCAAATGACCGGATCGTGGTCGAGGCTTTTGATGATCCCAAGGTCGATGGCGTGACCTGCTATCTCTCACGCGCCAAGACCGGCGGTGTGAAGGGTGGTCTTGGATTGGCCGAGGATCGCGCCGAAGCGTCCATTGCTTGCCGGCAGGTCGGGCCGATCAGCTTCAAGGGTGAGCTGAAGGATGGTGACGAAGTATTCAAGGAGCGCACTTCGCTGGTCTTCAAGACCATGCAGGTGGTGCGTTTCCTCGACAAGAAGCGCAATACGCTGGTGTATCTGGTGTACAGCGACCGCTTGATCGAGGGCAGTCCGCAGAATGCCGTCACGGCGATTCCGATTTTGCCGTGGGCCCACGCTCAATAACCTGATGTAAGTCGAACTCTGTAGGAGCGAGCCTGCTCGCGATGGACGCGTGGGCGACGCGGGCTGTCTGGTGCCCCGTGTTATCGTTGACGCCCATCGCGAGCAGGCTCGCTCCTGCAGTTTTTTTGTGTGTTCATCAAATTGCAGGCAATAAAAAACCGACCCTGAGGTCGGTTTTTTAATGAGCGTGTCGCTTAGGCAGCAGCGGCAACGTTCAGGGCCTTGACGTGGCCATTCAGGCGGCTCTTATGACGAGCGGCTTTGTTCTTGTGGATGATGCCTTTATCGGCCATACGGTCGATAACTGGCACGGCCAGAACGTAAGCAGCTTGAGCTTTTTCAGCGTCTTTTGCGTCGATGGCCTTAACTACATTCTTGATGTAGGTACGAACCATGGAACGCAGGCTGGCGTTGTGGCTGCGACGCTTCTCAGCCTGTTTTGCACGTTTTTTGGCGGAAGGTGAGTTGGCCACCGTCGAGCTCCTCGAAAGACTTTTAGGAAATAGCAATCAAAATAGGCCGCGAATCATGCCGATGAGTTGAAGTGTTGTCAAGGGCGGAGGAAACGTTCCGCTAAGTGGTAGGTCCTAACCCCTTGAAAACTACTGCGCTCGGCAATACAGCGTTGAAAACAGTCTCGAAATGCTCATTGACGTTCGTCAACTCCGCTTTCTCGCCTGTTTTCGCCTTGTCTTGCCTTCGCTCGTCACGTTTTCATGAGGTCGGTGGCACAGAATATTTCTTTCCGGCGTGCGACCTGTAAACTCGCGAGCTTTGGCTCTGTGCTGTTGCGGCGCGGAGTATCGCATAAGTAGGCGCTCAGTTCGCCTGCTGTTTATCGACAGGCACAAACTCTTTCAATGAATCTGCTCAAATCGTTAGCCGCCGTCAGCTCTATCACGATGCTTTCCCGGATCCTGGGCTTCGTTCGTGACACCCTCATTGCGCGCATATTTGGTGCAGGAATGGCGACCGACGCCTTCTTCATCGCCTTCAAATTGCCCAATCTGTTGCGGCGTATCTTCGCGGAAGGCGCGTTCTCCCAGGCTTTTGTGCCGATTCTTGCCGAATACAAAAGCCAGAAGGGCGAGGAGGCGACGCGAACGTTCATTGCTTACGTCTCGGGTCTGCTGACGCTGGTGCTGGCCCTGGTGACTGCGCTGGGGATGATTGCCGCCCCCTGGGTCATCTGGGTGACGGCGCCGGGCTTTACCGATACGCCGGAAAAATTCGAGCTGACCTCCAGTCTGCTGCGGGTGACCTTTCCTTACATCCTGCTGATTTCCCTGTCCTCGCTGGCGGGCGCGATCCTCAACACCTGGAACCGCTTTTCGGTGCCGGCCTTTGTGCCGACCCTGTTGAACGTCAGCATGATCATTTTTGCGGTGTTCCTGACGCCGTGCTTCGACCCGCCGGTGATGGCGCTGGGCTGGGCGGTACTGGCCGGCGGCCTGGCGCAGCTGTTGTATCAACTGCCACACCTGAAAAAGATCGGCATGCTGGTGCTGCCGCGCCTGAATCTGCGTGATACGGGGGTCTGGCGGGTCATGAAGCAGATGCTGCCGGCGATTCTCGGGGTGTCCGTGAGTCAGATCTCGCTGATCATCAACACCATTTTTGCTTCGTTCCTGGTCGCCGGTTCAGTGTCCTGGATGTACTACGCCGACCGTTTGATGGAGCTGCCATCCGGCGTGCTGGGCGTGGCATTGGGCACGATCCTGTTGCCGACCCTGGCCAAGACCTACGCCAGCAAGGATCGCCATGAATATTCGCGAATCCTCGATTGGGGCCTGCGCCTGTGTTTCGTGCTGGTGTTGCCATGTTCCCTGGCGCTGGGGATTCTGGCCGAGCCGTTGACGGTTTCGCTGTTCCAGTACGGTCAATTCAATGCATTTGATGCGGCCATGACCCAGCGTGCGTTGATCGCCTATTCGGTCGGGTTGCTCGGGATCATCGTGATTAAAGTGCTGGCACCGGGCTTTTATGCGCAACAAAACATCCGCACGCCGGTAAAGATCGCAATTTTCACCTTGATCATCACCCAACTGTTCAACCTCATGCTGATCGGTCCGCTGGCTCACGCTGGTTTGGCGCTCGCCATCAGTGGTGGTGCCTGTATCAACGCCGGGTTGCTCTTCTATCAGCTGCGCAAGCAGCAGATGTACCAGCCACAACCGGGCTGGGGGGTATTCGGCTTGAAGCTGGTGATCGCGGTGGCGGTGATGTCAGGCGTGTTGCTGGGTGCGATGCACTTTATGCCAGCCTGGGATCAAGGGCATATGCTCGAGCGGTTCCTGCGCCTTGGGGCATTGGTGGTCGCCGGTGTGGTGGCTTATTTCGGGATGTTAGTGTTGATGGGTTTTCGCTTGCGCGACTTCAATCGCAAGGCATTGGGCTAAGGCCCAGGCCTCGATAAACACGGGTGGGCCGGCGTTTTTGTCGGCTCGATCACTTTGGGATACGGTGTTGCCTGTCGTCGGCCGCCGGGTGTGGTTATAATCGACCACTTTATGAGCAAGAAGCGCGTTATGCAGCTGGTTCGAGGCCTCCACAATCTGCGCCCCCAGCATCGGGGCTGTGTCGCCACTATTGGCAACTTTGACGGTGTACACCGTGGCCACCAGGCTATCCTGGCGCGACTGCGTGAGCGTGCGCTTGAATTGGGCGTGCCCAGCTGCGTGGTGATTTTCGAGCCGCAGCCGCGAGAGTTTTTTGCGCCGGACACGGCACCGGCCCGTTTGGCACGCCTGCGCGACAAGTTGCAGCTGCTCGCTGCCGAAGGCGTTGACCGGGTCTTGTGCCTCGCCTTCAACCAGCGCCTGAGCAAGCTCAGCGCCAGCGAGTTCGTCGACACCATCCTGGTGGATGGCTTGGGCGTGCAGCATCTTGAAGTCGGCGACGACTTCCGTTTCGGCTGTGACCGGGTAGGGGATTTCGATTTCCTGCAACAGGCCGGCGTCATGCAGGGCTTTACCGTCGAAGCGGCGCAGACTGTCGAACTCGACGGTATCCGGGTCAGCAGCACCCAGGTGCGTAATGCGCTGGCCGCTGCAGACTTTGCCCTTGCCGAACGTCTGCTCGGTCGCCCGTACCGGATTGCCGGTCGGGTATTGCATGGCCAGAAACTGGCGCGCCAGTTGGGTACGCCAACGGCCAACATTCAACTCAAGCGCCGTCGCGTGCCGTTTACCGGGGTTTACCTGGTCAGCGTCGACCTCGACGGCAAGACCTGGCCAGGCGTCGCCAATATCGGCGTTCGACCTACGGTCCAGGGAGATGGCAAAGCCCACCTCGAAGTACATCTTTTAGATTTTGCCGGCGATCTGTATGACCGGCGTATGACGGTGGTTTTCCACCAAAAGCTGCGTGAAGAGCAGCGTTTCGCCTCTCTGGAGGCGCTTAAGACGGCGATCAATGCGGATGTCGCCGCCGCCCGTGCCCTGTCGCACCTAGCGCCAATCGCTAATGAAGAGCCTTAAATGACCGACTATAAAGCCACGCTAAACCTTCCGGACACCGCCTTCCCAATGAAGGCCGGCCTGCCACAGCGCGAACCGCAGATTCTGCAGCGCTGGGACAGTATTGGCCTGTACGGAAAGTTGCGCGAGATTGGCAAGGATCGTCCGAAGTTCGTACTGCACGACGGTCCTCCGTACGCCAACGGCACGATTCACATCGGTCATGCGCTGAACAAGATTCTCAAGGACATGATCATCCGCTCGAAGACCCTGTCGGGCTTTGACGCGCCTTATGTTCCGGGCTGGGACTGCCACGGTCTGCCGATCGAGCACAAAGTCGAAGTGACCCACGGCAAGAACCTGGGCGCGGACAAGACCCGTGAACTCTGCCGTGCGTATGCCACCGAGCAGATCGAAGGCCAGAAGTCCGAATTCATCCGTCTGGGCGTGTTGGGCGATTTCGCCAACCCCTACAAGACCATGGACTTCAAGAACGAGGCCGGTGAAATCCGCGCCCTGGCAGAAATCGTCAAGGGCGGTTTCGTGTTCAAGGGCCTCAAGCCCGTGAACTGGTGCTTCGATTGCGGCTCGGCCCTGGCCGAAGCGGAAGTCGAGTACGAGAACAAGAAGTCCTCGACCATCGACGTGGCCTTCCCGATTGCCGATGAAGCCAAGCTGGCTGCCGCATTCGGTCTGCCATCGCTGGCCAAACCGGCTTCGATCGTGATCTGGACCACCACCCCGTGGACCATCCCGGCCAACCAGGCGCTGAACGTTCACCCGGAATTCAACTACGCCCTGGTCGATGTCGGCGACAAATTGCTGGTGCTGGCTGAAGAGCTGGTCGAGTCGTGCCTGGCACGTTACTCGCTGGAAGGCTCGGTGATCGCCACCGCCACCGGTTCCGACCTGGAGCTGATCAATTTCCGTCACCCGTTCTACGACCGTCTGTCGCCGGTTTACCTGGCTGATTACGTCGAACTGGGCGCCGGTACTGGCGTGGTTCACTCTGCACCGGCCTACGGCGTCGACGACTTCGTGACGTGCAAGAAATACGGCATGGTCAACGACGACATCCTCAATCCGGTACAAAGCAACGGCGTTTATGTGCCATCGCTGGAATTCTTCGGCGGCCAGTTCATCTGGAAGGCCAACCCGGCCATCGTCGACAAGCTGAGCGAAGTGGGTGCGCTGCTGCACACCACCATCATCGAGCACAGCTACATGCACTGCTGGCGCCACAAGACGCCATTGATCTACCGCGCCACCGCGCAGTGGTTCATCGGCATGGACAAGCAGCCAACCACCGGCGACACCCTGCGCCAGCGCTCGCTCAAAGCCATCGAAGACACCAAGTTCGTGCCGGCCTGGGGCCAGGCGCGACTGCACTCGATGATCGCCAACCGTCCGGACTGGTGCATCTCCCGTCAGCGCAACTGGGGTGTACCGATCCCGTTCTTCCTGAACAAGGAAAGCGGCGAGCTGCACCCACGTACCGTCGAACTGATGGAAGAAGTCGCCAAGCGCGTCGAAGTCGAAGGCATCGAAGCCTGGTTCAAGCTGGATGCCGCCGAGCTGCTCGGTGATGAAGCGCCACAGTACGACAAGATCAGCGACACCCTGGACGTCTGGTTCGACTCGGGCACCACGCATTGGCACGTCCTGCGCGGCTCGCACCCGATGGGCCACGAAACCGGGCCACGCGCCGACCTGTACCTGGAAGGCTCGGACCAGCACCGTGGCTGGTTCCACTCGTCGCTGCTGACCGGTTGCGCCATCGACAACCACGCGCCGTACCGCGAATTGCTGACCCACGGTTTCACCGTCGACGAGTCCGGCCGCAAGATGTCCAAGTCCTTGGGCAACGTCATTGCACCGCAGAAAGTCAACGACACCCTGGGTGCGGACATCATGCGCCTGTGGGTCGCGTCGACCGATTATTCGGGCGAAATGGCGGTTTCCGAGCAGATCCTGCAACGCAGTGCGGACGCCTACCGGCGTATCCGTAACACCGCGCGCTTCCTGCTCTCGAACCTGACCGGCTTCAACCCGGCCACCGACCTGCTGCCGGCCGACGAAATGCTGGCACTGGACCGTTGGGCCGTGGACCGCACCTTGCTGCTGCAACGCGAGCTGCAAGAGCACTACGGCGAGTACCGCTTCTGGAACGTCTACTCCAAGATCCACAACTTCTGCGTGCAGGAGCTGGGCGGTTTCTACCTGGACATCATCAAGGACCGCCAGTACACCACCGGCGCCGACAGCAAGGCCCGTCGTTCGTGCCAGACCGCGCTGTTCCACATCTCCGAAGCGCTGGTGCGCTGGATCGCGCCGATCCTGGCGTTCACCGCCGACGAGCTGTGGCAATACCTGCCGGGCGAGCGCAACGAATCGGTGATGCTCAATACCTGGTACGAAGGCCTGACCGAATTGCCGGAAGGTTTCGAGCTCGGTCGCGCCTACTGGGATCGCATCATGGAAGTGAAGGTGGCGGTCAACAAAGAGATGGAAATCCAGCGCGCGGCGAAAGCCGTCGGTGGCAACCTGCAGGCTGAAGTGACGCTGTTCGCCGAAGACGCGCTGAGCGCCGACCTGGCCAAGCTGAGCAACGAACTGCGTTTCGTGCTGATCACCTCCACCGCCAGCGTCGCACCATTCGTGCAGGCGCCGGCCGATGCAGTGGTCACCGAAGTCAGCGGCCTGAAGTTGAAGATCGTCAAGTCGGCCTTCGCCAAGTGCGCCCGTTGCTGGCACTGCCGTGAAGACGTCGGCGTGAATCCGGAGCATCCGGAAATCTGCGGTCGTTGCGTCGACAACATCAGCGGCGCTGGCGAGGTTCGTCACTATGCCTAATGCCATTGGCCGTTTCGGACGGCTGAGCTGGCTCTGGTTGAGTTTGCTGGTCCTGGTCATCGACCAGGCCAGCAAGTTCTACTTCGAAGGCAAGCTTGCGATGTACCAGCAAATCGTGGTGATCCCCGATTACTTCAGTTGGACCCTGGCCTACAACACTGGCGCGGCGTTCAGTTTCCTGGCTGACAGTTCCGGTTGGCAGCGCTGGCTGTTTGCACTGATCGCGGTGGTGGTCAGTGCGGTGCTGGTGGTCTGGCTCAAGCGCCTGGGGCGCAACGAAACCTGGCTGGCCATCGCCCTGGCGTTGGTGCTCGGTGGTGCGTTGGGCAATCTGTATGACCGCATTGCCTTGGGGCATGTGATCGATTTCATCCTGGTGCATTGGCAGAACCGCTGGTATTTCCCGGCGTTCAACTTTGCCGACAGTGCAATTACCGTCGGTGCCGTGATGCTGGCACTGGATATGTTCAAAAGTAAAAAGACCGGAGAAGCCGTTCATGACTGAACAGGTATTGGCTGAGCAACGCATTGGCCAGAACACGGAAGTCACCTTGCATTTCGCATTGCGCCTGGAGAATGGCGACACGGTGGACAGCACCTTCGACAAAGCCCCGGCGACCTTCAAGGTCGGTGACGGCAACCTGTTGCCAGGTTTCGAAGCGGCGTTGTTCGGTTTCAAGGCTGGCGACAAGCGTACTCTGAGCATCGAGCCGGAAAACGCCTTCGGCCAGCCCAACCCGCAAAACGTACAGATCATTCCGCGCTCTCAGTTCCAGGACATGGAGCTGTCGCCTGGTCTGTTGGTGATCTTTAATGATGCGGCCAATACTGAATTGCCAGGTGTGGTCAAAGAGTTCGATGATGCTCAAGTGACCATCGACTTCAACCACCCGCTGGCAGGCAAGACGCTGACCTTTGACGTGGAAATCATTTCCGTCAAAGCGCTGTAACTGACCAAACCGGCCCGTTGTAGGAGCGAGCCCGCTCGCGAAGGACTCAAAGACACCGCTTTCATTCAGAATGATCGCGTTGTCATTGACGCCCATCGCGAGCGGGCTCACTCCTACAGGGCAAGACACGAGGCACAGCATGCAAATCAAACTCGCCAACCCCCGTGGCTTCTGCGCCGGTGTGGACCGCGCGATCGAAATCGTCAACCGCGCCCTGGAAGTGTTCGGTCCGCCGATCTACGTACGCCACGAAGTGGTCCATAACAAATTCGTTGTCGAAGACCTGCGCGCGCGCGGGGCGATTTTCGTCGAGGAACTGGATCAGGTGCCGGACGATGTGATCGTGATCTTCAGTGCCCACGGTGTTTCCCAGGCCGTTCGCACTGAAGCTGCCGGCCGGGGCCTGAAAGTGTTCGACGCCACCTGCCCACTGGTGACCAAGGTGCACATCGAAGTGGCGCGCTACAGCCGCGACGGTCGCGAATGCATTCTTATCGGCCACGCCGGTCACCCGGAAGTCGAAGGCACCATGGGCCAATACGACGCCAGCAATGGTGGTGCGATCTATTTGGTCGAGGACGAAAAAGACGTCGCCGAACTGCAAGTGCACAACCCCGAGAAACTGGCTTTCGTCACCCAGACCACCCTGTCCATGGACGATACCAGCCGTGTCATCGACGCCCTGCGTACGCGGTTCCCGGCCATCGGTGGTCCGCGCAAGGACGACATCTGCTACGCCACGCAAAACCGTCAGGATGCGGTCAAGCAACTGGCCGACGAATGTGATGTCGTGTTGGTGGTTGGCAGTCCGAACAGCTCCAACTCCAATCGCCTGCGTGAGCTCGCCGAGCGCATGGCGACCCCGGCCTACCTGATTGACGGTGCTGAAGACCTGCAAAAGAGCTGGTTCGACGGCGTCGAGCGCATCGGCATCACGGCGGGCGCTTCTGCGCCGGAAGTCCTGGTGCGTGGCGTAATCCAGCAGTTGCAAGCCTGGGGGGCTACCGGTGCTGATGAACTGGCCGGTCGCGAGGAGAACATCACGTTCTCCATGCCTAAAGAGTTGCGCGTTCGTTCCCTGCTCTGATTCCGCTCCCCCCTGCGCATAATGCCTGTTCAGCTTTATCGCTGCGCAGGCTGACGCGGCCGCTGGACGCCAGCACCAGCTGGTGCCGGCTCACCGGTTTGCGGGTGGCGCAAACGTGTAACGTCCCCGATTGAAAGCCTTTGCTCGCCGGTTCGCCCAAATGGCTGAAGCGAACCGACGTCTTGACATATAGATTGCCGAACACCGGCACTCGCGTGCCGCTTCGGTGCTCCATCAGCAGCGGGTTGCTGATGTCCTCATGCCCCTTGCCGCTGACATCCAGAACGATTCGCCAGCCCTGGCTCCAGTCATCGTTTATGCCGTGAATGACGACGGACTGGTTTCGTGTGATCGCGGCAACTCTTGCACTGCGCATACCGCTGGCAAGTGACTTGGCCGTCTCCTCGCGATAGGTCGACTCTGACAGTGCCGCAAACGCCGGACTGACCAAGTGCAGAACAATCCCGACAATTGTCAGTCCCATGAGCAGTTCGATCAGGCTGAAGCCGCGCTGATGCATGACATTTCCCTCCCTGAAATTTTCTCAGCCGAGCAATCCATGCGCGGGCGATGGCAATGCAACCGGGTTTTCGCGGTCGCATGTTCTGGCGAGCAACAGCAGGTATAGCCAACGGCAGCAGAGGGCAGCGATGGAACATCGTTCAAAAGGTTTCACGTTGCTGGAGTTGCTGGTGGCGATTGCGGTCTTTCTGGTCCTGATCGCTCTGGCCGTGCCGGCGTTTACGCGTTCGGCGCAAATCACCAGGGCCGATACCGAGATCGGTGATCTGCAACATGCTCTTAATTTCGCGCGACTGGAGGCGATCAATCGCGGAGTGACGACCCGCGTGCGCCCGACGGCGGGTGGCAGCGCATGGACCGGGGAGTTGTCGGTGTATGACGGAACCAGTACGCCGGCGAATGTATTACGGGTTGTGCCGGCGATGAGCAGTGGCGCGACGCTGACGCTAACCTCGGGGGTGTCGGCCATCGATTTCAACAATCTGGGAGGGTTGTCGTCACCGTCTACGGCGGTGGTGATCAGTTATGTATTGGGCGCGCAAAGCAGGACGCTGAACCTGTGTTTGAACGGACGAATTCTATTGGGTGGAAGTTGCGGATGAGGCAATGGCGCAAAGGTGCACAGGAGGGCATGACACTGATCGAGGTCCTGGTTGCATTGTTGATTCTGAGCGTGGGTCTGTTGGGGGCGGCGGCATTGCAGCTGAATGCACTCAAGTACACGGACAGTGCGCGCATGACCAGCCAGGCCAGTTTTATCGCCTACGACATGATGGACCGCATTCGCGCCAATGCGGCCGCCGACTACACCGTTACACCACCGACCTCGGGCAATCTGAGCGTCGCCCGGGACCAGGACCTCTACGATTTCACCCGCAACATCATCAGTTTTGGCGGCGCCAGTGCGACCGGCAGCGTCAGCCTCAATCAGGGCGTGTACACCATCACCATTACCTGGGACGACTCGCGGGCCGCCAACAGCGCCGATTCCCGTCGCAGCTTCGTCCTGAGCAGCCGGGCCACAGTTGACCCGGTGGGCGCGCCATGAAGGAGTCCAGTCGAGGGTTCGGCCTGATCGAATTGCTCATCGCCCTGGCGTTGAGCCTGGTTGTGGTGTTGGGCGTGGTGCAGGTGTTCATCGCCGCCAAAAACACCTACGTCAGTCAGAACGCCGCTGCCGCGATGCAGGAAGATGCGCGTTTCGTGTTGAGCAAAATGATTCAGGAAATCCGTATGGTCGGCATGTTCGGCTGTCTGGAGAGCATTACCGCTGAGAGTTCGGCGGGTGATTTCAATGCCAGTCGGATAACGCCGATCAGTTGGGACAGTGCCCGCCAAAGCCTGACGCTGGTGACGGCGGATGTTGGCAGCAACGGGGGAACACCGACATGGACCGTGGTCTCCGATTGTCGGACCCGTGCGACGGCTTACAGTGAGTCGCGTACGCCGGGTCCCGGCCAACTGGCATTTCCGATCCGGCGGATAGCCTATGGCTTGAGACAGGATCAGCTGACGATTGCCGTCGGCAGTGGCGCACAGCGCCGGCAGACGCTGGTGGATAACGTCAAAGCCTTCGACGTGAGCTTTGGCATTGCCAGCTCTGCCACAGACATCGCCGCGTCCAGCTATAGCAGCAATCCGTCTGACCCGGCACGCATTCGCAGCGTGCGGCTGAGCCTGACGCTCTTCGATCCTCACCATCGGGTGAGCGATCAAACCTTCAACGTGGTTGCCGCTCTGCGCAATCGCCTGCCATGAAGGGAAGGGCGATGAATTTTTCATCCGTGATTGCTTATCACCAGCGCGGCATGGCGTTGCTGGTCAGCCTGGTATTCCTGTTGTTGCTGACGCTGATAGGTATCTCTTCGATGCAGAACGCCACCCTGCAGGAAAAAATGGCCGGCAGCGTGAGCCTGCGCAATCAGTCGTTTCAAGGCGCCGAGGCTGCATTGCGGGTGGGCGAAAGCGCGGTGCAACGCAGCGGTTTTGCGCTGCCGGAGTGCAGCGGTCACCTTCAATGCGCTCCACCGGCCGAGTCGCTGACTGTTACTTCTGCGGGTTTCAACGCTACCTCCGGGGTGATGTGGGTGGCGTCGGGCAAGGGCTTTTATGGCGTGCAAAACATCGGCGTCAGCCGCGATGCCGTGAATGTGCCGATCAATACACAGGCAACCTTGTATCGGATAACGGCGGTAGGCATCGCGGGCCATTCTCGTAGTGTGGTGGAGAGCATTTATGCCAAGTACTGAGCGGCCTGCCAGGTTCTCGCGGTTGTTGTGCGGTGTGATCGTCGCGCTGACCCTGTCGGTGCCAGCCCAGGCCATCACGCCGCCGGATTCACCGGCGCTGGACCGGCGAACCTGTCTGGCCAATGGCAACTGGTACGGTTTTTATCGCAACAATCATGGGTTGATACCCATCTGCCTCAAGCTGCCCGAAGCGATCAGCGCTAAGATGCTCGACAGCAACGACGATGGCGTGGTCGACGGTAACGATTTGCTTTCGAACGGCGTGACCTTCATCGGAGAAAATTCGCCCCGGGACGCCGATGACAATGGTGCGGCTGCGCACGAATCCATTGGCGAAGATACCCCGGGGATGGAAAAATCCGGCGGCAGCCGTCGCATCATGTGGCGACAAATTCAGTAAGTGAGAGTTGAGGCATGCACAGATCCAACCGCGGTTTTACCCTGATCGAAATCATGATCGTGATTGCAATCATCGGGATTGTCATGACCATTGCTGCCCCGAGCTTCACCGAATACCTGAACAAGGGCCGCCGTACCGAAGTGGCCAGTCTGCTTTCCGAGCAGGCGCAAATCCTTGAGCGCTTCTATTCGCAAAAGAATGCCTACACCGATGCCACCGGTCTTAGCGCCGGCAACGATTACTACACCATTACCCCAACCCTGACGGATCAGACGTTCCTGCTGACCGCGGTGCGCAAGCCGGGCACGAGCATGGCTGCGGACAAGTGCGGAGATTTCACTATGACCAATACCGGTGTCCGTGGCATGGTCAACGCCACGGCTGGCCTGACCGCCAAGGATTGCTGGGGTCGCTGAGTTTCCTTTTCGGACGCCCCTTTGCGTCCACTGTCTATTTATCGGTTGGATCAGAACATGAGCACGCAACAGCAAGTGGTGATTGTCGGTGGCGGGGTAATCGGGCTGCTGACGGCATTCAATCTCGCGTCCGAAGTGCAGAGCGTTGTGCTGCTGGATCGCTCGAACGTGGGCCAGGAATCGTCCTGGGCAGGCGGCGGGATCGTTTCGCCGCTTTATCCATGGCGTTACAGCCCGGCGGTCACGGCACTGGCCCATTGGTCCCAGGATTTTTATCCACAGCTGGGTGAGCGCCTGTTTGCGGCCACCGGGGTTGATCCCGAGGTGCACATCACCGGTCTGTACTGGCTGGATCTGGATGACGAGGCCGAGGCGCTGGCGTGGGCTGCACGAGAGAACCGTCCATTGCGGGCTGTGGATATCTCGGCGGCACACGATGCAGTGCCGGTGCTGGGCGGCGGTTTTTCCCGGGCGATCTACATGGCTGATGTGGCCAACGTGCGCAATCCACGGCTGGTGAAGTCGCTCAAGACTGCGTTGTCGGCGCTGCCGAACGTGACGATCCACGAGCAGTGTGAAGTCAGCGGGTTTATCCGTGAAGGCGATAAAGTCGTTGGCGTGCACACCTCGACAGGGAGTGTCCATGCGGATCAGGTGGTCCTGACGGCGGGCGCCTGGAGCGGCGACTTGCTCAAGGGGTTGGGGCTGGAGTTGCCGGTCGAGCCGGTAAAGGGCCAGATGATTCTCTACAAGTGCGCCGCTGACTTTCTGCCGAGCATGGTGCTGGCCAAGGGGCGTTACGCGATTCCGCGGCGCGACGGACACATTCTGATTGGCAGTACCCTGGAGCATGAAGGCTATGACAAGACGCCGACCGAGTCGGCTCTGGAGAGCCTCAAGGCGTCGGCGGTGGAGCTGATTCCGGCACTGGCGGATGCTGAAGTGGTGGGGCATTGGGCCGGATTGCGCCCAGGTTCGCCGGAAGGCATTCCTTATATTGGTCGGGTGCCTGGATTTGATGGGTTGTGGCTCAACTGCGGGCACTACCGCAACGGTCTGGTACTGGCGCCGGCGTCGTGTCAGTTGTTCGCTGATGTGATGTTGGGGCGTGAGCCGATTATCGATCCTGCACCCTATGCGCCGACCGGTCGGATCTGAGACAAGATCAAGAGCCGTTCAATCCAGGCCGAATTTCTTCAGCCTGTAGCGCATCGACCGGAACGACAGATTCAACCGCTGAGCCGCTGCCGTGCGGTTCCAGCGGGTTTCTTCCAGGGCCTGGAGAATGAGCTGGCGTTCGATGTTTTCCAGGTACGCTTCCAGGTTGTCGATCTGTGTCAGGTCGAGTAATCCCCCCTCGATAGAGCAGTTGCCCTCGGCCAGGCGCAGGTCGCTGGCCTCGATCTGTTTGTTTTCGCACAGGGTGTGAGCCCGTTCGAGCATGTTCTCCAGTTCCCGCACATTGCCTGGAAAGCGGTAGCTTTTCAGCGCGTCGAGGGCGTGCGGGTGGAGTTTTGCCGCCGGTTGCCCGGTGTCGGCGGCCAGGCGCATGAGCACGTGGCTGGCCAGCGGTTCTATGTCGTCGCGGCGCTCGCGCAGCGGCGGAACCCGCAGCTCGATCACATTCAAGCGGTAGTACAAGTCCTGGCGAAAGCGTTCAGCGGCGACTTCGGCATCGAGGTCTTTGTGGGTCGCGCACAGGATGCGCACATCGACCACCTCTTCCTGTTGCCCGCCGACGCTGCGTACGGCTTTCTCCTGAATCGCGCGTAGCAGTTTGACCTGCATCGGCAGCGGCAGATCAGCCACTTCGTCAAGGAACAGGGTGCCGCCGTGCGCGGCCTGGAACAGTCCGGGTTTGTCTTCGATGGCACCGCTGAAGCTGCCTTTGCGATGGCCGAAAAACTCGCTTTCCATCAACTCCGATGGAATCGCCCCGCAGTTGACCGGCACGAAGGGGTGATTGGCCCGTGGTCCTCGCTCATGGATCAGACGCGCAACCAGTTCCTTGCCGCTGCCGGACTCGCCGCTGATGTAGACCGGCGCCTGGCTGCGTGCCAGTTTGTCGATCTGTTTGCGCAGATTGCGCATCGGCAGTGAATCACCCAGCAGACGACGATCGATAGTGCTGCCGGGAGCAGCAAGCAGCAGGGCGCTGGCGACCAGTTCCCGCAGGCGGCCAAGGTCCACCGGTTTGCTCAGGAAGTCGAAGGCGCCGGCCTTCAGTGCATTGATCGCCGTTTCGACATTGCCGTAGGCGGTGATCATGGCCACCGGTACTTGCGGGTAACGTCGCTGGATGTGCTGCACCAGCTCAAGGCCGGTGCCGTCCGGCAGGCGCATGTCGGTGAGGCACAGATCGAACCTTTCGCGCTTGAGCAGGCCCAGGGCCTCACCCACATTGCGGGCACTGTAGGTGTCCAGTTTCATCCGTCCCAGGGTAATTTCCAGGAGTTCGCGGATGTCCGGTTCATCGTCGACGATCAGGACTTTTTGCCGTGATTTCTTGTTCAACCTTGTTTCCGTCCGTGAGCAAAGGTAATGCGAAAGCAGCCGCCATCCTGGCGTGGCTTGAAGTCCAGGCGAGCCTGATTGCTTTCGCACAGCTCACGGGACAGGTAGAGACCCAGGCCAGTGCCATGCTGACTGGTGGTGAAGAAGGGTTCGAACAGTTGCGCTTGATGGTCCGGGGGGACACCAGGACCGTCGTCGACAATTTCCAGGATCGGCAACTGGCTGTTTGGATCGATAAACAGTTCCAGCCAGACCTGCGCCTGCTCGCGGCGCAAGCCACTGTGGCGCCAGGCATTGCGTACAAGGTTGTCGAGGATCTGTTGCAATTGGTCGGGATCCATCAGGGTCTTGAAGTCTGCACCAGTGGTGTGCAGGTGAATCTGCTGGCGTCCGGTTGCCGCCTCGCGGGTTTCGCCCACGAATTGTTCCAGCCACGGTTTCAAGTCGAGTCGTTGCGGCACGGTTTGCTGGCGGCGGGACAGTTGCAGGACGTTTTCGATTACCCGATTCATTCGCTCAGAGTGGTCTTGAATGATCTGCGTCAGACGTCGATCCGCGCCGTTCAGTTCCTCCGATTCTCGTAATAGCTGCGCGGCATGACTGATGGCGCCCAACGGATTGCGGATTTCATGGGCGATGCTGGCGGTCAGGCGACCCAGGGCGACCAGTTTCAATTGCTGCGCCTGTTGCGCGATCTGTGCGAGATCCTCGAGAAAGACCAGGGTCTGGTGGTTCGGGCTGGTGTCCAGGGCGATGAAGCTGGGTCGCAATTCCAGACCGCTGCCGGTGATCTTCAAGCTGTGGGGGCGTAGCGTCGGATTCTTGCGCCAAAGGTCCAGGCGCTCGATCAGGGAAGGGCAGTGCTCGTCAATCATGAGGCCCTCGAGATGCTCGCAATCGAGCAGGGCCAGGGCACTGTGGTTGGCGAGCTGCACTCGTCTGCAGTCGTCGAGCACCAGTATGCCGGTGCGCATCCGTTGCAGGATCAGCGCATTGAGGGTTTCCAGGCCGATGACTTCACTGGCCTTTTGTTCGGCCAGGGTTTCGCTGACTTCCAGGCGTCGCCTCAGGCCTTGCACCAATAACGCAGCGGCAAAACACAGGGCGCCAAGGGCTCCTGCCTGCAAGTGGTCGTTGGGACTGGAGGGAGGGCTGAAGCTCAGCAGGAAACTCAAGCCGACGATGCCGAGCGCGCCGACAGCGGCAATCAACAGCCCGATGCGCCTTTGTAATAAGGTGTTACCGATGGCTACCGATACGATCAACAGGTTGCCAACGGCGCTGGCCACGCCACCTGCGGCATAGAACAGGCCACACAACAGCAGTACGTCAACCAGTGCCAGGCTGAACAATTGCGCCGGCCGGCGTGTGTCCTCGAAGAACACAACCAGCAGAATGTTCAGTATCAGGTACAACCAGCTGCCACCACGCAGCAACGCGTCATTGCCGGACGTCAGCAACTGATTGTCCAGGTCACTGGAAATCAAAAGCACCAGGATGATGCCGACGCTCAAACGGTAGAGGTGATAAAGGCGCAGCAGTCGCTGGGCCTGTTTGTCGCCGGGACTTTGAGTCTCAGCGACCACTGGACCCTGGGCCTTGCTCGAGGTGAGCCTGGCTGCAATACCATTGTTGTTGAAGACTCAGCGCCCGGTCGCGGGGCAGGTGCACGCCGCAATGGGCGCAGCGGACCATCGGTGCCGCTTCCAGCTCGGCGGGGGACTTGGGCACGGAAGCCTGGCCCTTGTATTTACGCCAGAACCACACCGCAGCGGCAATAAGGGCGATCCAGAATATTAAACGAAGCATGGTGAGCTGCTTTTTGGTTGATGAGCCGCCAGTTTAGCCGGGGACATCGCAGCCGCACAGCGTAATGCTCCTTATAAAAAATGGCGCAATAAAAAAGGGAGACTCGAGAGTCTCCCTTTTGGCCCGTGCGGGGTGTCAGTCGAACACACCGAAGGTCATGTAGCTGAACCACGAGCGGTCGCTGTTGTTGCCTTCCGCTTCGTGATTTTCCTCTTCGATCACATCGCCGTTGGTGTCTTTAGGCTTGAGTTCGTTCGGAATCGCATCCTTGGCGTCCTGGAACT
Organism: Pseudomonas sp. MIL9; assembly: GCF_016887925.1. Lineage (NCBI taxonomy): Bacteria > Pseudomonadati > Pseudomonadota > Gammaproteobacteria > Pseudomonadales > Pseudomonadaceae > Pseudomonas > Pseudomonas sp. MIL9. The sequence continues at coordinate 54,220 of NZ_JAFEHE010000005.1, read as the reverse complement.
GCTTCTGCACGTCCTGGTTGGCGCGGGTTTCTCCCGGTGGCAGCGGCGGACGGGATTCGATCAGACCCAGGGTCGCCTTGCTCAGCCAAGAACGGTTATCGGCTTCGGCTACCGACGGCACGAACTGACCGTCGACCAGGCTTGGGTGGTTCGGGTAGTTGAGCTTCAGGGTTTCGAGGCTGGTGGCGGCCAGCTCATCCAGGTGCAGGCGCTGGTAGGCTTCGGTCATCACCGCCAGGCCGTCACCGACCGATGGGGTTTCCTGGAAGTTTTCCACCACGTAACGACCACGGTTCGCGGCAGCCACATAGGCCTGACGGGTCAGGTAGTAGTCGGCAACGTGAATTTCGTACGAGGCCAGCAGGTTGCGCAGGTAGATCATGCGCTGCTTGGCATCCGGCGCGTAACGGCTGTTCGGGAAGCGGCTGGTCAGCTGGGCGAACTCGTTGTAGGAGTCGCGGGCGGCGCCGGGGTCACGCTTGGTCATGTCCAGTGGCAGGAAGCGCGCCAGCAGTCCGACGTCCTGGTCGAACGACGTCAGGCCCTTGAGGTAGTAGGCGTAGTCGACGTTCGGATGCTGTGGATGCAGACGAATGAAGCGCTCGGCCGCGGCTTTTGCAGCCTCGGGCTCGGCGTTCTTGTAGTTGGCGTAGATGAGCTCGAGTTGGGCCTGATCGGCATAACGACCGAACGGATAACGCGATTCCAGAGCCTTCAGCTTGGCGGTGGCGCTGTTGTAGCTGTTGTTGTCCAGGTCGGTCTGAGCCTGTTGGTACAACTCGACTTCACTCAGGTTTTCGTCTACGACTTCCTTCGATGAGCAAGCAGCGGTCAATGCGAGGATGGCGATCAGCAGCAGGTGTTTCACTTGCATGGCGGCTTGCGTCCCTATGACGGCCGCTGTCTTGGGCGTGGCCGTCCTGTTATGATGAGCGCCCCGTTGAATAGCCTCGGGGCAAAAGACGCCGTATTTAACCACAAGCGCGCAGCCGAAACCAAAGGCTGTGCCGACGCCTAGTCTGAGCATGTCCGATAAAATTGAACTTCGCGCAGAGGTGCCGTCCGAATTGGGCGGCCAACGCCTCGATCAAGTCGCCGCACAATTATTCGCTGAGCACTCGCGCTCGCGCCTTTCCGCCTGGATCAAAGACGGCCGCCTGACTGTGGATGGGGCGGTTATCCGCCCGCGAGACATCGTTCACGGTGGCGCCATTCTTGAACTCACTGCCGAGCAGGAAGCTCAGGGCGAATGGGTCGCTCAAGACATTGCCCTGGACATCGTCTATGAAGACGACGACATCCTGGTGATCAACAAGCCTGCGGGCCTGGTGGTGCATCCGGCTGCCGGTCACGCTGATGGCACCTTGCTCAACGCCTTGCTGCACCACGTGCCGGACATCGTCAACGTGCCGCGCGCCGGTATCGTGCACCGCCTGGACAAGGACACCACCGGTCTGATGGTGGTGGCCAAGACCATTCAGGCGCAGACGCAACTGGTGACACAATTGCAGAGCCGCAGTGTCAGCCGGATCTACGAATGCATCGTGATCGGCGTGGTGACAGCTGGCGGCAAGATCAATGCGCCGATCGGTCGTCATGGCCAGCAGCGCCAGCGCATGGCGGTGATGGAGGGGGGCAAGCAAGCCGTCAGCCATTACCGTGTGCTCGAGCGCTTCCGCTCCCACACTCACGTGCGGGTGAAGCTCGAAACCGGTCGTACGCACCAGATTCGCGTGCACATGGCGCACATCAACTTCCCGTTGGTCGGAGATCCTGCCTACGGCGGTCGCTTCCGTATTCCGCCGGCAGCGAACCCGACGATGGTCGAATCGCTGAAAAACTTCCCGCGTCAGGCGCTGCACGCGCGTTTCCTGGAGCTGGATCATCCGACCACCGGTCAACGGATGAGCTGGGAGTCGCCGTTGCCGGAAGATTTCGTCTGGCTGCTGACCCTGCTCAAGCAAGACCGCGAGGCGTTCATCGGATGAGTGACTGGCTGATTCCTGACTGGCCCGCGCCGGCCGGGGTCAAGGCCTGTGTGACCACCCGTGCGGGCGGCGTCAGTCAGGCGCCGTTCGACAGCCTCAATCTGGGCGATCACGTCGACGACAGCCCTGAAGCTGTCGCCGAAAATCGCCGTCGTCTCACCGATCATTTCTCCATTCAACCGGCCTGGCTGCAGCAGGTCCACGGCATCGTCGTGGCCCATGCCGACCCAGGCCGAGTGGTCGCTGCCGACGCCAGCTGGACGGCGACGCCCGGCATCGCTTGCGCGGCCATGACCGCCGACTGCCTGCCAGCGTTGTTTTGCGACCGTGCCGGCACTCGCGTCGCGGCGGCCCATGCCGGTTGGCGCGGGTTGGCGGCTGGCGTGCTGGAAGCCACTCTGGACAGCCTGGGCGTGCCACCTGCCGATGTATTGGTATGGCTCGGCCCGGCCATTGGCCCGCAAGCCTTTGAAGTCGGCCCGGAAGTGCGCGAAACCTTCGTGCAGCAACTGCCGCAAGCGGCTGAAGCTTTCGTGCCAAGCGTAAACGCCGGCAAGTTCATGGCCGACATCTATATGTTGGCGCGTTTGCGCTTGGCAGCACGCGGTGTCACCGCCGTTTATGGTGGCGGTTTCTGCACCGTGACCGATCCGCGCTTCTTTTCTTATCGCCGTGCGTCCCGCACCGGCCGGTTTGCCTCCCTTATCTGGCTCGAACGCTAGACTTGTCTGATCTGCATCAACATCACGACGCTTGAATCTCCCAGAATTGACCGCATCTATTGTGCTATCTGGCAGGTTTCTTCATTCAGGATGTTTTATTGGTCCGACCTGCTCAAAAGGAAGGTGACCCATGCGTATAGATCGTTTAACCAGCAAATTGCAGTTAGCCTTGTCCGATGCCCAGTCCCTGGCCGTCGGTCTCGACCATCCGGCCATTGAGCCGGCGCATTTGATGCAGGCCCTGCTCGAACAGCAGGGCGGCTCGATCAAGCCTCTGCTGATGCAAACAGGCTTCGACATCAACAGCCTGCGTAAAGAGCTGACCAAAGAGCTCGACCAGCTGCCGAAAATCCAGAATCCGACCGGCGACGTCAACATGTCGCAGGATCTGGCGCGCCTGCTCAACCAGGCTGATCGCCTGGCCCAGCAGAAGGGCGACCAGTTCATCTCCAGCGAGCTGGTGTTGCTCGCCGCCATGGACGAGAACAGCAAGCTCGGCAAATTGTTGCTCGGTCAGGGCGTGAGCAAGAAAGCCCTGGAAAATGCGATCAACAACTTGCGCGGTGGCGAGGCGGTCAACGACGCTAACCACGAAGAGTCGCGCCAGGCGCTGGATAAATACACTGTCGATATGACCAAGCGCGCCGAAGAGGGCAAGCTCGACCCGGTGATCGGTCGTGACGACGAAATTCGCCGGACCATTCAGGTGTTGCAACGCCGCACCAAGAACAACCCGGTATTGATCGGTGAGCCTGGGGTCGGTAAGACCGCCATCGTTGAAGGCCTGGCCCAGCGCATCATCAACGGCGAAGTGCCGGATGGCCTCAAGGGCAAGCGTCTGCTGTCCCTCGACATGGGGGCGCTGATTGCCGGTGCCAAGTATCGCGGTGAATTCGAAGAACGCCTGAAGTCGCTGCTCAATGAGCTGTCGAAGCAGGAAGGGCAGATCATTCTGTTCATCGACGAACTGCACACCATGGTCGGCGCCGGTAAAGGCGAAGGCTCGATGGATGCGGGCAACATGCTCAAGCCGGCATTGGCTCGCGGCGAGCTGCATTGCGTCGGCGCAACCACGCTCAATGAGTACCGCCAATATATAGAGAAGGACGCCGCCCTCGAGCGCCGCTTCCAGAAAGTGTTGGTGGACGAACCGAGTGAAGAAGACACCATCGCGATCCTGCGGGGCCTGAAAGAGCGTTACGAGGTTCACCATAAGGTAGCGATCACTGACGGTGCGATTATCGCGGCGGCCAAACTCAGCCATCGCTATATCACTGATCGTCAGTTGCCGGACAAGGCCATCGACCTGATCGACGAAGCCGCCAGCCGTATCCGCATGGAGATCGACTCCAAGCCGGAAGTGCTGGACCGTCTGGAACGTCGCTTGATTCAGTTGAAGGTGGAATCCCAGGCGCTGAAGAAAGAAAGCGACGAGGCCGCGAAGAAACGTCTGGAAAAACTCCAGGAAGAAATCGTGCGCCTTGAGCGTGAGTACTCGGATCTCGAAGAAATCTGGAACTCGGAAAAGGCCGAGGTACAGGGTTCGGCGCAGATTCAGCAGAAGATCGAGCAGTCCCGCCAGGAACTGGAAACCGCACGCCGTAAAGGCGATCTGAACCGCATGGCCGAGTTGCAGTATGGGGTGATCCCGGACCTGGAGCGCAGCCTGCAGATGGTCGACCAGCACGGCAAGAGCGAAAACCAGTTGCTGCGCAGCAAGGTGACTGAAGAAGAGATCGCGGAAGTCGTGTCGAAGTGGACCGGTATTCCCGTGTCGAAAATGCTCGAAGGCGAGCGCGACAAGCTGATGAAGATGGAAAGCCTGTTGCACCAGCGTGTGATCGGCCAGGACGAAGCGGTGGTGGCGGTTTCCAACGCCGTGCGGCGTTCCCGTGCGGGATTGGCCGATCCGAACCGACCAAGCGGTTCGTTCATGTTCCTCGGCCCGACCGGTGTCGGTAAAACCGAGCTGTGCAAGGCGCTGGCGGAGTTCCTCTTTGATACGGAAGAGGCGATGGTGCGCATCGATATGTCCGAGTTCATGGAGAAACATTCCGTGGCTCGCCTGATCGGCGCTCCACCGGGCTATGTAGGCTATGAAGAGGGCGGTTACCTGACCGAGGCGGTGCGTCGCAAGCCTTATTCGGTGATCCTGCTGGACGAGGTCGAGAAGGCGCACCCGGATGTGTTCAACATCCTGCTGCAAGTGCTTGAAGACGGTCGACTGACTGACAGCCATGGCCGCACGGTGGACTTCAAAAATACCGTGATTGTCATGACGTCCAACCTCGGTTCGGTGCAGATCCAGGAATTGGTCGGTGATCGCGAGGCCCAGCGTGCGGCAGTAATGGACGCGATTTCCTCGCACTTCCGGCCGGAGTTCATCAACCGGGTCGACGAAGTGGTGATCTTCGAGCCATTGGCACGGGATCAGATTGCCGGCATTACCGAGATCCAGTTGGGTCGTCTGCGCAGTCGTCTGACCGAGCGGGAACTGAAGCTGGAACTCAGCCCTGAGGCCATGGATAAGCTGATCGCGGTAGGGTACGACCCGGTGTATGGCGCTCGGCCGCTGAAACGAGCGATCCAGCGCTGGATCGAAAACCCGCTGGCACAGCTGATTCTGTCGGGTCGTTTCATGCCCGGCGATACTGCCAAGGGTGTTGTGGAGAACGACGAAATCGTCTTCGTTTGATCCACTGTAGGAGCGAGCCTGCTCGCGATGGTCGTTAACGATAACGCGTGTTATCAGGCTAAACGCAGCGCTCAAGAGGTCTTCGCGAGGAAGCGAGCTCCTACAAAAATGCGTAGTTGAACAGGAGGCCTCACATTGCGAGGCCTTTTTTTCGTTAGGCTGTTGAACTTAAAGGAAAAGGCTTGTAAAGTGCGCCCCGCAGTCAGTCACCCGCCAGGGTTTCCGCTCCCCAAGCAGGAATCCAAAATAAGTTGCAAATCATTAACTTGAAAGCAATTTAGGGGGTTGACAGAGGTGCTGAAGATTGTAGAATAGCGCGCCTCAGACACACGAACGCAGCGATGCGAACGGGTCGAAGAGAACGCAGTAAAGCTTCACCGTTGTAAATTGAAATATGTAGTTCCGTGATAGCTCAGTCGGTAGAGCAAATGACTGTTAATCATTGGGTCCCAGGTTCGAGTCCTGGTCACGGAGCCAATTTCAAACCGGGGTATAGCGCAGTCCGGTAGCGCGCCTGCTTTGGGAGCAGGATGTCAGGAGTTCGAATCCCCTTACCCCGACCATTTTTGGGTCGTTAGCTCAGTTGGTAGAGCAGTTGGCTTTTAACCAATTGGTCGTAGGTTCGAATCCCACACGACCCACCATTTTTGAAACCAGTTAACGCTGGAATCAAATCTTAAGATCAGACGCCAAAAGCTCTGTTCGCAGAAGGCGCCTTTTAAAGGGTGCCTTTTTTTTACCGGGGTATAGCGCAGTCCGGTAGCGCGCCTGCTTTGGGAGCAGGATGTCAGGAGTTCGAATCCCCTTACCCCGACCATATTAAAAATCCTCGTATCGAAAGATACGGGGATTTTTTTTGTCTGCAAAAAAACACTTCGCTTCAAGTCATCGTACAACTTGCCGATAACGAGCTGTCGGGGCACAGCCCCCACTCAAGCCCACAACAAGAAAGGCACTCGTTATGTTTCTTCGACAGTTGAATATTGCCCCCCGTGCTGCGTTGGGTTTCGCCTTGATTGCGGTGCTTGTGGCGCTGCTCGGGATATTTGCACTGGGGCAAATGTCGAGCATCCGCGAGAGTGAAGTGGCGGTGGAAAAACAATGGCTACCGAGTATTCGTGGCGGTGACGAGATCCGCGAGATCATGCTGCGCATTCGCACGATTTCCCTGCGGATGGCCCTGGATCAGGACCCGAAGAACATTGCGCAATACCGCAGCCAAATGGATACCCGCGACAAGGAACTGAGCGAAAAGATTGCCGCCTATGACAAGCTGGTTACCACGGCTGAAGGCAAGGCGCTGTACGAGCAGTTCAAAAGTACCTTCGCGGCCTATCGCACTGGCATTGCCCAATCGTTCACCCTGGCTGAACAGGGGCGTCGCGACGAACTGACCAAATTGTTGCTGGTGGACATGAAGACCGTGGTCGACGGTTCTGGCAAACAGCTCAGTGATCTGGCTGAGCTGTTCGCCAAACAAGTCGCGGCGGAAAGCGACAAGTCCAAGGACCACTACGACACTTCACGCACCATCGTGAGCGTATTCATCGCCCTCGCGGCATTGGCCACGGTTGGCCTGGCGATGTTGCTGACACGCAGCATCGTGCGTCCGTTGAGTGAAGCAGTGAGCGCCGCAGAACATGTGGCCCAGGGTGATCTGACCCGTCCGATCGAAACCCATGGCAATGACGAAGTCAGTCGTTTGCTCAAAGCGCTGGCGACCATGCAGCAAAACCTGCGGGAAACCTTGCAGGGCATCAGCGGGTCAGCCACGCAATTGGCCACGGCGGCCGATGAATTGAGCGCCGTGACCCTCGATAGCACTCAGGGCCTGCAACAACAGAACAACGAGATTGAGCAAGCAGCCACGGCGGTCAATGAAATGACCATTGCCGTGGAAGAGGTCGCGCGCAACGCAGTCTCCACGTCCGATGCCACTCGCCAGTCCAGTGAGTCAGCGCATCAAGGGCAGGAGAGGGTCAGCGAAACCGCCAGTTCGATCAGTGCACTGGCCGACGACGTGCAGAGCACCGGTGAGCTGGTGCAATCGCTGGCCAACCAATCCCAGGATATCGGCAAGGTGCTGGATGTGATTCGCGCCATTGCCGAACAAACCAACTTGCTGGCGCTCAATGCTGCGATTGAAGCCGCGCGCGCAGGTGAGAGTGGTCGCGGGTTTGCGGTGGTGGCCGATGAAGTGCGCGCGCTGGCCTATCGCACGCAGCAATCGACCCAGGAAATCGAACAAATGGTGCAGGGTATGCGCAACGGTTCGAGCCTGGCCCTGGAGGCCATGAACGCCAGCACCTCCCGTGCCGCCAGCACGTTGTTGCTGGCCGAGAAGGCAGGTGAGGCGCTGCAAACCATCACGGCGTCGGTGCATCAGATTCACGAGCGAAACCTGGTGATCGCCAGTGCAGCCGAGGAACAGGCCCAAGTGGCACGCGAGGTCGATCGCAACCTGGTGAATATCCGTGACCTGTCTGTGCGTTCGGCCGCCGGGGCCGATCAGACCAGTGCATCGAGCCATGAGCTGTCGCAGTTGGCGAATGCCCTGCAGGGGATGGTGCGGCGCTTCCGGGTGTAATGTTCTCGGATAAAACAGTGGGAGTGAGCCTGCTCGCTCCCACAGGGGTCGGGCGGTATCAGTGCAACTTGAGCCGTGGCTCGGTGCCACGCCCGATCTTACTGCCCAGCATCAGCATTGCCGTGCGGAACGGCCCGTACAGCGCCATCTGGTGCATGCGATACAGAGACACGTAAAACATCCGCGCCAGCCAACCTTCGAGCATCACGCTGCCAGTGAGGTTGCCCATCAAGTTACCCACAGCAGAAAAACGCGACAGCGAGATCAGCGAGCCGTAGTCGGTGTACTTGTATTCAGGCAATGCCTTGCCTTCAATCCGCAGTTTCAGCGACTTGGCCAGCAATGACGCCTGTTGATGCGCGGCTTGCGCGCGCGGCGGCACGTTGCGGTCGGTACCCGGTTGCGGGCAGGCCGCGCAGTCACCGAAGGCGAAGATATTTTCGTCACGGGTGGTTTGCAGGGTCGGCAGCACTTGTAGCTGATTGATGCGGTTGGTTTCCAGGCCATCGATGTCCTTGAGGAAACCCGGTGCGCGAATCCCTGCGGCCCAGACTTTCAGACTCGCCTTGATCACGTTGCCATCGGTGGTGATCAAGCTGTCTGCCGTCACTTCGCTGACCGCTGCGTTGGTCATGACATTGACCCCGAGTTTCTCCAGGGTTTTATGCACAGGCCCGCCGATTCGCTCCGGCAGCGCAGGCAGAACCCGTGGTCCCGCTTCGATCAGGGTGATGTGCATGTTTTCCGGTTTGATCCGGTCCAGGCCATAGGCCGCCAGTTCGTGGGCGGCATTGTGCAGTTCGGCGGCCAGTTCGACCCCGGTGGCACCGGCGCCGACGATGGCAACGCTGATCTGTTCGACCTTGTCGGTCTGCCCGGCATGGGCACGCAGGTAGTGGTTGAGCAATTGCTGGTGGAAGCGCTCGGCCTGTTTGCGGGTGTCGAGGAACAGGCAATGCTGGGCTGCACCCTGGGTGCCGAAATCGTTGGTGGTGCTGCCGACGGAAATCACCAGCGAGTCGTAAGCCACTTCCCGCGCCGGAACCAGCTCAAGGCCGGCCTCGTCATAAGTGGCGGCCAACTGGATTTTCTTTTGTGCGCGATCGAGCCCGCTCATGCGTCCCAGCTGGAACTCGAAGTGGTTCCATTTGGCCTGGGCAACATAGTTGAGTTCATCTTCGGAGGAGTTCAGGGAACCGGCTGCCACCTCGTGCAACAGCGGTTTCCAGATGTGGGTCAGGTTCGCGTCGACCAGCATGACACTGGCGATGCCGCGTTTACCCAGCGTCTTACCCAGACGGGTAGCCAACTCCAGACCGCCGGCGCCGCCGCCAGCGATGACAATACGATGGGTCATGGGGATATCTCACAAGGCTAAAGGAAATCGGTGCAGTCAACCGAGCGAGCGCGAAGCGGCTCATAGCGTCAGGTAGCTGATAAGTCGGCTCAAAAGGCCAAGACCAATGGTCACTGCCAACACCAGCACAAGGAGCATCCACGGCCGGAAGGGCCGGCGCTCGACTCGGTGCTGGGACAGATGCAGGTACTCTTCGACATGCTTCTGGTCGTCGGGGTTCAGGCGGCTGGTCATATCGGGCCTCGTCAGGGGTAGACGTTGCTGATTGCGGAGAGGTTACAAGTCGATTTAACGAACGTTGAACGGAGCATAGCCGCTGTCCGGAATGGGCTCGACGCTCACCGTATCGTTCAGGCGAATGATTCCACTTTGTAACACTCGTGCAGTGATTCCGCCATGTCCGCGAACGGCTTGAAAGGTCCCGGGGCCGAGGTTGTTTTGCAGGCGTGCGCAAGGCTGGCACCAGCCAGTGGTTTCGAAAATCGCCTGGCCAATTCTGAAGCGACGCCCCTTGAGGCTGAACAGGTTGATACCGCTGATAACGAGATTGCGCCGTAACTCATCAGGCAGCACCGGTTTATCGTGCGGGCGGCCCATCAGCGAACTGATCACCGCCAGATGCTCCCATTGGATCAACGTCACTTGCCGCGCATTGCGTACGCCTGGCCGGGCTCGATCACCGGTCAAGCCAGCCTCCAGTCGCGCTTCCACGGCCTCCAGTTCGATCATCGGCACATGAGGTTGCGGGCGCACGCCAATCCAGCGTACGCGACCGATTTGCGGGACATCAGCTATCAGTTCCTGCAATGGAGTCACAGACTGATCCCGACGTCGAAAACGATGCTGCGCCCCAGGTTGCTGCGCAGGAAGTCCGGTGCATCCGGATGTGCGAAGAGCACGCGGGCGAAAGTCGGGCCGACCAATGACAACGAGCGCCAGCCTTGGCGCAGGTATTCGGTAGGCGGCGGGAAATGGCTGTTGAGGTCCAGCACTTCGCGCTTGAGGCTGGCGAAGGCGATGATGTCCAGGTCGCCCAGATCCATGCCGCGTTCTTTGTAGTTATGCGCTTTTTTGCGCAAGGTCGGCGCCAGTCGCAGCAAGAATTCGTTGGCCGGGATGCGCCGCGGCTTGGCCTCGCGCCGTACCAGTTGGCTCAGGGAGAATGCGCTGCGTCGGCGTTGCAGCTCATCGCGCCATTCGTCGTTGAGGCGCCGGCCTTCGTCGAGGACGAAGAACACCTCGAAGCTGGCATCGCGAAACAAGACGTCCGGCGGTTCGCCGGCCGGGGCGAATTCGTCGGCACGATAGGGAATGTTCAAGCCTTGCAGCAGGCGCTGGCAGACCCAACGCTCACGCTCCCATTTGCGGGCATTGGACAGGAACGCGTTGGCTTGCTCGGCCGCGATGGTCAGCAAGCGTAAGTAATCTGAGTCATCCATAGGCCCAAGCTTAGCGTTCAATTGCGACAAGCAGAAAGCGTTAAGCGGTAAACAGCGTCACTGGGCACCGGGAAGCGCCGGTGTAAACTGCTGGCCACTACCCATGCGATTGAGCGAGGAATTGAATGTGAAGTATTGGTCAGTGTTACTGCTCGGGCTTTTGCCACTGTGGGCCCATGCGCTGGAAGTGGGTGAGCGACTGGCGCCATGGACGCTGCTTGATCAGTACGATCAGGCCTTTACCCTCGACAATCGCACTCAGACGCTGCTGGTGGCGCGCAGCATGGAAGGCGCCAAGTTGGTCAATGCGGCGTTGCAGGGCCAGCCCAAAGGCTATCTGGAGGCCCGCCATGCAGTGTTTCTCGCTGATATCGAGCGCATGCCACGGCTGATCGCAAAAATGTTCGCCGTGCCGGCCATGCGCGATTATTCCTACCGGGTCATGCTGGACCGCGATGGCCGCGTTGCACCGAAGTATCCCGGTGCTGTGGATAGCGTGCTGTGGTTACAGCTCAAGGACGGCCAGTTGGTGGCGCAGCACGAGTACGCCACGGCTGCGCAGTTGCGTGAGGCGCTGGAGACGTCTCGCCCATGATCGGCGCCGAGCTGCTGTCATCTCAGAGTCTGACAGTCGGCTGGCTGATTTATGTGCCGGTGTTGCTCTGGGCGATCTGGCGTGCGCCGTGGGTAGAGCTGTTCACCGATAGCCGTCGCCAACATTTGTTGTTCGGCACGGTGTTCGCGCTGTTCATGTTGTGGTTGGTGCGGCGGGATTTCGATACCGGCGTGTCCTATCACTTCATTGGCATGACAGCGGTAACGCTGTTGCTGGATTGGCCGCTGGCGATCATCGGTGGACTGGTGGCGCAGATGGGGCTGGTGTTACTCGGGCGACAGGATTTGATGGCGGTCGGGGTCAACGGCGCGTTGTTGATTCTGTTGCCGGTGCTGGTGACTGAATGCTGCGCGATCCTGGTGGAGCGCGCGCAGCCACGAAATCCCTTTGTGTATATCTTCGTTTCCGGATTTTTTGCGGCGGCACTGTCGGCGTTGCTGTGTCTGTTGCTGGCGCTGTGGCTGTTGTGGTTCGACGAGCGTTTTGAGATGCCGTACTGGCTGGAGGATTTTGTCGGTTACCTGTGGTTGCTGATTTTTCCCGAGGCCTTTATCAACGGCATGGTCGTCAGTGCTCTGGTGGTGTTCTGCCCGGAATGGCTGGAGACTTTCAACCGCACGCGCTACCTTTCGGCGCCCTGGAAGGGCGACGATCCGAAGTCTTGATTCACATCAAACCCTGAAAACGCTGGCGATCCCATGCTCGGCAAAACCTTCAGGAGTTTCGTCATGAGTGTTTATGAGTGGGCAAGGCAGGAATTGCGCCAGAGTCTGGATTCGGCGCAAGCGGAGGGATTTGATCCTGGGTTGAGCCTGCGCGCCTTGCTCAGTGCCGTGGTGCAGCAGAGCAAGGCCGTACGCAGTGCGGAGGATTTGGCCGACGAGTTGCATTTCCTGGCGGAAAACCTCGACGACGGTCAGGACTACGGCTTCATGCGGCCCTGACGACGGGCATCAGTGACGCGGATCGAAGTCGCCGCTGAACAACTCGTCCTCGGCATCGGGGGCCACGGGAATTTTGTGTTCTTCCGATGCCCAGGCCCCCAGGTCGATCAGTTTGCAACGGTCCGAACAGAACGGGCGGAATTTGCTTTCGGGACTCCATTCGACAGGGGCTCCGCAAGTCGGGCATTCGACGGTTGGGGTTTGGCTCATGACTGGCCTCCACGCAAAGTAAGGTAAAAGTGATGCAGGCGTTCAACCTCGCTGTGCAGCCAGGCGAGGTCGCGGTCGTTGACCACCACGTCGTTGGCATGTCTCAGGCGATCCTGGCGGCTGGATTGGGCCTTGAGGATCGCCTGGACCTGCTGCTCGCTCGTCTGGTCACGCCGCAGTGTGCGTTCGATCTGTAGCTGTTCAGGGACATCGATCACCAGCACCCGTTGGGTCATGGCGTACTGCCCGGACTCGATCAGCAGCGGCGAAACCAGAATCGCATAAGGCGATTTTGCCAGCGCCAGATGTCGAGCGATTTCTTCGGCGATCAGCGGATGCAGCAACGCTTCGAGCCAGCGACGTTCTTCCGGCACTTCGAAGATGCGTTTGCGCAGCGCGGCTCGGTCCAGTTGCCCGTCGGCGAGTAACACATCCGGGCCGAAGTGTTCGGCGATCTTCGCCAGCGCCGGCCGCCCCGGTTCGACCACCCAACGGGCGGCATGATCGGCATCGACCACATGCACGCCGAGGTCGATGAAATGTTGGGCCGCCGCGCTTTTTCCGCTGCCGATGCCGCCGGTGAGGCCGAGAATCCAGGGTTTTTCCACAGGGGTATTCATTTCAAACCGACAAACTGCCAATAGAAGTCGGTTATTTGAACACCCCAGAGCAAGGCAATCCAGCCAGCAATGGCCAGATAGGGCCCGAAGGGGATGGGGGTCGAGGTTTTTGCCTTGCGCAGGCGCAGGATAATCAAGCCAATCACGGCACCCGCCAGGGAGGAGAGGAGGATTGTCAGCGGTAATATTTGCCAGCCACCCCAGGCGCCAAACATCGCCAGCAATTTGAAATCGCCATGGCCCATGCCTTCCTTGCCGGTGATCAGTTTGAACAACCAGAACACCGACCACAGCGCCATATAGCCGGTGATCGCGCCCCACAATGCATCCTGCAATGGTACGAACAGGCCGAGGCTGTTGACGATCAGCCCCAGCCACATCAGTGGCAGCACCAGCACGTCCGGCAACAATTGATGTTCTACGTCGATCAGGCTCATGGCCAGCAGGCCCCACGTCAGTAACAGGGTCACGCCGGCTGGCCAGCCGAAACCGAAGTGCCAGGCAATGAATGCCGACAACAGGCCGCAGGCGAGTTCGGTCAGCGGGTATCGTTTGCTGATCGGTGTCGCGCAAGACGAGCAGCGTCCGCGCAGCAGCAGGAAACTGAGCAGCGGAATATTTTCCCAGGCCCGAATCCGGTGACCGCAGTGCGGGCATTGGGAATGGGGCAGCAGCAGGTTGTAGGTTGGCAGCGGTGTTTCGCCGGGCAGCCCGAGAATGTCATGGGCCTGCAGGCGCCACTCGCGCTCGAGCATCTTCGGCAGGCGCCAGGTCAGCACGTTGAGAAAGCTGCCGACCAGCAGGCCGATCACCCCGGCGATGACGACAAAGGCTAGCGGGTAGTGGGTGAGAATTTCGTTCAAGGGCATATCAGATCGCTGAGCCGAGTTGGAAGATGGGCAGGTACATCGCGACGACCAGGCCACCGACGATAACGCCCAGCACCACCATGATGAACGGTTCCATCAGGCTGGTCAGATTATCGACCATGTTATCGACTTCGTCTTCGTAGAACCCCGCGACCTTGTCGAGCATGCCGTCCAGCGCACCGGACTCCTCGCCAATGGCAGTCATCTGGATGGCCATGTTCGGAAAGATGCCCGATGTGCGCATGGCGAAATTCAGCTGCATGCCCGTCGAAACGTCCTGCTTGATCCGCTGCACTGCGCGCTTGAACACAATATTTCCGGTCGCGCCCGCCACTGACTCCAGAGCTTCCACCAGCGGCACGCCGGCGGCGAACGTGGTCGACAGCGTACGGGCGAAACGGGCCACGGCGGATTTGTACATCAAGGTGCCCACCAGCGGCAGTTTCAACAACCCGGCGTCCATGCGGTCGCGAAAAGCCCGGGACGTCCTGAAGGCATGGCGCATGGCGAACGCTCCTGCGATCAGTACCCCGAGCATCATCCACCACGCGTCCTGCATGAACCGCGACAAGCCAATGACCATCACAGTGAAGGCGGGTAACTCGGCTCCGAATCCCTGGAATACCGACTGGAATTGCGGCACCACTTTGACCAGAAGAATCCCGGTGACGATGATCGCGACGAACACCACCATCAGCGGGTAGGTCATGGCTTTCTTGATCTTGGCCTTGAGGCTTTCGCTCTTTTCCTTGTAAGTCGCCACCCGTTCCAGCAGCGTATCCAGCGCCCCGGCCTGTTCGCCGGCGTCCACCAGATTGCAGTACAGCTCATCGAAATACCGGGGCTTTTTGCGCAGGGCCGCGGCAAAGCTGTTGCCCGCCGCGACGTCCTGTTTCACCTCGTCCACCAGCGTGCGCATGGCCGGGTTATCGAAGCCTTCGCCGATGATGTCGAACGACTGCAGTAGCGGCACCCCGGCTTTCATCATGGTTGCCATTTGCCGGGTGAACAGGGCAATGTCCCGGACCTTGATGTGGTTGCCCAGGTTGAGCAGCGAGGGGGTTTTCTTGCGAACCTTGCCGGGGGTGATGCCTTGCTTGCGCAATTGCGCCTTGATCAGTGCCGGGTTCTGCCCGCTCAGCTCGCCGGTTATTCGGGTGCCTTTGCGATCAGTGCCTTCCCAGGCATACACGCTGATTTTTGCTGCTTTGACCGCCATGTTCAGTCCTTGGTGACCCATCGATTTGCAGCGAGTTGCCTTCGGGCATGATCCGCCGTGGTCATTCACCACTTCCTGAATCCCCGCTCACCCCTTTTAGCCGTCGTTGCAGTGTTCGCACCCGACTGGCTCATAGATCGTGAATGTGCCGATGCGTTCCTCGGGAATACCTTTCTTGAGCTGGGCCTCGCGGGGAATATCCGCCGACCGGGGCCGATTGCCTGGCCAGATCGTAGAAGGCGATTTCATGCATTGAAGTACCGGCCGCACGACTTATAGCCTAGTCAAACGGAAGAACCAAACCACCTGGGGAGAGGTGACAAAAACTGTCAGATAGTGCGGATTCTGGGGGTAGGAAAGGGTGTTGTGGCGGGCGTGCACCCCGCCAACAGGGCGCGCGGGGCCTGGCATGGGCTGTGCTGCGACAGCTTCAGATCATGAGATTTCGACTCATGCACGGAGGCTGTCAATGCACAAACAAAAAGGCTTTACCCTGATCGAGCTACTGATAGTGGTCGCAATCATCGGGATTCTGGCGACGTTCGCCATTCCTGCGTACTCCAAATACCAGGCGCGGGCCAAGGTGACGGCGGGGCTGGCGGAGATTTCGGCCTTGAAGGTGCCGTTCGAAGACGTAATCAATCAAGGCGACGATCCGGATCTGGCTAAGCTAACCGGGACCCCGGTCACCTCTAACTGCACAATGACAGCGACCGGTAGCGCTGCGGATGGCACGGGCACTATTGCCTGCACCCTTGTGAATGCACCGGGCCCCGTGCTGAATAAAACCATCACCTTGGCGCGAACGCTGACGGGGTGGACGTGCGCCACCACAGTCGATCAGGACTACGCGCCCAAAGGCTGCACGGGCGTTGCCCCGAAAGTCTGATCCATGAGCTGATTGCCAATACCCCGCCGTTCGCGGGGTATTTTTTTGTCCGGCTTTACAGCAAATGAGGTTTGAAGAAAAACCGCGTTAATTCATGGCCTTAGGCCTGCGGTAAAACCCGCAACTTGCATGTAGAGAATTTCAAAGTCATGCATTTTGCATGATTCCGGAAAATGGCAATTTTTCTAAGTTGTTGATTTATCTCAATTTATTATCGGTTTCAAAGTTGGCACAGCGTTCGCACTCTCTCTGGTAACCCTGCTGAAAAGAAATCCAGCAGACTTTCCAGAAAAACAGGAGTTACTCGTATGAAGAAGTTCGTTATCGCTGCCGCTACTGTAACCGCGCTGACCCTGACCATGGCCAATGCTGCATTTGCACAGACTCAAGCCACCCAGGCACCCATGACGCTGGCGGCCGGTGAGATGACCAAAGCCGAGGAAGCTACTTCCGATACCTGGATTACTACCAAAGTCAAAAGTGACCTGCTGACCGAAAAAGGCATTCCTGGCACCGACATCAAAGTTGAAACCAATAAGGGCGTCGTGTCCCTGTCATCCACCGTTGCGGTGACTGACGCTCAGAAAGCCACTGCCGTGGCGATCACCAAAAAAATCAAAGGCGTCAAAGCGGTCTCCGCTGACGGCCTGAAAGCCGAGTAAGGCACGACTTCTCGCCTGGACTGGGAGAGGGCGCGGCAGGCGGGCCGAGCTATACGCCTGTCGCATCTGAGGAGTTCATGCGAACGGCCATAAGGATGTGGCCATTACAGGCCCCGGCACTCGTGTCGGGGCCTGTTCTATTGTGGCGTCGCAAACGAACTGGAGATCAGTTCTTGCGTTGCTTTGACTTCACTCGGCGTCCAGATGCAGAGGGGTAACGACCTTGCCATCCTTTTCCGCTTCGCCCAGTTGGGCATCGATGAAGTACACGCGGTCATCGGCGAGTTGACCCTTGTCGACCAGATAATCCTTGATACTACTGGCGCGGTCCTGCCCCAGCTGACGCAACAGCACGTCGCTGGTACTCCAGAATTTGATCACGTCGGCGCGCATCTTCGCCGTGCGCTCCTCCTTGCCCAGATCCTTCCATTCGGCGGGTGGCTGGGTCTTCAGGCGGGTGCGGTAGATCCCTTCCAGCAGCGGGCCCTTCTCGGTGTCCGGCACCTCCAGCATCGAAGCCTGGGCGGGCACTTTTTCGCCGCGGCGCTGGAGCATTTTGTAGTAGTTGTACTGGTATTCCCGTTCCAGGCGTTGTTCGGCGATCAATGGGCCGTCGCTGCTTTGCGCTGCCGTGCCTTCGATCTCCAGACGCAGGGCCGGACGCTCCTTGAGCGCGTTGGACAGTTTGACCAAAGCGGCTTCAGCGTCCTTGCTCAGGTCGCTTGAACCAGGGGCAAATGACACACTGCCCAAGTCTTCCGCGCCACCGCCGCTGACCAGTCCGCCAATCAGTTTGAAGGGCGCCGCCGCGGCTTTCACGATCAGGTTGCGCAAGGTCTGCCAGATGATTGGCATGACGCTGAACTGCGGATTATTGAGGTCGCCGGTGACCGGCAGTTCGATGGAAATCTTGCCATCGACGTCCTTGAGCAAGGCAACTGCCAGTTTCAGCGGCAGGCTCACGGCGTCGGGGCTGTCGACTTTTTCGCCCAGCTGCAGTTGTTCGACCACCACTTTGTTCTCGGCTTTTAGCTGGCCTTTGGTGATCAGGTAATGCAGGTCAAGATTGAGTCGGCCCTTGCGAATACGGTAACCGGCGAACTTGCCGGAGTAGGGCGTCAGTGTGGTCAGTTCCACGCGTTTGAAGCTGGTGGCGATGTCGAGGCTGGCCATCGGGTCGAACGGATTGACCGCCCCCTTGATGGTCACCGGCGCATAGCGGTCGACCTTGCCCTTGACGTCGACACTGGCGGGTTTGGCCTGGCGGCTGTCGATGGTGCCGATCTGCCCGTTGAGTTGTTGGATGGCGGTCGCGAAGTTCGGCGTCAGGCTGAAGTCGGCGAAGTTGGCCGAGCCGTCATTGATGGCAATCCCACCGATATGGATGCCCAGTGGCTTGTCCTTGCTGGCGGCGGGTTTGGCGGCAGCAGTCCTGGTGCCGGAATCGGCCGGTTGCGGGATCAGCAGATCATCGATGTTGGTGGTGCGGTCATCGTTGATCATGAATCGCACATAGGGCTGCATCAGGTTGATTCTGTCGATCGAAAGGCTATCACCGTGTTGATAGTTCAGGCCCTCGACCATGACCTGCTGCCATTTGAGAAAGTCGCGGGTTTTCAGGGTGTCGAGCGTATGCAGCTGATCAACCTGGGCGCGCCCGGTAACACTGAAGGCCAGGGGCTCGGTGCTTTTCAGGTTGACCGCCAGATCGCTGCCGAGCATGCCGCTGCGCAGTTCCAGGCGTATGAATGGCGTGATGTAGGACTGGGCGACCCGCAGGTCGATGTCCTTGGTCTGGACATTGAGTCTGGCGCTGATCGGGGCCAGATTGACCTCCCCGTCTGCCAAAAGCTTGCCTTGTTTGCCTACGCCCGTGTCGAGCTTGAGCGTAAAAGGCGAGCCATTGAGACTGTCGAACTTCTGAAGGTCGAGATTCAATGGTCCCAATTCCAGCGCGACGGCGGGTTGTGCCTTGCGGTCGGCCAGATGCACCTGATAGTCACGCAGTTGCACGTCGTTGAGCAGGACCTGCCACGGTTTGCTCGGTGGAGCAGGGGCGGGCTTGGGTGAATCAGCTGCTGCCGGTGTGCTGGCCGGTTCGGCCTTGGCCTTGGCGGCGGGTTTGGACGGCTGGCTGGCGAACAGCTTCTGCCAATCGAGTTGGCCATCCGCCTCCAGTGCCGCCCAGGTTTCCAGTTTATGGCTGCGGATCTTGCCGACCACCACCTGCTGCTTGGCCAGGTCCAGGGTGGTATCGGTGATGTCCAGTCGCTCAAGCTTCACCAGTGGCCGTCCGTCCGGCGCCTTGATGGCGAAGGGCGCAACGCTGACCGCGACATTGCTCAGCAGCAACTCGGTCTGCTTGGACAGGTTGAGTTTGTAGTCGGTGCTGATATTGACCACACCGCTTTCCAGGTCCAGGGGCACGGCGTCGCGCACATAGGGCCAGAAGGACTTCATCTTGCCGTCAGTGATTTTCAGCTTACCTTCGGAGGCAATCGGGATCAGGCTGAAATTACCCGTCCAGTCGACCTGCCCGCCGCCCGGGCCGATGGCGACCAATGTCATGTCGGCACTGTCTTCGGGCCGGGTACTGAGGTGTTTAAGCTCGAAATCGAGTTTGTCGTAGATAAACTCGATGGATTCGCTGGGGCGCTCATCCTTGAAGTGCACGACACCACCGGCCAGATTGATCCGGTCTATGCGCAGCGGGAACGGTTTTGCATCGGGATCGGCGGGCGTCGGTTCGCTCTGTGGCAGTTTGAACAACCCGAGCAGGTTGAGTTTGCCGTCCTTGCCGAAGAGGATCTCGGTCTTGGATTTTTCCAGTTCGATATCGGACAGATGCAGCGTCTTGGTCCAGAGGCTATCGAGTTGCAGGTTGGCGTAAAGGCGTTCGAAGCCGATCTGCTCCTTGCCGGGCTCGCCGATACTCAAGCCCCAAAGTGTCACTTCAAGGCTGAACGGGTTGAGTTCGATCCGCTGGAGAGTGGCGGGCATCGTGGCGTAGTTGGCCAGCTGTTGGTTGGCAATGCGCAGGGCGATGCCCGGTAAAATCAGAAACCCCAGCAGACTGTAGAGCGCCAGAGCAGTCAACAAGGCGCCAATGGCGCGAATCAATCCTTTGTACATGTGTGGCTTCATCTGTCTGAATCGGAGTGCCTTGGAGTATGGCACGCGTTTCCAGTTCCGAAGCAAACAGCCTGCTCAGGATTTTTCAGATTTGTCTGACACGGATCAAAGCTGCAGGATCAGAGTTTTCAGTGGCGGTTGCTGATCCATCGACGGGAAATCGGCACCGGGTTTCATCACCGTCCACTCTCGCACCGGCCGTCCGGCTTTCTCGGCGCAACGTAAAACCTGTTCACGCCAGTCGTCCATGCTGACTTTTGCCAGGTTGTTGCAGCAGATCAGCACGCCATTGTCGGCGGTGGTCAGCAGGGCGGGTTTGAGCAGGCTTTGATAGTCGCGCAGCAGGTCGACAGTACCGAAAGAACTCTTGGCCCAGGCCGGTGGATCGAGCAGTACCAGATCATATTGGCGCTGTTCCAGGCGCTGATAGCTTGGCAGTTTCTGCCCGCGTCGCTGGCTGATGGGCAGGCCGGCCAATTGGCGGATGGCCGGGAAGTAATCGGACTGAATGAACGTCATGGTCGGCAATTGCGGGTTGAGCAGGCCATTTTCACGACCGACTGCCAGATTGCCTTCGGCGAAGTCCAGGTTGCACACCTCGCTGGCGCCACCGGCTGCGGCGCTGAGGCCGACCCCACAGGTGTAGGCGAACAGGTTCAGCACACTTTTGTTTTTGCTGTGGTCCTTGACCCAGCCGCGCGTGTTGCGCAGGTCGAGGAACAGCAAAGGGTCTTGCCCTGCGTGGCGTCCGCGGACCCGGTAATTGAGCCCCCACTCGTGGCCGACCAGATCTTGCAGGGCCGCTTCGTCGGCGCGGTAGACGGTGTCTTCGCGATCGATACGCGAGTTGCCACGGGAGCGGTCGTTATAGACCAGCAGCAAGTCGAGGCCCATATGCCGGTTGACGATTTCATGCAGTTGCAGCAGTGCCTCGCGTTCCAGCGACTGGTGGAAGCTTTGCACCAACAGCTGCGGGCCGTAGCGGTCAATCGTCAGGCCCCCGGCGCCTTCCTGGCTGCCATGGAACAGGCGATAGCAGTCGGTGCCTTGCTGGTGCAGTTCGGCCAGCAGGTCCTGGCGATATTCAAGGGCGGCGCGCAGCGCCTGATTCAAGGAAGACATGCTGGGCGCCTTGCAGGAGGGAATTTGGCGCGGGAGTTTAACAGTTACTGAGCTTCAAGCTTGCAGCTCTGAGCATTAAGTCAACAACCCCATGCGCCGTTTGGCACGCTGCACCGAGCCATTACGCACCGCCCAGCGCAGCATCGGCGCACTGCGATTGACGCTGGCGCGGATCAGTTTGCGTTGCAGCGGGCTCTGGCTGACGCCGAGCATGTCACTGGCCCAGTCCGGCAGCAGATCGATCCCGGCCTGCATCATCATCCCCCCGAAAGGCTTGGCCAAACGGCTGGGAGAGGGGGCGTTCAACAGCAGCCGCAACACTTCGCGACTGCGTTCATCACAGAGCAATTGCGGGCGGATGCGTTCAAGGTATTCGGCAACTGCTCGTCGGGAGCGCGGCACATCACGGGCCCCCAGGCGTTCGGCGACCAGGGCGATTTCTGCGTAATAGCGATCCTGATCGGCCGGAGAAAGGCGCGGGTTGCGATAGCGCAGGTGCGCGGCGAGGAAGTTGCTGACCTCGGCCACATGCACCCAGGTCAGCAGGTCGGGGTCGCTGGCGGCATAGGGGCGACCATCGGGCGCCGTGCCGGTCACTTGCAAATGAATGGTGCGGACCTTCTCGATCAGCCAGTCGGCGTCCCGTCGCGAACCGAAGGTGGTGCCGGAAATGAACTGCCCGGTGCGGCGCAGGCGACCGAGCATGTCCTCGCGAAAATTCGAATGGTCCCAGACACCGGCCAGCGCCAGCGGATGCAGGGCTTGCAGCATCAGGGCGCTGATACCGCCGATGAGCATGCTGCTGAAGTCGCCGTGAACCTGCCAACTCACCGAGTCAGGTCCGAACAGGCCTGGATCGCCTTTGGGGTTTTCCAGGTCGAGCTTGCCCAGGGACAAACCGGTCAGGCTCATGATTTGGCTTTCGATACGGCTGCGGATGAATTCCATGGGGGCTCAGTCAGTTTCTGCAGGAGCGAGCTTGCTCGCTCCTGCAAAGGCACGTTATTGGTTCAGGCGTTTGTCGATCAAGCCCTGCACTACGCTTGGGTCGGCGAGGGTCGAGGTATCCCCCAGGCTGTCGAGTTCGTTGCAGGCGATCTTGCGCAGGATACGCCGCATGATCTTGCCCGAACGGGTTTTCGGCAAGGCGGGCGCCCACTGGATCAGGTCCGGTTTGGCGAAGCTGCCGATTTCCTTGCTGACGTGGGCCAGCAGTTCCTTTTTCAGTTCATCGTTGGGATCGATGCCGTTCATGGGGGTGACGAAGGCGTAGATGCCCTGGCCCTTGATGTCATGGGGGTAACCGACCACGGCGGCTTCGGCAATGCTGTCGTGCAGCACCAGGGCGCTTTCCACTTCGGCGGTGCCGATGCGGTGCCCGGAAACGTTGATCACATCGTCGATACGCCCGGTGATCCAGTAGTCGCCATCCTCGTCGCGGCGTGCGCCGTCACCGGTGAAGTAATAGCCGGGATAGGGCTTGAAGTAGGTGTCGACCATGCGTTGCGGGTCGCGGTAGACGCTGCGGATCTGCGCCGGCCAACTCGACTTTATCGCCAGCACGCCGCTGCCGGCGCCTTTGATTTCCTTGCCATGCTCATCGAGCAGCACCGGTTGCACGCCGAACATCGGCTGGGTGGCGCAGCCGGGTTTGATCCGTTGCGCGCTGACCAGGGGGCTGAGCATGATGCCGCCGGTTTCGGTCTGCCACCAGGTGTCGACGATCGGACAGCGCTCTTCGCCGACCACATGGAAGTACCATTCCCACGCTTCCGGGTTGATTGGCTCACCGACGGTGCCCAGCAGTCTGAGGCTTGCCCGCGAAGTGTCCTGCAACGGCCCGGCACCTTCACGCATCAGTGCGCGCAGGGCCGTGGGGGCGGTGTAGAAGATGTTGACCTTGTGTTTATCGATCACTTGCCAGAAGCGCGAAGTGTTCGGGTAGCTCGGCACGCCTTCGAAGATCAGCGTGGTCGCGCCATTGGCCAGCGGGCCATAGACGATGTAGCTGTGTCCGGTCACCCAGCCGACATCGGCGGTGCACCAGAACACTTCGCCATCGCGGTAGTCCAGCACGTATTTGAAGGTCATCGCCGCTTGCAGCAGGTAGCCACCGGTGGTGTGCAACACCCCCTTGGGTTTGCCGGTGCTGCCGGAGGTATAGAGGATGAACAGTGGGTCTTCGGCGTCCATCGGTTCGGGTGGGCAGTCGTCGGTGACATCGCGCAACGCCTGGTGATACCAGATATCCCGGCCTTCGACCCAGTTCACCTGATTCTGTGTGCGCTCGACCACGATCACTGTGCTGACGCCAGAGCAACTTTGCAGTGCTTTGTCGACATTCTGTTTGAGTGGCACGAACTTGCCGCCGCGCACGCCTTCATCGGCGGTAATCACGGTGCGGCAGTCGGCATCGAGTATCCGGTCACGCAATGAATCGGGGGAGAAACCGCCAAACACGACGGAGTGCACCGCGCCGATGCGCGTGCAGGCGAGCATGGCGAACGCCGCTTCGGGAATCATCGGCATGTAGATGCACACCCGGTCGCCTTTTTTCACGCCACGGCTTTTGAGCACGTTGGCCAGGCGACAGACGTTGTGATGCAGTTTTCTGTAGGTGATCTGTGTGGATTCGGCGGGGTCGTCGCCTTCCCAGATAATCGCGGTTTGATCGCCGCGCTTTTCCAGATGGCGGTCGATGCAGTTGTAACTGACGTTCAACTGGCCGCCGGCAAACCAGCTGGCCTCGCCGGTTTTCAGGTCATAGCGCTGGACGGTCTGCCAGGGTGCGCTCCAGTCGAGAAAACGGTTGGCCTGTTCGGCCCAGAAAGTACTGGGGTGTTCTATGGATTCGCGGTACAGGCGATGGTAGTCGTCCTGACTCAACTGTGCAGCCCGGCGGACGGCATCGGCTTTGGGAAACGTGCTGATATCGAACATGACGGTTCCTCATTCTTGTTTTTGCGACAAGAGGGGAGCTGCGCGACCCTCGTAGAAGCTGGCAAGCCAGCTCCTACAAGGTTAGTACCACACGCAGGATTAGCGTCAAATCAGCCGCGGTGACGACCACGGAAGTAATTGATCAAGCCTTGTGTGGATGCGTCGTCAGCCGGTGCTTCTTCGCTGCCAACCAGACGGTTGTAGACGCCCTTGCCCAATTCCTTGCCCAGCTCCACGCCCCACTGGTCGAAGGCGTTGATGCCCCAGATCACGCTTTGTACAAAGACCTTGTGCTCGTACATCGCTACCAGTGCGCCGAGGCGGCGCGGGCTGATGCGCTCGACCACCAGGGTGTTGCTCGGACGGTTGCCCGGGATCACTTTATGTGGCGCGAGTCGTTGCACTTCGGCTTCGCTCATGCCCTTGTCACGCAGCTCGGCTTGCGCCTCGGCGAGGGTTTTGCCGAGCATCAGCGCCTGGCTTTGCGACAGGCAGTTGGCGTACAGCCACTGGTGGTGGTCGGCCACCGGGTTGAAGCTGACGATCGGCACAATGAAGTCGGCCGGAATCAATTGGGTGCCCTGGTGCAGCAACTGGTGGTAAGCGTGCTGACCGTTGCAACCCACGCCGCCCCAGATCACCGGCCCGGTATCGGTCGAAACGGCGGTGCCGTCCTGACGCACGCTCTTGCCGTTGGATTCCATGTCCAGCTGTTGCAAGTGCTTGGTGATGTTACGCAGGTAGTGGTCGTACGGCAGGATCGCGTGGCTCTGGGCGCCCCAGAAATTGCCGTACCAGACGCCGAGCAACGCCAGCAGCACGGGCATGTTCTGTTCGAACGGCGCGGTCAGGAAGTGCTGGTCCATGGTGTAGGCACCGGACAGCAGTTCCTTGAAGTTCGACATGCCGATGGCCAGGGCGATTGGCAGACCAATGGCCGACCACAGCGAGTAACGTCCGCCCACCCAGTCCCACATCGGGAAGATGTTCTCTTCGCGGATACCGAAGGCCACAGCGGCGGCGTTGTTGCTCGAAACCGCGATGAAGTGACGATGCAGCTCGGCTTCCGAACCACCCTGAGCCAGGTACCAGGCACGGGCGGCCTGGGCGTTTTTCAGGGTTTCGAGGGTGTTGAAGGATTTCGACGAGACGATGAACAGCGTGGTCTCGGCGCGCAATTTCATGGCCAGTTCGTGGAACTCGCTGCCGTCGATGTTTGCCAGGTAGTGGCAACGCACGCCTTTCTGGGCATAGGCCAGCAGCGCCTCTGACACCAGTTCAGGGCCGAGGAACGAGCCGCCGATGCCGATGTTCACCACATCGGTGATCGGTTTTTCGGTGTACCCGCGCCACAGACCGTCGTGGATGCGGCCAACGAGGTCAGTGATCTGGTTCAGCACCTTGTGCACTTCCGGCATCACGTTGACGCCGTTGACCGACAGCTTGTCGCCAACCGGGCGACGCAGGGCGGTGTGCAGGGCAGGGCGGCCTTCGGAGGCATTGACGATTTCGCCGTCGAACAGCGACTTGATCGCGCCCTTGAGGTCGACTTCGTTGGCCAGGCCTACCAGTAGCTTGCGGGTCTCGGCGTTGATCAGGTTTTTCGAGTAATCGAGAAACAGGCCGCAGCTGCTGAGGGTGAATTGAGTGAAGCGCTGCGGGTCGGCATTGAAGGCCTCGCGCATGCTGAAATCCTGCATGGCCTGGCGGTGGTCATTCAACGCTTGCCAGGCAGGCAGAGCGGTAACGTCATGAGGGGTGCGGTAGTACGCCATCGCTGCGGGTTTCCTTTTTACTTGAACGGCTTTTATGACACTGAAAGTCCCGGAATGTCTCGTCCACATTGTGGGCGAAGTCCGGTCAGCCTGCGTGCACACGATTAAATAGCGCAGACCGGTAACAGTAAACCTCGCGGGTTGATCTGTCTTGGCTTTGTCTGACCTGCGACCGGTACTTTTTTATACCGGTACGGCAGGCGAGGACAATAGAAAGGGGGCCGGGGGTGGAGAATGGCGGGTTCGATCAGGCGACCTGAACCGGAATGGCGTTACTGGTGTGGCTCAGCTCATTGCCCGGTGCCATGTAGAGCATGCGCGGCTTGAAATTGAGCAATTCGGCTTCGCTGTAATGGGCGTAAGCGCAGATGATCACGCGATCGCCGACCTTGGCCTTGTGCGCGGCGGCACCGTTGACCGAGATCATGCGCGAACCTTCTTCGCCACGGATGGCGTAGGTGGTGAAGCGCTCGCCGTTGTCGACGTTGTAAATCTGGATCTGTTCGTACTCACGAATGCCGGACAAATCCAGCCATTCGCCGTCGATGGCGCAGGAGCCTTCGTAATCGAGTACGGCATGGGTGACTTCGGCGCGGTGCAGCTTGGCTTTGAGCATGATGGCGTGCATGAGTGTTTCCCGGGTCGGAATCGAACGGCGGGCAGTTTGCCCGATGGTGTTGGGGGCGGCAATACAGCTTGGAATTCAATTTGCGGAGCAGTCGGAAACACTGTGGGAGGGGGCGTTCTCGCGATGCCTGACTGTCAGCCAACACAGATGTTGAATGTCAGTCCGTTATCGCGAGCAAGCTCGCTCCCACAGGAATGGAGGTGCTCGGAATTATGCGTCGAGATTCAGGTGCAGGTTGTCGATCAACCGTGTCGTGCCCAGAAATGCCGCGACCAGAATCACCAGGTCGCGGTCCTCGGGCATTGCCGGCCGCAAGGTCAACGCATGGCGAATTTCCAGGTAATCCGGACGCAGGCCTGCCGCTTCGAGCTTTTGCAGTTGTGCGCGGATCAGGGCCGGATAATCGCGTTCACCCTGCTTGATCGACGCGGCGATCTCGCTCAGCGTGCGATACACCACCGGCGCAACGGCCCGTTGTTCTTCGCTGAGGAAACCGTTGCGCGACGACAGCGCCAGGCCGTCGGCCGCGCGAACGGTCGGCTCGCCGATGATCTGGATCGGCATGTTCAGGTCATGGACCAGCGCACGGATCACCGCCAGTTGCTGGAAGTCTTTCTGGCCGAAGATCGCCAGGTCCGGCTGGACCATGTTGAACAGCTTGCTGACCACTGTCGCCACGCCCTCGAAATGCCCCGGACGGCTGGCGCCGCACAGGCCTTCGGACAGTTGTGGGACGCTGACGCGGGTCTGGCCCGCCATGCCGTCGGGGTACATCTCCTCAACGGTGGGTGCGAACAGCAAGTGGCAGCCGGCCTGGAGCAGTTTCTCCTGATCGGCGGCGAGGGTGCGCGGGTACTTGTCGAGGTCTTCGCCGGCACCGAACTGCAGCGGGTTGACGAAAATGCTCGCGACCACGAAATCCGCCCGTTGCGAGGCTTTGGTCACCAGTGCGATATGACCGCTGTGCAGGTTGCCCATGGTCGGCACGAAAGCGATGCGCTTGCCTTCGCTGCGGGCGCGAGCCACGGCGGCTCGCAGTTCGCGTACGGTTTTGACGGTGTTCATGCAGAGAATCCGTGTTCGATGCCAGGGAAAGTTGCTGCTTTGACTTCAGTGACGTAGGCACTCAAGGCTGCGTGGATGCTCTCCTGGCCGGCCATGAAGTTCTTCACGAATTTGGGGACGCGGCCGGTCATGGACAGGCCCAGCATGTCGTGCAGGACCAGTACCTGACCGTCGGTGCGATTGCCGGCGCCGATGCCGATCACCGGAATCTTTACCGCCTGTGTGATTTCCTCGGCCAGTTCGCTGGGAACGCACTCGAGCAGCAGCATTGCCGCGCCAGCCTGTTCCAGCGAAATCGCATCGGCACGCATTTGCCGCGCCTGGTTTTCGTTACGGCCCTGGACCTTGTAGCCGCCGAGGATGTTCACCGATTGTGGCGTCAGGCCCATGTGCGCGCACACCGGGATGCCGCGTTCGGCGAGCAGACGGATCGAATCCGCCAGCCACAATGCGCCTTCGACCTTGATCATGTGCGCGCCGGCCTGCATCAACAGGGCGCTGTTGGTCATGGCCTGTTCGGTGGTGGCATAGGCCATGAATGGCAGGTCGGCGAGGATCAACGCATCGGTGTTACCGCGTTTGACCGCAGCCACGTGATAAGCCATTTCGGCGGTCGTGACCGGCAGGGTGCTGTCGTGGCCTTGCAAAACCATGCCGAGGGAGTCGCCCACCAGCAAAACTTCAACGCCAGCCTGATTGCAGGCGTGGGCGAAGGTCGCGTCATAGCAGGTCAGCATGGTGATTTTTTCACCTTTTTGCTTGAGACCTTGCAGCGTGGTCAGGGTGATGGCTGGCATGAAAAGTTCCTCATTCAGGCGCTGTGGAAACTACTGCGAGTAACGCGCGTGATTCTTCGTTAAATACAGGCGCACGTTCTTTTGTCGTGCTTGTAAGGCCTGGATTGCGCCCTTCAACGCCGTGTTGACGGCAACGGGACGCCTATAGTCGTGAGGAGAACTCGGGAAGTCAATTGGGTGTGTTACCGCCTTGTTACGTCTGGGGTGTTACCGGGGTTACTGATGCGATTCAGCAAGTTCTGTAGGACTGACACCGCGCCAATGTAGGAACGGGCTCGCTTCCACAGGGGGATTGGGGTCAATTCGCGGACAGGCGTTCCAGGCCGACGAACGGGCATGCAGCGAGCAGTTCGCTGAGGCAGCGACCATCGGCCAAACGCAGATCGGCTGGCGCCAACTCCGCCAGCGGATACAGGACAAAAGCTCGTTCCTGCATATGGTAGTGCGGCACCTTCAAGCGTGGCTCATCGATCAACCGATTACCGAACAGCACGATATCGAGATCCAGGGTGCGCGGCCCCCAGCGCTCAAGGCGTTCGCGGCCCTGCTCGTTCTCGATGGCTTGCAGCGCATCCAGCAGCTCCAGCGGTGCCAGGGCGCTGTCGAGGGCGGCGACCGCGTTGGTGTAGCGCGGTTGTCCAGGAAGCAGCGAGTCGCTTTGATAAAACCCGGAAACACCGACCAGTACCGATCGCGGCAGCCGGGCCAGTGCGGCGACGGCACTGCGCAACTGTTCGGCGGGGGCCGCCAGATTGCTGCCCATGCCGATGTAGATGCGTTCCATGGATTATTCGCCCGTGTTACTCGAGGCGCCCGCGGCGCGCTTGCGCTTGGAGCCACCACTGCGGCGACGCTTGCGCGGAGCGCCGGTGCCGTCATCCTTGCCGCTGAGGTCGCGGATCATGTCGCGACGCTCGCTTTCATTGGCATCCTGATAATCGGTCCACCATTCGCCCAGGCCATCGGTCTGCTCGCCCGCGCTTTCGCGCAGCAGCAGGAAGTCGTAACCGGCACGGAACCGTGGGTTGTCCAGCAGCAGGTCGGCGCGTTTGCCGCTGCGACGGGGCAGACGCTCCTGCATGTCCCAGATCTCTCGGATCGGCATGGTGAAGCGTTTTGGAATGGCAATGCGCTGGCATTGTTCGGCGATCAACTCGTGGGCCGCTTCCTGCATCGCCGGAATCGGCGGCATGCCACGTTCCTGCAGGCGCAGCACGCGCGCTGGCAGCGCAGGCCAGAGCAGCGCGGCAAACAGGAACGCCGGCGTCACCGGCTTGTTCTGCTTGATGCGCAGGTCGGTATTGATCAGCGCTTCGCTGATCAATGTGTGGGTGTAGGTCGGGTTGTATTCCAGCGCTTCGGCGCTGGCCGGGAACAGCGGGTCGAACAATTGCAGGTCGACCAGCATCTCGAAGGTGTCCGCGGCATGGCCGGAGAGGAACAGCTTGAGCACTTCTTCGAACAGACGGGCTGAGGGAATTTCGCGCAGCATCGGTGCCAGGTCGCGGATGGGCACGGCGCTGTGTTTTTCGATGCCGAAATTCAACTTCGCCGCAAAACGCACGGCCCGCAGCATGCGCACCGGGTCTTCCTGGTAGCGTTGCTTCGGATCGCCGATCAGACGGATCAGATGATTGCGAATGTCGTGTACACCATTGGCGTAGTCGAGGATGCGTTCGCTGACCGGATCGTAGTAAAGAGCATTGATGGTGAAGTCGCGGCGTTGCGCGTCTTCTTCCAGGGTGCCGTAGACGTTGTCGCGCAGGATGCGCCCGCTTTCGTTGCGGGAAGACTGATTGCTGTCTTCCTCTTCGTCGTTTTGCGGGTGATTGGCGCGGAAGGTCGCGACTTCGATGATTTCGCGGCCGAAGTGGATGTGTACCAATTTGAACCGGCGCCCGATGATCCGCGCATTGCGGAATTCGGCCCGTACCTGTTCGGGGGTGGCACTGGTGGCGACATCGAAGTCTTTCGGCGTGATGCCGAGCAGCATGTCGCGCACACAGCCGCCGACCAGGTAGGCCTGGTAGCCGGCGCCCTGCAGGCGTTCGACGATATTCACCGCATAACGGCTGAATTGCGCCTTTTGCAGCGAGTGTTGGCCGCTGTTGAGCACTTCAGGTGTGCTGCGGATGTGTTGCGTACGACGCAGGGGAGTACGGAATGACTGGAACAGCTTCTTCAGCATGGGATGCACTGTTTGAAGGAATGTTCGGCCAAAAACGAAGAATGACCGCATGATGGGCCGGGATTCTAGCATTTAGTCGGGGGATGGTGTAGGAAGCTGCAAAAGCGCTTGAAGGAGATGTCTGGTAGGCACTGTGGAGAGGGGGTATGCCCCGTTCCAGTGCACAGCACTGGCAAGATGTCGGAAGCGCTCAGGCGCTTGGGGCTGCTTCGCACCCAGCGGGGGCAAGCCCACTTGCCAGAAACTACAAGGGGAGCCGAAGCTCCCCAAGAAGTAGTTGCATGCTCTGTTTTTATTATTGGTTTCGGGCTTTTTGTTTTTGTTAAGTGCCCTCGCCATGAAGTTTTCCTTCATGACCCTCCCAATCGGGAGCCAAGAGCAAACGGATTGCTTTGGTCGCTGTGTTGCGTTGATCTTGCGATCCAACCAGTACAGGCTCTGTCTTAAGACAGTTTTTTGTTGTTCTCGGCCTGGTCGTGGGGCAAGCCCCAAATACAACGCCTCTCCAAAAGAATCAGTTAGCTGCGCCTCTCGCCGTCTTGTTTTTATTGTGCGTGAGTCGATTCGTCTTATTTTTATTGTCTTGTGCATTGCTTGTTATTGTTCTTGTACCAAACATATAGCAGGGTGCGTGCCAACTTTTACAAACCCCAGTAAAACAAGGGCTTGCCCGTATTGATGGGGTTGCTGAAGGCCAAAAAAAGCCGGGGCTTCGTTACCGTAAGCCCCGGCTTCTGTTACGTGAAAAACCTGAGGTAACAGTTTCTTCACAAAATCATGTGTTACCCGCACATGAGACAGGTGGCGTTCAGCTTTCGCTGGCAACCCCGGTCTTGCGCCGTGGGATGCCCAGGCGCTGACGGCGTTCCCACAGGCATTTGCGGCTTACCCCGAGTTTGCGTGCCAGTTCGGTTTCGGTCATGTGGTCCTGATGTTCAAGGACGAAGTGCTGGAAGTAGTCTTCCAGGGACAGGTCTTCGGTCGGCTCGTGGCTGTTGTTGGCGGCACTGTTGCCTTGTTGCGGTGCCAGGCCGATGAATTCGTCGTCTTCCAGATCACTCAGCTCAATGTCGATGCCCAGCAGCTCGGCGGATATTTCCGGGCTCTCGCTCAGGATGACAGCGCGCTCGACGGCGTTTTCCAGTTCTCGAACGTTACCGGGCCATGAGTAATGGCGAATGGCTTGCTCGGCATCCGGGGCAAACTTCAGGTCGGTGCGGTTGATCCGCGCGCTCTGCCGCGCCAGGAATGCGTTGGCGATTTCGTTGACGTCGGCACCGCGCTCACGCAGGGCCGGCAGTTTCAGTGCGATCACGTGGAGGCGGTAATACAAGTCTTCACGGAACTGGCCGATTTTCGCCAGGCTCTTGAGGTCGCGGTGAGTCGCGGCGATCAGGCGCACATCGACTTTCTGCGACTGTACCGAGCCCACCCGGCGAATTTCGCCTTCCTGCAGTACGCGCAGCAGGCGGGCCTGTGCTTCAAGCGGCAGTTCGCCGATTTCATCGAGGAACAGGGTGCCGCCGTCCGCCGCTTCCACCAAGCCGGCACGTCCGGCGCTCGCACCGGTAAACGCACCTTTTTCGTGACCGAACAATTCGGACTCGATCAGGCTTTCCGGAATGGCCGCGCAGTTAACCGAGATCATTGGCGCCTTGGCGCGTTTCGACAGGTTGTGCAGGGCGCGCGCCACCAGCTCTTTACCGGTGCCGGACTCGCCCTGGATCAGGACATTGGAATCAGTCGGCGCCACTTTGCGGATCTTGCCATACAGGTCCTGCATCGGCGGGCAGGAGCCGATGATGCCGATTTCGCCGTTGCTGTTGTCGGTACCCGTTTTTGCCGCGCCGTTGGCGACTTTGCCGGCAACCGGTTCACCGCTGGCAGGCGTCGATTGCCGGTCACGCAGGATGCGTGCGACGGCCTGGAGCATTTCGTCGTGATCGAAAGGCTTGGCGATGTAGTCCACCGCGCCCATCTTCATCGAGTCGACCGCCGAGCGCAGGCTGGCGTAGCTGGTCATGATCAGCACCGGAGTGCCTTGGCCGAGTTTGATCAGCTCGGTGCCCGGTGCGCCAGGCAAGCGCAGGTCACTGACGATCAGGTCGAACGTGGGAATGGTGAAGCGTTCTTGTGCTTCCTGCACTGAACCGGCTTCGCTGACCTGGTACTGGTTGCGTTCCAGCAGGCGGCGCAAGGCGGAGCGGATAATCGTTTCGTCTTCGACGATCAAAATGTGCGGCATTGATTCGATACTCTCGACGGTCTCAGTTCACAGCGGACGTCGCTTCGACATGACGCGGTAATGTCACCCGGATACGGGTGCCGCGTTGGCTCTGAACATCAGCCGGGCTGTCGATGGTGATTTGTCCATAATGCTCTTCAACGATGGAATAGACCAGTGCAAGGCCCAGACCGGTACCTTCACCCGGGTCCTTGGTAGTGAAGAAAGGTTCGAACAATCGGTCCTTGATGCTCGAAGGTATTCCGCTGCCTTCGTCTTCCACGATCAGGTCGACCGTGTGCTCGCCGGCTTCGCTTTTGACGCGCACCGCGCTGCCGGGAGGCGAGGCGTCGCGGGCGTTTGAGAGCAGATTTATCAGCACCTGTGCCAGACGCTGCGGGTCGCCTTCGACCCAGTGGTCCGGATCGCACAGGTTGTAGAACTGCACTTCGAAATTGCGTCGGTTCAATGCCAGCAGGCCGATGGCGTCCTGGGCGACTTCGGCCAGACAGACGGGCTCGTCGCTGTGCTGATGGCTGCCGGCATGGGCGAAGCTCATCAGCGACTGGACGATGCGCGATACGCGTTTGGTCTGTTCGAGGATCTGACCACTGATTTCCTTGAGTTCGCCGTCTTCTTCGCGCTCTTCGCGCAGGTTCTGCGCCAGGCAGGCGATCCCGGTGATCGGGTTGCCGATTTCATGGGCTACGCCAGCCGCGAGGCGACCGATGCTGGCCAGGCGCTCCGAGTGCACCAGTTTGTCTTCGAGCATCTGGGTTTCGGTCAGGTCTTCCACCAGTAACACCAGGCCACTGTTACCCGGCGCGAGCGGTTCGTCGATCGCCGCCTTGTGCAGGTTCAGCCAGCGGGTTTGACCGTCGAGGGCCAGATGCTGCTTGTGCAAGTGTTCGTCCGGCACGTTGATGAAGCCCTGCAGCAGTTCTTTCCACGGGGCCGCAATGGTGCTCAAGCGCGAACCGACCACGCGTTGCGCGGCGATCCCGGTCAACTCCTCCATGGCTTTGTTCCACATGAGGATTTCCTGGTCCTTGGCCAGGGAGCAGACGCCCATCGGCAATTCCTGCAGGGTCTGGCGGTGATAGCGGCGCAGCGCATCGAGCTCGGCGGCCAGGCCGGTCAGGCGAGAGTGGTAGTCCTCGAGGCGGCTTTCGATGAAGTGGATGTCTTCGGTGACGTAGTTTTCACCGCCGGCCTTATAAGGCAGGAACGTCTCGACCATGTCCTGGGCCACGCTCGGTCCCATCAGGCCCGAGAGGTTGGCTTCGATCCGGTCGCGCAAGCGGCGCAAGGCGTAAGGCCGACGCTCGTCGAATGGCAGGTAGAGGTCACGCAGGGCTTGCTCGACCTCCTTCTGCGC
This sequence comes from Pseudomonas sp. MIL9, assembly GCF_016887925.1. Lineage (NCBI taxonomy): Bacteria > Pseudomonadati > Pseudomonadota > Gammaproteobacteria > Pseudomonadales > Pseudomonadaceae > Pseudomonas > Pseudomonas sp. MIL9. The sequence continues at coordinate 20,154 of NZ_JAFEHE010000005.1, read as the reverse complement.
GGCCTTGGCGCCCAAGGGCTTGGCCAGTTGCGTGGCGAATTCCTGGGGGGAGGCGGCGTGCAGTTCACGGCGCTGCGGGCGACGCACGTTGTCTACGGCGCAGGCTTCGGCGGCGCTGGCTTCTTCGGTGCTGGCGTTGGTGAACAGCGAGATCAGGGTGAACATCAGTACGTTGGCCGCCAGCGAGGCGATTGCGGCCATGTGCCAGCTGGTATCGTCCAGCACATAGATCATGTTCAGCAGCGGAATGTAGAAGCCCTGGAGGTTGCCGACCAGCGGCAGCAGCATGGTCACCAGCCAGACCAGAATCCCCGCCAGCAACCCGGCGATGAAACCGCGACGGTTGGCGGTCGGCCAGTACAGGACCGACAGTACGCCCGGCAGGAACTGCAAGGTGGCCACGAAGGCGACGATGCCGAGGTTGGCCAGGTCTTGTTCGGCGCCCAGCAGCAGGTAGAAGCCATAGCCGGCCATGATGATCGCGACGATCAGCGCCCGGCGCGTCCACTTCAGCCAACGGTAGATGTTGCCTTCGGCCGGTGGCTGGTACAGCGGCAGTACCAGATGGTTCAGGGCCATCCCCGACAGCGCCAGGGTGGTCACGATGATCAGGCCGCTGGCGGCGGACAATCCACCGATATAAGCCAGCAGCGCCAGGGCCTTGCTGTTGGCGGCGATGCCGATACCCAGCGTGAAGTATTCCGGGTTGGTGGTCGCGCCGAGTTTCAGGCCGGCCCAGAGAATCAGCGGTACTGCCAGGCTCATCAGCAACAGGAACAGCGGCAGGCCCCAGCTCGCGCTGACCAGCGAGCGCGGGTTGAGGTTTTCGGTGAAGGTCATGTGGTACATGTGCGGCATCACGATCGCCGAAGCGAAGAACACCAGCAGCAGCGTGCGCCACGGGCCTTCCTGCAGCGGTGTATGCAAGGCGGCGAGGGCGGTCTGGTTTTGCAGCAGCCACAGTTCGAGCTGTTGCGGACCGTCGAATACGCCATAGAGCGCATAGAGGCCAACGCCGCCGATGGCGATCAGCTTGATCACCGATTCGAAGGCTATCGCGAACACCAGGCCTTCGTGCTTCTCGCGAGTGGCAATGTGCCGGGAGCCGAAGAAAATCGTGAACAGGGTGATCAGGGCGCAGAAACTCAGGGCCACGCGATGCTGCACCGGTTCGCGAGTGAGGATCCCGATGGAGTCGGCTACCGCCTGAATCTGCAGCGCCAGCAATGGCAGCACGCCGATCAGCATGAAAATCGTGGTCAACGCGCCGGCCCAGGTGCTGCGGAAGCGAAACGCGAACAGATCCGCGAGGGAGGACAACTGATAGGTGCGAGTGATTTTCAGGATCGGATACAGCAACACCGGCGCCAGCAGGAACGCCCCGGACACACCGAGGTAGCTGGACAGGAATCCATATCCGTACTGATAGGCCAGGCCCACGGTGCCGTAAAACGCCCAGGCGCTGGCATAGACGCCCAGCGACAGGGTGTAGGTGAGCGGGTGGCGAATGATCGCCCGCGGGATCATGCCCCGTTCGCTGATCCAGGCCACGCCGAACAGCACCGCCAGGTATGCGGCACTGATCAGGATCATCTGGGTCAGGCTAAAGCTCATCGGCATCTTTTTGGCTCTGCAGGATGAAGGTCACGACGATCAGGATCAGCCAGAGCAAATAGGGCCGGTACCAGGCGCCAGTGGCGTCGATCCACCAATCCATGATGGCCGGGGAAAACAGGTAAATCCCCACTACCAGGAGCAGGACCAAGCGATAGATGTACATCCCGGCCTCTCTTTTTTATGCGCGTGCCCGAAAACGTGCGGCGATGGTAACGGATGGGTGCGCCACTGCAAGCAAGATCACTGTAGCTGTGCCTCGGGCAGGCTCAGTGTGCGCGGGATTAACATGGCATCCCAGTGGGCGATGCCCCAGTTCAGCACTTCCCGTGGCGTGGCGTAAGTCAGTTCGTTGCCGGGGTTCTGCCCGAGTGCGCGCAAGGCTCGCAGCAGCAACGGCGTGGCCTGGTCTGCGGTGAGCGGGGGCGAGCGATAGGATTTGCCCAGTTTGTTGCCATCGGGCTGGGTGATCAGCGGGATGTGCAGGTAACGCGGCTGCCGCAGGCCGAGCAGCTCCTGCAGATACAGCTGGCGCGGGGTGGAGTCGAGCAGGTCGGCGCCCCGCACGATGTCAGTGATGCCTTGCCAGGCATCGTCCAGCACCACGGCCAGTTGATAAGCGTATAGCCCGTCGCGGCGACGGATCACAAAATCACCGACGTCCCGGCCCAGGTGCTGGTGGAACTCTCCCTGCACCCGGTCAATGAAGTGGTAGTCCAGCTCAGGGACGCGAATCCGAATCGCCGCATCTTCGGTGCCGTGGCCGGCATTGCGGCACAGTCCCGGATAAATGCCGTGGTAGGGCTCCAATTGTTTGCGCGAGCAGGTGCAAGCGTAGGCCAGGCCCTGACTGAACAGGCGATTGAGTACTTCGGCGTAGGCATCGTGGCGGTCGCTCTGGCGGACCATCTCGCCATCCCACTCGAACCCGTAACTCTCCAGAGCCTTGAGAATCGCCGCCTGAGCGCCGGGTTCTTCACGGGGAGGGTCGAGATCTTCCATGCGCATCAGCCAGCGGCCGCCGACCGAGCGCGCATCGAGATACGAGGCCAGCGCCGCGACCAGCGAACCGAAATGCAAGTGGCCACTGGGCGTGGGGGCAAAGCGCCCGATGTAGGTGGGGGAGGTGATGGCGGTCATATGGGCGATGTTATTTGGTCGGGAGAGGCGCATATCAAGCTGCAGGAGCGAGCTTGCTCGCGAAAAAACGTCTGCACACCGCGAGCCGTCAAATGGCGCGCGTTATCGTTGTCGTCCAGTGCGAGCAAGTTCGCTCCTGTACAGAAACACAGAAACAAAAACGGAGCGTTCGCACGCTCCGTTTTTCGTTCAAGTCGCAATTACTTGCCGACTTGCTTTTCCTTGATTTCCGCCAGTGTCTTGCAGTCGATGCACAAGTCAGCGGTAGGGCGTGCCTCAAGGCGCTTGACGCCGATCTCGATGCCGCAGGATTCACACCAGCCGTACTCTTCGTCTTCGATCAGTTGCAGCGTCTTGTCGATCTTCTTGATCAACTTGCGCTCACGATCGCGGGCTCGAAGCTCGAGAGCGAACTCTTCTTCCTGGCTGGCACGGTCTGCCGGGTCAGGGAAGTTGGCCGCTTCGTCCTTCATGTGGTCCACAGTCTTGTCGACACCTTCCATCAGCTCTTTTTTCCACTGGTTCAGAACCTTGGTGAAGTGCTTGCGCATGGGCTCGCCCATGTACTCTTCGCCAGCTTTCTGAACATAGGGCTCGAAGCCGCTGATCGCCTGATTCGCTTGTTGCTTTGCTTGGGTGGACATGAAATAGACCGCCTCTACTCTTGTAATCCATCTGCGCAGGATTGCTCCATCACCGACACCTGCCGGCCCTGCGGCTGCAAGCGGGCGAACTTACCAGATCAAATCAGACCGCGCTACTCCCGGATGTCGAGCCTGCGGCCCGTGGGGCTTGCAAAGGCCGGCAAAGCGCGGTCTGGTGGTTCTGGAGCGCTGCTCAATTAATGATTTTAGTCAAACCGTGGGGGCTCGTTTGAGTTGTTTTCGGCCAGGTTGTATGGCGTGTGACCGCTTTAGGTTCTCGCTCGTTCCTGTGCTTGGGTAGAATCGGTTCTTTTTCCCCGTTGAAGGAAGGCCAATGGCTCAGTCCTACAGTGCCCGCAGTCGTGCGATCGAACCTTTCCATGTCATGGCGTTGCTGGCGCGTGCCAATGAATTGCAAGCGGCCGGTCATGATGTGATTCACCTTGAAATCGGTGAGCCGGACTTCACCACCGCCGAGCCGATCATTCGCGCCGGCCAGGCAGCGCTGACAGCGGGGAAGACCCGTTACACCGCCGCGCGCGGCATTCCCGAACTGCGTGAGGCCATTTCAGGCTTTTATCAGCAGCGTTATGGCCTGAACATCGACCCGCGGCGGATCCTCATCACGCCCGGCGGCTCTGGTGCGTTGTTGCTGGCCAGTGCGTTGCTGGTCGACCCGGGCAAGCATTGGCTGCTGGCGGACCCGGGTTACCCGTGCAACCGGCATTTCCTGCGCTTGGTGGAAGGCGCCGCGCAGCTTGTTCCTGTCGGCCCTGAGGTGCGTTATCAACTGACCCCGGGCCTGGTCGAGCGGCATTGGGATCATGACAGTGTCGGCGCGCTGGTAGCGTCACCGGCCAACCCGACCGGGACGATTTTGACCCGCGACGAGTTGGCCGCGCTGTCGACCTCAATCAAGGAGCGTCACGGTCATCTGGTGGTGGATGAGATCTATCACGGCCTGACCTATGGCACCGATGCGGCCAGTGTGCTGGAAGTCGATGACAGTGCCTTCGTCCTTAATAGTTTTTCGAAATATTTCGGCATGACCGGTTGGCGTCTCGGCTGGCTGGTCGCGCCGGATGCCGCCGTCGGTGAGCTGGAAAAACTCGCCCAGAACCTCTACATCAGTGCTCCGAGCATGGCGCAGCACGCTGCGCTGGCATGCTTCGAGCCCGCAACCATTGAAATTCTGGAAGAGCGCCGAGCGGAGTTCGGTCGTCGTCGGGATTTCCTGCTCCCCGCCCTGCGGGAGCTCGGCTTCGGGATTGCCGTTGAGCCGGAAGGGGCGTTCTATTTGTATGCCGATATCAGCAAGTTCGGCGGTGATGCCTTCGCGTTCTGTCGCCACTTCCTCGAAACCGAACACGTTGCGTTTACTCCGGGGCTGGATTTCGGTCGCTATCAAGCCGGGCATCATGTGCGATTCGCCTACACCCAAAATCTTGAGCGCTTGCACGAGGCGGTCCAACGGATTGCTCGCGGCTTGCGGAGTTGGCAAGGCTGATGCGTTTCGATCCGCCACTCGAAGAAGGTCGACTGATTCGTCGTTACAAGCGTTTTCTCGCCGATATCGAAACCGTTAGCGGCGAGTTGATGACCATTCATTGTCCGAATACGGGTTCGATGCTCAATTGTCAGGTCGAAGGCGGGCAGGTCTGGTTCAGCCGCTCCAATGATCCCAAGCGCAAGTTGCCGGGAACATGGGAAGTGGGCGAAACCCCACACGGACGGCTGTTTTGCGTGAATACCGCGCGGGCCAACGGACTGGTGGAGGAGGCGCTTCGCGGTGGAGTCATCGCTGAGCTGGGCGGCTTCACCGGTCTCAAGCGCGAGGTCGCCTACGGCCAGGAAAACAGCCGGATCGACTTTCGCCTTGATTACCCGGGTGGACCGGCCTTTGTGGAAGTCAAAAGTGTGACACTGGGTTTCGAGGGCTCATCGGTAGCGGCGTTTCCCGATGCAGTGACGCAGCGAGGGGCCAAGCATTTGCGTGAATTGGCGCATTTGGCCCGAGACGGAGTTCGGGCTGTGCAGTTGTACTGCGTGAACCTGACCGGTATCGATGCTGTACGTCCGGCTGAAGAAATCGATTCGGCCTACGCCGCGGCGCTGCGTGAGGCCGTGGCGTGCGGGGTCGAGGTGCTGGCGTACGGTGTGCGATTGACTCACGAGGAAATGAGGGTCGATCGGCGCCTGGAGGTGTTGCTCGGTGATTAAAGGCTGATCCAGAGGCCTTGTGCGTCCTCGCGGCAATCGATGCGCTTCAGCGATTGTCCCGCGCAAGGCCCGGCCACGCATTCGCCGTTCTCGATCAGAAACAGGGCGCCATGAGTGGCGCACTGGATCAAGCTGTTGCTGGGGTCGAGAAACTGGTCCGGGGTCCATTCCAGTCCGACGCCGCGGTGCGGGCAGCGATTGATATAGACGTATACCTGGCTGGCCCGGCGTACGGCGAAGAGCTTCTGGCCATCGATTTCGAACCCGCGGCTGCAGGCATCGGCCAGCTCGGCACTGGCACAAAGAAATTTCATGTCCATCCTCAGGTTTTGTCGCTCATGTGCAGATAGGCCCGAGCCGACGTTCAAAAATGCAAACAACTGATCAAGTGGCGTATGTCTATGTCTGATGCAGTGGCCTGCTGCCTAGGATACTGGGTAGCTCCTGCTTTCTCCCAGGCAAAAAAAGACCCGGCATGAGCCGGGTCAAATAACCGTGATAAGCCTGATGAGGAGATAATCTGAGAGTCCGAACCAAGGGCTGTCCAGAATATCGACCAGTCTCGCGACCAGTTGCGTTAATAATATCGATTATCATTATCAAGTCAACTGGTCATTTCTCATTTGTTTGAATCCTGTCGATTGTCTGCTGTAAATCCCGGTAAACGTTCAGCCTTAAGGTGGCGTTTTCAGTGCGCTCAACTGTGCGACCTGCTTGTTAAGCAGGTCGATTCGTCGGGCCATGCTATTGATCAGGCTGCTGGCGATTTTTGGATTGCTCTGGGCCAGGCTCATGAACTGATCCTTGGGAATGCGCATGATGGTGCTCGGCTCACTGGTGACAACGCTGGCGTTGCGCCTCTCACCGGTGAATACCGCCATGGCACCGAAAATTTCGTCCTTGGGCACATCGCCGACTTTCAGTCCGTCGACAAACGCTTCGGCATGCCCCTCAATGATCACAAGGACATGGTCTGCCTCGTCGCCTTGCCGGATCAATGCTTCGCCACTGGCGACACGCTGGAAACCGTGGGTGCTGCGAAACTCCGGCTGTTTCAGGCGCGCGACTGCGTCGGACAGCAAAGCGGTCTGCCCTGCCATGTATTGCAAGAACAATTCCGAGCGCCGGGGATCGGCATAGATGTGCTGGAACACCGCGGATCGCAAGTAAGGTGTCAGCGCCAGCGGGTTATCACTGCGCAAGCGACAGCGCGGCAATTCCATATCCTGACGCAGGCCGATGAGATCCCCCTCATGCAGATAGAACAGGGCACGATGGTTGATGCATCCATGCAGCAGCCCGTTTGTCAGCATGAACAGCTGATCACCGGGCAATGCGGCGCCAAGGTCTTCGACAGCGGAAAATTCCAGGGAAGGGCCGCAAGGAGCCAAGCCTTCCAGTAGTCGAGCAGGAATGTTTTGCAGTCGATTGATCAGTGCGTCGGCGTAGGCCGGTTGTTCCCCGAGTAGGTACATGGCGAGCGGACTCGTTCAGTTTTTGTGGCGTGACGAGATAGCTTCCAGCTGTTTGTTCAGGGCTTCCTTGCGTTCGGCGGGAATGTCGTTCCAATGTACGTCCATCAGGGCGCCTTCGATTGCGTATAACAACACCTTCGACGCCCGGAACCCCCGCGTACGCACGGCCCGATAAGCGTCCACCGCCCCCAGGCGACGCAAGTCCGAGGCGCTGTGGATGCCCACGGCATGCAGCCACTGCGCCGACGTCTTGCCAAGATTCTTCAGGTGTTGCAATTCATCATTCATCAAGCCTCCTTGCGATGGCCGAATGGTGCGTGGGCAAGCTTCTGAGGAGTGTAGCCATCAGCAGGAAAAGCGTTATTGTTTGGTCGTTTTCGACGCAAACGCTTCTAAGCGGCTATTGTCTGGAAGGGTGGGAATTCGGTGAGAATGGAAGAAAAACAGGGGTAAAAGCTTAAAACTTCGGTCAATTGGTCCCAAGTCCAGCGCGAAGCGGGGGCGCCGGACTTGTCAATTTACGCAGATGATCAGCGAGTGCGATAACGCAAGCGTGTGCCGAAATTCATTGACATCAAAATCTCGTCAGCACTCAGCTCTGGTGGAAAGTAAGCGCCGGAGATCTGCGCGTGGGCCAGGCTCGCGCCTTCAAGCGAAGCGTAGCGAAAGTCGATGCCGCGCAAGTCGGCGGAGCGGAAATAAGCATCGGTAAAGTCGACACCGTCGGCGTTCAGCTCACGCAGATCCAGGCCACGGAAGTCGCCACCCACCATATCGATAGGTCCATCTTTGGGGCGTTCTTTGTTGAAGCCGATGATGTCGTCTTTGTGCAGAAGGGCATAAAGCGGGGTGTCGAGAAGCTTCGGCTGGCTCATGGCATGTCACCTGTTGGTTTTATGACGCCAGTATAGTGCCACTATTTGACAGCCGTGAAGCCTGTGATGGCTTCACGGCTGAAATACTTCCCTACAGGCCCGGCAGGCGTTGGCGAATCTGTGCGACAACGGTGTCCAGGGTCCCGCTTTCATTGGTCTGGATACGTTTGCTGCAGAGGATTTCCGCAGGAGTCAGTGCTTCGCGACTGGCTTGTTGGGCTTCGATCACGGCCAGCGTAGCGTCAGATGGGTCCTTTTTATCTGCCTGACGCAGGGCCAGCCAGCTTTCGATCACGGCCTGTGGGGCGTTGCAGTCGAGAATCAGGAAAGGCGCGCCGGTGGCTTCGGCGACTTTTGCTGCGCTGTCGCGTTGGTCACGCTTGAGGTACGTGGCGTCGATCACTACGGGGAAGCCTGCGTGCAGGATCACATTGGCGATTTCATGCAGGCGGTTGTAGGTTGCTGCGCTGGCGTCAGCACTATAAATGCCGGCCTGCACGTCATTCTGAACGGTCTGCTCGCCAAACAGACGTTTGCGTTCGACGTCCGAACGCAAGCGAATCGCCCCCAGCGCTTCCACCAGGCGCATGGCCACGTGACTTTTGCCGACGGCGGAAACGCCGTGGGTGATGGCCATGAAGCGCGAAGGAATGGTGCTGTAGCTTTCCGCCAGGTTGGCGTAGTTGCGGTACTGGCGCAGGGTAGTGGCGCGCTGCACCGCCGTGGCGTCGGCCGGCATGCTGAACAGGGCGACCTTGGCGCGAACCAGTGCACGGTACGCTTTATAGAAGTTCAGCAGTTCCAGGCCCTGGTAATCGCCTGTCAGCTCCAGGTATTGGCTGATGAAGCGCCGTGCCAGGCTTTTCAGGCCACGGTCCTCGAGGTCCATCGCCAGGAAGCCGGTGTCGGCATACACGTCCGTGAAGCGGAACGGCTCGTTGAATTCGATGCAGTCAAAGATCACGACTTTGCCGTCGATCACCGTGGCGTTGCCCAAGTGGATGTCGCCGTGGCATTCACGGACGAATCCGTCAGCCTTGCGCTGGGCAAACAGCGGCTTGAGGCGTTCGAAGCTGGCTTCGGCCCAGGCTTGCAAGGCTTCCAGCTGCAGCAGGTCGGCCTTGTCGCTGAGGAATGGGCGAATTTGTTCGAAGTTTTGTCGCACTGGCGCCATGACACTGTCCGGCGTGCCTGCGTCATGCTCGGCAGGGACTTTCGGCGCGCTGAGGTGGAAGCGGGCGATTTGCTCAGCCATTGCATCGATGTGTGCAGGCGTCAGTTCGCCATTGGCTTGCAGGGTGCTGAGCAACTGGCTCTGCGGGAACTGGCGCATCTTCAGGGCGTATTCGACGATCGGACCATCGCCGCCCAGTTGCGGGGCCTCGGCGCTGCCGGTAATCGGCAACACTTCGAGGTAAAGATCCTGGGTCAGGCGTTGGTTGAGGCGCAGTTCTTCACCGCAGAAATGCTTGCGGGCCTCAAGGCTGGTGAAATCGAGGAAACCGAAGTTCACCGGCTTCTTCACCTTATAGGCATAAGGGCCGGTAAGCAGAACCCAGGAAATGTGGGTCTCGATAAGCTGGAACCCCTCTACAGGATGCGGATAGAGGGCCGGGTTTTGCAGGGCGGCGATCAGGGACTGGCTCACTGGCGATCCTTCAGAGTCTGGAAAAATACAGGCCGTCATTATGGCGGCTGGCCAGCCTAACGCAATCTCGGAGGGCTCCTGTTGAGTATGAATAAAGTGCGTATAATCCGCCGCCATGACTCGTACCCGATCTCCCCGCACCCCTAAAAAACCACCTTCCAGAGGCCTGCGCCCCTGGCTGGGCTGGGCCCTTAAACTCAGTCTGGTCGGCCTGGTGGCGCTGGCTGGGTTCGCGGTTTACCTCGATGCCATCGTGCAGGAAAAGTTTTCCGGCAAGCGCTGGACCATTCCGGCCAAGGTATACGCGCGTCCACTTGAGCTGTTCGTCGGACAAAAGCTGAGCCGGGATGACTTTCTCACCGAACTCGACGCCTTGGGTTATCGCCGTGAAAGCGTGGCCAATGGCCCCGGTGCTGCCTCGGTCAACGGCAATACCGTTGATCTGAATACCCGTGGCTTCCAGTTCTATGAAGGCATGGAGCAGGCGCAACCGGTACGTGTGCGTTTTTCCGGCGACTACGTCGCTGAATTGTCGGCGACCAACGGTACGAAGCTGTCGGTAGTGCGCCTTGAGCCGTTGCTGATTGGTGGCTTGTACCCGAAAAACCTCGAAGACCGGATTCTGATCAAGATCGATCAGGTGCCGCCGTACTTGCTCGACACCCTGGTGGCCGTTGAGGACCGTGACTTCTATCACCACTTTGGTGTGTCGCCGAAGTCGATTGCCCGTGCAATCTGGGTCAACGGCTCGTCAGGCCGGATGCGCCAGGGCGGCAGTACCCTGACGCAACAATTGGTCAAAAACTTCTACCTGACCAACGAACGCAGCCTGAGCCGAAAACTCACCGAAGCCATGATGGCTTTGCTGCTGGAGCTGCATTACGACAAGCGTGAAATCCTCGAGGCTTATCTGAACGAGGTGTTCATCGGTCAGGACGGCCAGCGTGCGGTGCATGGTTTCGGTCTGGCCAGCCAGTTCTTCTTCAGCCAGCCATTGTCCGAGCTCAAACTGCATCAGGTTGCATTGCTGGTGGGCATGGTCAAGGGGCCTTCGTCCTACAATCCGCGGCGATACCCGGAGCGCGCGCTTGAGCGACGCAATCTGGTGCTCGATGTCTTGCAGGAGCAGGGCGTCGCCACCGCCGAGCAGGTCGAAGCCGCGAAGAAGATGCCGTTGGGCGTGACCAAGCGTGGCAGCCTTGCGGACAGCTCGTTCCCCGGCTTCCTCGACCTGGTCAAGCGTCAGCTGCGTGAAGACTATCGCGACGAAGACTTGACGGAAGAAGGTCTGCGCATCTTCACCAGTTTCGATCCGATCCTGCAGATGAAAGCCGAAGCCTCGGTCAATGACACCTTCAAACGCCTGTCAGGGCGCAAGGGGGCCGATGATGTCGAGGCGGCCATGGTCGTCACCAATCCGGAAACCGGCGAAGTCCAGGCCATGATTGGCAGTCGTCAGGCCAGTTTCGCCGGGTTCAACCGTGCTCTGGATGCTGTGCGGCCGATCGGCTCGTTGATCAAGCCGGCGGTTTATCTGACAGCGCTGGAGAAGCCGAGCCAGTACACGTTGACCAGTTGGCTGTCGGACGAATCCTTCTCGGTCAAAGGCGCGGACGGTCAGGTCTGGAAACCACAGAACTATGATCGACGGTCTCATGGCACGGTTTTCCTTTATCAGGGCCTGGCGCATTCCTACAACTTGTCGACTGCACGTCTCGGGTTGGCGGTGGGGGTACCGAATGTACTGAAGACGCTGGGGCGCCTGGGTATAAGTCGCGAATTCCCGGCATTCCCATCGATGTTGCTGGGTGCAGGTGGCATGACGCCGATCGAAGTCGCGACCATGTATCAGACCCTGGCCAACGGCGGTTTCAATACGCCGATGCGCGGGATCCGCAGTGTTCTGACTGCCGAGGGTGAACCGCTCAAGCGTTATCCGTTCCAGATTCAGCAGCGCTTCGACCCGGGTTCCATTTACCTGATTCAGAGCGCCATGCAGCGAGTCATGCGTGAAGGCACCGGCAGTTCGGTTTACAACGTGTTGCCGAAAACCCTGACCCTTGCAGGCAAGACCGGCACCAGTAACGATTCGCGGGACAGTTGGTTTGCCGGTTTCAGCCAGGACTTGCTCGCGGTGGTGTGGCTGGGGCGCGATGATAATGGCAAAACGCCGTTTACCGGCGCTACCGGTGCCTTGCAGGTCTGGACCAGCTTCATGCGCAAGGCCGATCCGCTGCCGCTGGACATGCCGCAGCCGGACAATATCGTTCAGGCCTGGGTCGATTCGCGCACGGGACAAGGCTCTGATGCCAACTGCCCAGGCGCTGTACAGATGCCGTATATTCGCGGCAGCGAACCACCTCCCGGCGCCGCTTGCGGTGGCGACAGCCCAGCTACCGGCGAAACGGTGATGGATTGGGTCAAGGGCTGGATGAATTAAGCAAAGAGGGTATCAAGTGAACAAGTGGTTGATTCCAGCGGTTGCCGCCGTGGCTTTGCTCAGCGGTTGCTCCACCGTACAACGTGGCTCGATTCCGGTAGAAGACTCCGGTACCGCCGTCTCCAACAGCGAGCGAATCTCGAACAATGGCGGTTTCCGTCAGACGACGGTGAAACGCCCGGCGCAAACCCGCCCGCAGGAAATTCCGCAAGGTGATACCGGTGTTGTCGTGATGGTGCCAAGTGGCGGTGCAACGACTTCAACGCCGATCAGCACCACGCCGATTACGCCAGGCCCAATTACACCGGGCCCGATCGATACTGCGCCGGTTCAGTCCGCGCCGATCAATCAAGGCAGCTACAGCATGCCATCGGCGCCGAGCGGGATTCCTTCGGCTAGCTCCGGTGGTCTGTCCGCAGACGAGCAACTGGACGGTCCGGTTCTGGCTCTGTTGACGACTGCACAGCAACAACAGTCCAGCGGTGATCTCAATGGTGCTTCGTCGAGCCTCGAGCGCGCCCAGCGTGTCGCACCCCGTGAGCCACAAGTGCTTTATCGCCTGGCGCAAGTGCGTATGGCTCAAGGTGATGCGCCGCAGGCCGAGCAATTCGCTCGTCGTGGCCTGACCTTCGCCAACGGTCGTCCGGCATTGCAGGCAAACCTGTGGGAGCTGATTGCCCAGGCGCGCGAGAAGCAGGGTGACTCCGCCGGCGCAGCGCTGGCCCGTCAGAAGGCCAAGGTAGCGTCGTGATGGACGAGCGCTTTAACAAAATTGCCGATCAGTTGCTGTTGATCGAGCGTGAACTGCGGATTCAGGGCTGGTGGGACGACGTCATGCCAAGCGCCGAGGCGCTTTCCAGTGTCGAGCCATTCTCGGTCGATACGCTGGATTTCGAGCAGTGGTTGCAATGGATTTTCTTGCCTCGCATGAAAATGATTCTGGAGCAGGATCTGCCTTTGCCCAATGCATCGGGGATTCAGGAAATGGCCGAAATGGTCTTCGCTGGCCGTAATGTCCAGGGAAAAGATCGGCAGTTGCAAATGTTGCTCAAAGAGTTCGATGTGCTGATCACAGCTTCTCGCTGAGTTCGATCCCTTGTAGCAACCGGGCTTGTTCGCGATGAGCGCAAGTCCGGTTGCTGCATGTCTACTGGCGGTTGTTCGCTATTCGTATCTGCGTTTCGCTGACGCGGCTCCTGCCGTTGAACGTCATCCAGTCGCCGTATCGCTCCCTGTACTTCCTCTCTCCGTCGCGGATTGTCCAATTCCTTGTCTCGGGTTGCGCAATTGAAGCTAACACTCATGCAGTTTCACGGTTTTTTCTTGCTTTCTCATGTGCTTAGTTCAATAAAGCACATAGACGACTTGACTTGCAGGGGACGAAACAGAAGAATCCAAAGTCCGCTGTAGAGGGACTGCCAGAAGCAGACCCACTCAGCAGATCATGAGGCGCACATCCGCGCCGACCTGTTACACCCGCAACGCGTTACCTCGCGCTGGGTGGGAAAGGCCCGCAACACTTGGGACGATCCCAATACTTGCTCAGTCAGTGCTGACGTAGTCGGCGACCACCGTCGCTCATGCTCTGCTGGGAAGTAAACCTATTAAGACCCGTCCCCTTATATGTGGGCGGTATTCTGGCGTTTTAGAGGTGAACAACGTGGAGCTTTTATCTGGCGGTGAAATGATCGTCCGCTTTTTGCGTGACGAGGGCGTCAAGTATATCTATGGGTACCCGGGTGGTGCCGCACTGCATATCTACGATGCACTGTTCAAAGAGCCATCCGTTCAGCACATTCTTGTCCGTCATGAGCAGGCTGCCACTCACATGGCTGACGGTTATGCGCGCGCCACCGGCAAGGCCGGTGTCGTACTGGTGACATCCGGACCGGGTGCGACCAACGTCATTACCGGTATCGCCACTGCGTACATGGACTCGATCCCGATGGTGATTCTGACCGCCCAGGTGCCGAGCACCATGGTCGGCACGGATGCATTCCAGGAAACCGACATGATCGGTATCTCCCGGCCGATCGTGAAGCACAGCTTCATGATCAAGCATCCATCGGAAATCCCGGAAGTCATGAAGAAGGCTTTCTACCTGGCGCAATCCGGTCGTCCGGGCCCGGTAGTGGTCGATATCCCGAAAGACATGACCAACCCGGCCGAGAAGTTCGAATACGTCTTCCCGAAAAAAGCCAAGCTGCGTTCCTACAGCCCGGCAGTGCGTGGCCATTCGGGCCAGATCCGCAAAGCCGTGGAAATGCTGCTGGCGGCCAAGCGGCCAATCATCTATGCCGGTGGCGGCGTCATCATGGGCAACGGTTCCGCGCCGTTGACCGAGTTGGCGCAACTGCTGAACGCACCGGTCACCAACACCTTGATGGGCCTTGGCGCCTATCCGGGTAACGACCGCCAGTTCGTCGGCATGCTCGGTATGCATGGCAGCTACACCGCCAACCTGACGATGCACCATGCCGATGTGATCCTTGCAGTCGGCGCGCGCTTCGACGATCGCGTTATCAACGGTGCTTCGAAGTTTTGCCCGAACGCCAAGATCATTCATGTCGACATCGACCCGGCTTCGATCTCCAAGACCATCAAGGCCGACGTTCCTATCGTAGGTCCGGTGGAAAGCGTACTGACCGAAATGGTCGCTACCTTCAAGGAAATCGGCGAGGCCCCGAACAAGGAAGCGGTCGCCACCTGGTGGAAGCAGATTGAGGAGTGGCGTGGTGATCGCGACATGTTCCCTTACAACAAGGGTGATGGCAGCATCATCAAGCCTCAGACTGTGATCGAGACGCTGAGCGAAGTGACCCATGGCGATGCCTATGTGTCCTCCGACGTGGGTCAACATCAGATGTACGCGGCCCAGTACTACCGTTTCAACAAGCCGAATCGCTGGATCAACTCCGGCGGCCTGGGCACGATGGGCTTCGGTTTGCCAGCTGCGATGGGCGTGAAACTGAACTTCCCGGATGCTGAAGTCGCCTGTGTGACCGGTGAGGGCAGCATTCAGATGAACATTCAGGAGTTGTCGACCTGTCTGCAACATGGCTTGCCACTGAAGATCATCCTGCTCAACAACGGCGTGCTTGGCATGGTCCGCCAATGGCAGGACATGAGCTACGGTGCGCGTCACTCGCATTCCTACATGGAATCGTTGCCGGACTTCGTCAAGTTGGCTGAAGCCTATGGTCACGTTGGCATGCGCATCACCGACTTGAAGGATTTGAAGCCGATGATGGAGGAAGCGTTCGCGATGAAGGATCGCCTGGTGTTCCTTGACATCAAGGTCGACGCCAACGAGCACGTCTACCCGATGCAGATCAAAGACGGCTCCATGCGCGATATGTGGCTGAGCAAGACGGAGCGTACTTAATCATGCGGCACATTATTTCCTTGCTTCTGGAAAACGAACCCGGCGCTTTGTCTCGCGTAGTCGGCCTGTTCTCGCAGCGCAACTACAACATCGAAAGCCTGACTGTGGCGCCAACCGAAGACCCGACCCTGTCGCGTCTGACGCTGACCACTGTCGGCCATGATGAGATCATCGAGCAGATCACCAAAAACCTGAACAAGCTGATCGAAGTGGTAAAGCTGGTCGACCTGTCGGAGAGTGCTCACATCGAGCGCGAACTGATGCTGGTCAAGGTCAAGGCCACCGGCGCCCAACGCGCCGAGATCAAGCGCACCACCGATATTTACCGTGGACAGATCGTCGATGTCAGCGCCAGCGTGTATACCGTTCAATTGACCGGTACCAGCGACAAGCTCGACAGCTTCATTCAGTCCATCGGCACCGCCTCGATCCTGGAAACTGTACGCAGTGGCGTCACCGGGATTGCGCGCGGCGACAAAGTACTCAGCATCTAAACCAAATTAGCGAATGGCCTGAACGGCCTGGATATATAGGGGAAATTCATGAAAGTTTTCTACGATAAAGACTGCGACCTGTCGATCATCCAGGGCAAGAAAGTTGCCATCATCGGTTACGGTTCCCAAGGCCACGCCCAAGCGTGCAACCTGAAAGACTCCGGCGTTGACGTTACCGTTGGTCTGCGTAAAGGTTCGGCCACCGTTGCCAAAGCCGAAGCTCACGGCCTGAAAGTGACCGACGTTGCTTCCGCTGTTGCAGCGGCCGACCTGGTCATGATCCTGACCCCGGACGAGTTCCAGTCCTCCCTGTACAAGAACGAAATCGAGCCGAACATCAAGAAAGGTGCCACCCTGGCCTTCTCCCATGGCTTCGCGATCCACTACAACCAGGTTGTGCCGCGCGCTGACCTCGACGTGATCATGATCGCGCCGAAGGCTCCGGGCCACACCGTACGTTCCGAGTTCGTGAAGGGCGGCGGTATCCCTGACCTGATCGCTATCTACCAGGACGCGTCGGGCAACGCCAAAAACGTTGCTCTGTCCTACGCGGCAGGCGTTGGCGGCGGTCGTACCGGCATCATCGAAACCACCTTCAAGGACGAGACAGAAACCGACCTGTTCGGCGAACAAGCCGTTCTGTGCGGCGGTACCGTGGAACTGGTCAAAGCTGGTTTCGAAACTCTGGTTGAAGCTGGCTATGCGCCAGAGATGGCCTACTTCGAATGCCTGCACGAACTGAAGCTGATCGTTGACCTCATGTACGAAGGCGGTATCGCCAACATGAACTACTCGATCTCCAACAACGCCGAATACGGCGAGTACGTGACCGGCCCGGAAGTTATCAACGCCGAATCCCGTCAGGCCATGCGCAACGCCCTGAAACGTATTCAGGACGGCGAATACGCCAAGATGTTCATCAGCGAAGGTGCTACCGGCTATCCTTCGATGACCGCCAAGCGTCGCAACAACGCCGCTCACGGTATCGAAATCATCGGCGAGCAACTGCGCTCCATGATGCCGTGGATCGGTGCCAACAAGATCGTCGACAAAGCCAAAAACTAAGTCACGTCCTTGTACGAAAAACGCGGCCCAGGCCGCGTTTTTTCGTTTGGCGGGCCGGTTCTGGTATAAAGCTGCATCGTTTGCGATGCGAACCGTTGCCGCAGACATCTGTCGAAACTTTCCACCCCGTTGCAAGGTATTGTCCATGAGCGAACGTCCCGAAGAGCCGAGCCAGGCTTCTGACGCCGAAAGCCTGCTGCCCATCGATGAGCATGTTGAAGAAGGGCATGACGCTGAAGGCCGTAAAGTCCGGCATCGTGGTATCTATCTTCTGCCGAATCTGTTCACCACTGCGAATCTGTTCGCAGGTTTTTATTCCATCATCAACTCCATGAGCGCGCAGAGCGCCCTGAGTGCGGGTGATTCGATTGGCGCGAGCAAGTATTTTGCATTCGCGGCCATCGCGATTTTCGTCGCCATGGTGCTCGACGGTCTCGACGGCCGTGTCGCGCGCATGACCAATACCCAGAGTGCCTTCGGTGCCGAGTACGATTCGCTGTCGGACATGGTCGCCTTCGGTGTTGCACCTGCCTTGCTGGCATTTGGTTGGGCGCTGGGCGACATGGGCAAGGTCGGCTGGATGGTGGCTTTCATCTATGTAGCTGGCGCGGCGTTGCGTCTGGCGCGTTTCAACACTCAGGTCGGCACCGCCGATAAGCGCTATTTCATTGGCCTGGCCAGTCCGGCTGCCGCTGGTGTGGTGGCGGGGATTGTCTGGGCGTTCAGTGACTACGGTATCCAGGGATCCAAGATGTCCTTCCTGGTGGCTTTGATGGTCGCGGCTGCTGGCATGCTGATGGTCAGCAACATCAAGTACAACAGTTTCAAGGAGCTGGACCTCAAGGGGCGTGTGCCTTTCGTGGCAATCCTGGCTGTGGTGCTGGTCTTCGCCGTAGTGTTCAGTGATCCTCCGCGCATCCTGCTGCTGGTTTTCCTCGCCTACGCGGCTTCCGGTCCGGTGCAGTACTTGTTACATCTTCGTCGGCGAAAAAGCGTCGATTGATGTAATTTCCCTCATACTCCGCAGTCTGTTGGTGCATCTGTTCTCCAATGCTGCGGAGTAGCCATGCTGATCAAAATCCCCAAGGCGTCTGACTGTCATGAGTCGGATGTCACGCCTGAATCCATCTATCTATCTCGACGTAATGTATTGGGTGCTGCCCTGGGCGGTTTGGCCTTGAGCGGCCTTCCTCGTTGGGCTGGTGCCGATGAGGTGGCGCGTTATGCGGATGTCGAGCCTGGCAAGGCGCCTTTCTGGTTCAGCGAAAAACTTCCTTCCACCCGTTGGGGGGCGGTCACCGTGAAGGATGAGGCGATCACGCCTTTCAAGGATGCTACCCATTACAACAACTTCTATGAGTTTGGCACCGACAAGGGTGATCCTGCAGCCAATGCCGGCGCGTTAAAGACTGAGCCATGGACTGTGGTGGTGGATGGCGAAGTGGGTAAGCCGGGACGCTATGCGCTCGAAGACTTCCTGAAGCCTTATCAGTTAGAAGAGCGAATCTACCGCCTTCGCTGTGTGGAGGCCTGGTCGATGGTCATTCCATGGATCGGTTTTCCCGTCTCGGCGTTACTCAAGCAAGTTGAGCCAACGTCAAAAGCCAAATTCATTCGTTTTGAGACGCTGCAGGATCCCCAAAGCATGCCGGGGCAGCGATCCGGATTCGCTTTGATCGACTGGCCCTATGTAGAGGGGTTGCGCATGGATGAGGCGATGAACCCGTTGGCGATTCTGGCGGTAGGGATGTACGGGCGTGAGTTGCCGAATCAGAACGGTGCGCCGTTGCGTCTGGTAGTGCCCTGGAAGTATGGCTTTAAAAGCATTAAGTCCATTGTGCGGATCAGCCTGGTCGATGAGCAGCCCAAAACGACCTGGCAGAATATTGCCCCGGAGGAATATGGCTTCTATGCGAATGTGAATCCTGCGGTTGACCATCCGCGCTGGACACAGGCTCGTGAACGTCGCTTGCCGAGTGGTCTTTTCAAGCCCAACGTACGTGATACGCAAATGTTCAATGGCTACGCTGATGAAGTTGCTTCTCTATATAGCGGGCTCGATTTGCGGAAGAACTACTGATGCGGTATCCGCTTTGGCGTGTCGGAGTCTTTGTTGCCGCGTTGGTGTGGCCCCTGTTCTGGTTGTATCAAGCCTGGACTGATGTGCTTGGCCCGGACCCGGGGAAAGTATTGGTCGACCGTTTGGGCTTGGGGACCCTTGTTCTTCTGCTCATCACATTAAGCATGACGCCTCTGCAAAAGTTCACCGGTTGGGCGGGGTGGATTGCGGTCAGGCGGCAATTGGGTTTGTGGTGTTTTGCTTATGTGGTTCTGCACCTGAGCGCTTATCTGGCGTTTATCCTCGGATTTGATTGGTCGCAGCTGGGTGTCGAGTTACGCAAGCGCCCATACATTATTGTCGGAGCGCTGGGTGTTTTTTGCTTGTTGGTATTGGCAATGACTTCCAATCGATACAGTCAGCGACGTCTGGGTGTGCACTGGAGGAAATTGCATCGCCTGGTTTATGTGGTTTTGGTGCTTGGATTGCTGCATATGCTCTGGATTGTGCGCGCCGATCTGAGAGAGTGGGCTATATATGCCGCTGTGGGGGCGTTGCTATTAGTGTTGCGGCTACCGTCTGTAACCCGGCGAATCCCGCGTTTGATGATAAAAAAGGCCTCTTCTGCCAAGAAAGCGTAATCAGTGCTTGACGGCAGATTCTGGAAGCCTATAATTCGCCCCACTTCCGGCGCAGTCGAAACGGAAAACTCCTTGGAATACAATGAGTTACGCAGTTTTCGGCAGCGGGTTGCTTCAGGTCATCGAAGCGCGAAGGAAGTTGAAAAAGAGGTGTTGACAGCAGCGAGTAACGCTGTAGAATTCGCCTCCCGCTGACGAGAGATCGAAAGCGCAAGTGGTTGAAGTTGTTAAGGAATCCTTGAAAACTTCTGAAAATAATCACTTGACAGCAAATGAGGCTGCTGTAGAATGCGCGCCTCGGTTGAGACGAAAGATCTTAACCAGCCGCTCTTTAACAACTGAATCAAGCAATTCGTGTGGGTGCTTGTGGAGTCAGACTGCTAGTCAACAGATTATCAGCATCACAAGTTACTCCGCGAGAAATCAAAGATGTAACCAACGATTGCTGAGCCAA